>JARGOD010000042.1:34314-41484 GCA_029210205.1 Verrucomicrobiales bacterium | reverse complement strand
GGAAGGTGTACGATCAGAATGTGGAATCGACCGATAAAATTCATGATGCCGCCGCCGTCGCCTTCGCTGTTCCGGTAGGCAAACCACATGATGGCGAGAAGAACTAACCAGACAATTCCGAGGAAAATGGCCAGTTTCACGCCTTTCGGCTTGGGGCTCTGATGTTTCACAAACGTGCTCATAGAAGATAGGTTCGTTCGGGTCTTTTCGCGGGTCAATCGCGTGTTAGCGCCCAGTTTTTTGCGATAAGAACCGTAATGAAACGACGTGTCATCATGCTTTTCGATCAACTGAGTTTCGTTTTCTCTTCTTTTTATGTCTCTCCGGCATCTCTTCGCAGATGGGGAAAGACATTGCGACGGCGGGAATTTCGTCGTAAACAAGCGCTTCCCGCCATGTCAGGCCGGTCTTTTGTGCGATGAGTGACAGTTCAGAAAAAGCGAAACACCTCTATTTCATGGGGATTTGCGGGACCGCAATGGGTTCGGTCGCGGCCGCCTTTCGTGACGCCGGGTATCGTGTCTCCGGTTCGGATGCTCAGGTCTATGATCCGATGAAGTCGTTCCTCGAGAGCCGCGGGATTGAAATTCTGAATGGCTACAAAGCTGAGAACCTTTCTGACGACGTCGATTTGTTTGTCATCGGAAATGCACAAAGCCGCGGAAATCCCGAAGTGGAGGAGGTCATGCGTCGAAAGCTGCATTACATTTCTCTCCCGGAGCTTCTTCGTGATCAAGTGCTGCGGGGAAAGCGCAACTTTGTCGTTAGTGGCACTCATGGGAAAACAACGACTTCATCGCTTCTTGCCTGGCTCTTCGAATCCGCCGGCAGGAATCCGGGATTTGTGATCGGTGGGTTGCCGGGAAATCTGGGCCAGGGCGCTCGATTCAACGATTCTGAGATCAATGTCCTTGAGGGCGACGAGTATGACTCCGCTTTTTTTGACAAGCGGTCAAAATTCATCAATTACCTGCCTGAGGTCGCGATTGTGAACAATATTGAGTTCGATCATGCCGACATTTTCGATGATCTTGACGCGATCAAGCGCTCCTTCGGGCACATGGTGCGTCTCGTTCCCGAAAACGGCCTTGTCTTACTTAATGGTGACGATCAGAACTGCCTCGATGTTTTCGCCTCGCAAGGGCACTCTCCGATGAAACGGGTCGGCTTTTCAGAAGCTTGTGAAGCCCGCATCACCGGTGTCGATTACCAATCAGATTCCACCCGGTTTGAGATTGAAGGCGAGAGCTATGCCGTCCCGATGAACGGTGAATTCAATGTCCGTAACAGCGCGATGGCGATCACTGCTGCTCGATTTGGAGGGCTCAGCCCCGATGAAATTCGCGAAGCGCTGCTCACGTTTTCCGGCATTAAACGGCGTCAGGAGGTTCGCGGCGTGACCGGTCGTAATATCACGATCATCGATGACTTCGGGCATCATCCCACCGCGATTCGAGAGGCAATCACCGGCTTGCGCCGGAAATATGAGGGCTCAAGGATGTGGGCTGTTTTTGAGCCGCGCTCCAATACGACCCGCCGGAACATTTTCCAGGAAGCACTTCCCGAAGCCCTTGGGCAAGCCGACGCTGTCTGCATCGCTGCCGTTGCAAGAGCTGATCAACTCGATGAGAGCGAGCGGCTCGATACTGATCTGATGATGGAGACGCTCAGGCGTGACGGTAAACCGGCCTACTACGAGCCCGACGTCGATGCGATCGTCAGTCGGCTTACCGCGGAAGCCAAAGATGACGATGTCATCATTGTTTTCAGCAACGGTGGATTTGGTGGTATTCATGAGAAATTATTAAAAGTTTTATAATTTCTGTTTTTCGGGTTAATCTTCATGACATGAAGTATTTCCCAAATCCGGCCATTGCGATTGGGATCGCCGTGATTTGGATGCTCGCTTCCTTAACTGCGAGGGCAGAGTCTAAGCCTTCGGATCGTAGTCACGAGCCCTCTAATGCAGAGGTCGTGAAAGAGGTGATTCGTTCTCTTGATATTTCAGTCAATATCCTTCGAACCGGGCAGATTGAGATCGTGCAGGATTTTGTGATTACTCTGGCCGATGACGGTACGATCAAACGAGGCCCCATTCTTTCCTACCTCACGGTTTACCGTGGACTCGGAAATCTGGTTCTCGATCATCGTATGAAGGTTCAAGAGGTCCTTAGAAATGGAAAGCCGGAACCGTTCAAAATCGAAGATCACAAAGGCATCACCCGCATCGTTTGTGGATCCGGAGAGGTCCTTCTCAATCAGGGTGATCATCGCTACACCATTCGAATTACCCGAAACGGCGACTGGATTTTCCGCGATGGGATGGCGCATTGGGCCTATGAGATTACGGAGTCCTTTAAGTCATTTCCCATCGAAGCTCTGACATTTCAGCTCAATCTACCCGACGGAGTCGAGTTGGCTTACTGCACGCCAGCCCTAAGTGGTAGTGAGGCCTTAGGCGGAACGGGATACCAGCTGACTGAGGGTGCCGGGATCTTCAAGTTCGAAACCACTGCCCCCCTGAGTCGACAATCGCTGATGTTTCTCAACGCAGGGTGGAAATCGAATAGTTTTGCGACGCAGAGCCAATGGTTCGAAGTGATGCGGCAGCATCCCAAGCTTCCGATTTCGGGATTTTCGGCGATCATTCTTCTCGGCTCCCTCGTGATTCTGCTGGTTCGAATCGTGAAAAATCATCAGGTTCCCGCGGTTCCTTCAGCTTGATCCATCGCCGATAAAATCATCTCATCAAACCGGAGCGATCGATGCATTCAGTCGAGGCGCGCCTTTAGAAGTTCGGCGTGCTTCTCCATCAGATCAGAAAAAGCACGATCTCCTGAAAGGTTTCTAGTTTCCACTGACTGCTTGCGTAGGTCGTAAAATTCTCGTTCGACGGTTCGACCGTTATTTAAGTCGCGCCATTCGGTGTAGCGATAGTCACGACTACGGATTGAGAGCCCGCGAGCGCCTCCGCGAGAATACTCACTGAAGGCGGCCTTTCGACCTTCCTTGTTCGAATCAGTGAGAAGGTGCGAAAAAGTCACCCCTTCGAGATGAACGGGAACTTCAAGATTTGCGCAATCGAGGAGAGTCGGGAAGAGATCGACGAGCTCGACAAGTGCCATCGTGGTTTCCCCTTTCGCAATGTCAGGACCTGAGAAAATGAGTGGAACGCGCGTCGCGAGCTCGAAAGTGCTGTGCTTTGACCAGAGGGCTTGATCACCGAGGTGATAACCATGATCGGAAGTGAAAACGATAATCGTATTCTCCCGAAGTCCGGATTGATCGAGTGCGTCGAGCAATTTTCCGGTGAGGCGGTCAATGTAGCTGACGCAGGCAAGGTAGGCGTGACGCGTTTGTCGGGCCTCGTCATCCGGGATCTCGCCGGAAGCGGGAAACTCCGCAAAGCTGCGTAGGTAGTTTGACGGGTGATGGGTGTGTTTCTGAGGCGCGCCCTTCGGATGAGCAGGGAAGGGCGAAAGCGGGATGTCGACGTCCGGGTAGAGATCCCAGTCACGCTTGGGAGCGTTGAAGGGGGAGTGAGGTTTGTGAAATCCCACGATCAGGAAAAATGGAGTCTCCCGCTTCGCGCGTCGTTGGAGTTCCTCGACTGCCTTCGCTGTCGTCAGTCCGTCTTCGTAGGCTTCGTCATCGACCTCGGCGGACTCGTAGAGTGGGTTGATGTTATTCTCCGGAACGCTTCGATTGATGATGGGGTGTTTCTCCCGGTTTTCCGGTCTCGCATACTGCAACGGCGGTGGATCAAAATGCGGCTGCGACCAGGAAAGAGGATCATCCTGGCCGTTGTGAAGAATCTTTCCGAAGCTCGAGGTATGATACCCGTGGTTCTTGAAGTGCTGCGGTAATGAGGTAATGTTAGGGTGACTTGCTCGGAAAGTCACCTTCGAATTTGCCTGCCCGAGATTTCCCGGGAGAAGTCCTGAAAGGAGGCTGTTTCGCGAAGGCCAGCAGACTGCCTTTTGGCAGTAGGCCCGATCAAAGCGTAAGCCTGATGCCGAAAGGGCATCAATGTGGGGTGTGATTGCAATCTCCGACCCGTAGCAACCCAGTTCGTTCCGAAGATCGTCTGCGATGATGAAAAGCACATTTGGGCGGTCTTCCGCGATCAAAAACCCTGACAATGCCAAGATAGGGAGCGTGAAATACCGGATTAAACAGGGTTTGGTCGAGAGCATGAGACGCTTGGTTCTAACGCGAGCGTCAGGGTTTCAAGTGAGCCGTGAAAAACTGATCGAGAACATCGAGTGCTTCGCTGAAAAATTTTTGTTTTGTCAGGAAAGGGTGAGGCGCACCTTTTAAGATGTGCAGCCCTGTCGAAATGCCAAGCTGCTCCAAGTCACGACGCGTCTCTTCTGCATGGGTGCTGGGATCGTCCAGTTCTCCGGTGAGGTAGAAGATCGGAGGATCGTCGGCATCGAGGTGATGACGCGGGGAGGCGAGTTGGTAAGTCCCGGGTACCTCCTCCTGAGTGCCGCCGAGGAATTGGGGATAAAAGGCTGCCTTGGGATCGAATGAGCGAAGGCGGATTCGCTCGGTCTCTAGATCGGATTGGGCACCCATGGGTGCGGCAGCCTGGATCGTGCTCGAGTAGTCAGTGTTTCCGCCGGCGCCTTCAAGTTTGGTGACACCTCCTGAGGTGGCGAGGAGGTTGGCAAGGTGGCCGCCCGCCGAGGAACCGGTCGCGCCAATGGCATCAGGATCGATGCCGTATTGCTCCGCGTTGGCTTTCATCCAGCGAACGGCAACTTTGCAGTCTTCGATTTGGGCAGGGAAGGGAAGCTCACCTGAAAGCCGATAAGAGATTGTTGCGGTGACGAATCCCCGGGCAGCAAGAGCCTTCGCGATGTGGGCATGGTTCAGTCTTCCGCCTTTCCACCAGGCACCTCCATGGATACAGATGATAGCAGGGAGTTTTCCCTCGACTCCTTTCGGTCGAAAGAGGTCGAGCTGCATCTCCCGATCGCCATAGGTTGCATAGACAAGATCGGGATGGGATTCGATCGCTTGATTGATCTTCGGACCAATCACGGTCTTCGGGAGCGATTTCCACGCTTCTTCTGCGCGCAAGGCGCAGGGTATTATTGCGAGGAGAAGTAATACAGGAAAGAGAGAGCGATTCTTCATGAGGGGTTCGGGAGACTACTCCGCTCGAACTCCCGATTGCCCGTTCTTTCTGATTCTTTTTTCAGAAACGCCTCGAAGCTCACTTCTTGAGAAACTTGTCTCCGCGAAGCACGGTGACTTCCACGAGCCAGGCGATTACGGAGTAGTCCTCAAAGTATTCATCGGAGAGATCCTCCATGATCGCGTCGGCGGATTCAGTGCTGACAAGCGTTTCGATCTTATCATTCCGACCGCCCCAATCGCTGGCGTGCCGACCTTTCGATCCTTCGCCTTCGACTTTGGTCAGGGTGTGGCCGGTCGAGCCGTGCTTTTGGATGAGTTCGATAATCTCGTCTTTGAGCAGGCTCTCAGTGATGATGGATACTTTGACTAGGGGGACTTTCATTTTAGGACGTCCTCCAGATACTGAGCGAAGGACAGGAAGGTGGGGATTCCGATGGCGAGATTAAACGGAAAAGTGATTCCGAGGGCAAGCGTTAGATAAATCCCGGGACTTGCTTTTGGCAGGGCGATACGAACCGCTGCCGGAGCCGCGATGTAAGAGGCACTGCCGACCATGGCACCGAAGACCGCCGCTCCGCCGGGTGACATGCCGAAGAGGATTCCGCCAAAGGTTCCGAGGAGGCCGTGAACCATCGGGAGGACGCAGCCTGCCACAATGAGGCGCCAGCCTGCGTTTTTAGCGTCAACGATGCGACGTCCTGCAACCATCCCGAGTTCGAGGAGGAAGATGCAGAGCACTCCTTTGAACGGATCGATGAAGAAGGGTGCGACGGAAGAAATTTTGGCCGCGCCGCAAACGCCTCCGATGATCATGCCACCGATGAGGAGAAAAATGCTCTTCCCGGCGAGGACCTCGTGGAGGGCGGCCTTGATCCCGCCACCACGAGTTTGTTTGGCAAGAAGCAGTCCGACGATGATGCCCGGTACTTCCAGGATCGCAACGAGCGCGGGGAGGTATCCGTCAGCCGGAATGCCGGCAAATTTCGAGGCTTCGATCGCGGCGAGGAAGGTAACCGCAGAAACTGAACCGTAGTGGGCAGCCGAGGCGGCTGAATCGATTCGATTGAGTCGGCCGAAATATTTAAGAACAAAAAATGCCGATATCGGAGTGATGACTCCGAGGATCAAAGTGATGCTTATCGGGCCCACTAAATCGGAGGCCGGTGTCTCCGAAATCGCAACGCCGCCCTTCAGTCCAATTGCGAAAAGGAGGTAGATTGAGAGGGCCTGATAGATGGCGTCCGGGATCTCTAGATCACTCTTGACCCAGCGCGCGACCATGCCGAGTGCGAAGGCCAGCACGATGGGAGAGACTAAATTTTGAACAAGCAGGTCCATGGCAGAATTGATTCATAGGCCAGCCCCGAAATTATGCAAAAAAAAACAGGTCATAAATAGCACCCTTTTTTACTCGCAAAAAAATCAAAAAAAGTGGGCAATCTTTTCAGGGGTCGGAGTATTCCAGTGAAGAGGCCATGCAGAACGATTCCACAGATGAAAGATACGAGCAGTTTGTCTCGTTATTTACCCGTCATGAGCCGGGTCTGAGAGCCTTTGTGCGCTCACTCGTTTTTTCATGGGATGACGCTAATGAGGTCATGCAGAACACAGGCCTCGTGCTTTGGCGGAAGTTCGACTCCTATGATCAGGAAACGAATTTCATGAAGTGGGCCTGTGTCGTGGCACGATTCGAGGTGCTTGCCTGGCGACGTGACAAAGCCCGGGACCGTCATGTCTTTGACGAAGATCTCGTGAACATGCTCGCAGAAGAGTCTGCAGAGGATCACGAGATCCTGGCCCAGGAGCGACGAGCCCTAGAGATTTGCCTCCAGAAGCTCCCCGAGAAGCAGCGTCGGATTGTTATTTCGGCCTACGAGCCTGGTGTGAGGCTCAACCAGGTCGCGGAAGCTCTCGGAAAGTCGGCAACCGCATTCTATAAAACGCTCAATCGGGCGCGAGGTGGACTTTTGAAGTGTATCGAAAGCCAGGTGGCTGGAGAAGGAGGCCGCGCATGAATCGTGA
>JARGOD010000042.1:0-34214 GCA_029210205.1 Verrucomicrobiales bacterium | reverse complement strand
TGTGTTTGCTGGGTGTCTCACTCTGGATGGTGCTGACTAATCCAGTGCCGACGACGATGGCAGAGAATGCGCCGAAGACTCGTGGCGTGGCGGTGATCACGGCCGAGGCGAATGCGGTCTGGGAGAAAATGGAGGGGAAGGTGATTCGCAAAGGATTCCCTCTCGAGCCCGGCGTGTTGCGATTGAGCGAGGGCCTCGCACAGATTGATTTTTATGGTGGCGCTTCCGTGAGTCTTTCCGGCCCGGCCGAAATCGAATTGGTCTCGGCTGAAAAAGCGGTTCTTAATCAGGGCCGGCTCAAAGCGGACGTGCCGCCTGCGGCGCGGGGATTCGAGATTCAGACGGGTGATGTCCTGCTTGAAGATCTGGGCACGACCTTTGGTCTCGCAGTTGATGAAAAGAGCGGTGCCGATTTGATCGTCTTCGACGGAGAGGTCGTTGCAACCGGTTTGGATGGGAAGCCTATGTCTCTCAAAGATGGCGAGTCCGCGAGTTTGGTCGATGGGAGAACAACACGGCAACCGTCCAGCGAAGCGGGAAATTTTCCGAATATCGAGGACGTCTTCGCCGGTTCAGGAAGTCGTGAGGATCTTCGCTACGCGAACTGGAAAGAAGTGAGTTTAGAGCTTCGTCAGGATCCCAGGCTCATTGCCTACTACGATTTCGAAAACCTGACACCTGTTTCGCGCCGCCTCAAAAACAGGGCGTCTTCCGGTTCAGAGTTGGATGGCGGAATCGTCGGAGCCCGGGTGGCGCAGGGACGCTGGGGAAACAAGACGGCTTTGGATTTTCGTTTGGAAGGAGATCGCGTTCGCTTTGATATCCCGGGTGAGTATGAAGGACTTACCCTGTTTGCCTGGGTGCGTTTCGATGCGCTCGATCGCCATTTGAATTCACTCTTTCTCACCGACAATTTCGATGAGTATGAATTTCACTGGCAGGTTTCGTCGTTAGGGTCTCTGCATTTTGCTTCCAGCCCGATGGGGGTCGAAGATATCCCCAAACACAATCGAAGATTCTATTCAGATCACTTTTGGGATACCGGGAAAAGTGGTCAGTGGCATCACCTCGCGACGACGGTCAAGCCGGGCAGCGGAGGAGTGACTCACTACATCAATGGCGAGCCAGTCGGGTTCAGTGGCGGAACGAACATGGAGAAACCGTTGGCTCAGTTTCGCATTGGGGAAGCCGACCTCGGTAACTGGAGTGAGCCTATTTGGGAGAATGTGATCAGAACGCTGAATGGTCGCATCGATGAGTTTGCTATTTATAAAGCTCCTCTCTCTGCAAGAGAGATTCGAGCTATTTACGACAACGGAAAACCATGAAATTTACCCCCCTGTTTCTGGCATCGTTTTTCCCCGCCTTATTGTTTGGTGAGGAAATCTCGAAAGGTGAAAAGCTTTTCGCGCTGCACGTGAAGCCACTCTTCGCGGAGAGGTGTAACGCCTGTCATGGCGATGAGCCGGACAAACTGAAAGGTGACTTCGACATGCGCACCCGTGAAGCGATGCTGAAGGGCGGCGATTATTTTGCCGGGGATGTCCTTATTCCCGGGAAGGGGGAGGAGAGCTTTCTCTACCTCACGACCACACGAACAGAGGAAGATTACGAGATGCCTCCGAAAGCAGCGGATGCTTTGAGCGAGGAGCAGCAGTGGCACATTCGAGACTGGATCAGCGAGGGGGCGCCGTGGCCTGATGACGAACGGGTCCACATGATCCAGGAAAAGTATTCCGAGGGGATTCAAATGGAACTGTCCGAGGCTCTCTCTGACGACTGGCAGAATCGCCGTTATAAGCCTGAGGATCTCTGGGCCTATGAGCCGCTCGTGCGCCCCGAGGTTTCACCGGAGGAGTCTCATCCGATCGACGCTTTTATTAACGCCAAACTTGAAGAGATGGGACTCGAGGCAGCAGCGGAAGCCGAGCCCGGAATCCTCATTCGCCGCGCCACGTTTGACTTGCTGGGAATGCCGCCGACGCCTGCTGAAGTGAATCAGTTTCTCATCGCATGGGAGGACGATTCGTCCCAGGCATGGAGCGATCTGATCGACCGACTTCTCGAGAGCCCTCACTATGGTGAGCAGTGGGGACGTCACTGGCTCGATGTAGTTCGGTATGCGGATAGCGCAGGTTTTGCCAACGACTACGAGCGGCCGAATACCTGGCGCTACCGTGACTATGTGATTAGGGCCTTCAACGAAGGGAAGCCTTATGACGAATTCGTGCGCGAACAATTAGCCGGAGATGAAATTTCCAATCGCAAAGATCCTGAAGCGTTGGTCGCGACCGGTTTTCTGCGAATGGGATCCTGGGAGCACACCGGGATGAGTGTCGCGAGAGTGACCCGTCAGCTCTTCCTCGATGATGTCACCGATTCCGTTGGGCAGGTGTTCCTCGCTCATGCCCTGCAATGCGCCAAGTGCCATGATCACAAGTTCGATCCCGTCCCGACGCGAGACTTCTATTCGATGCAGGCGATTTTCTCGACGACTCAGTTCGCCGAGGTCGAGACGGATTGGATCCCGGAAGAGAATCTAAGCGGGATGAAGGAAGATAAGGCTCTTCACCAGCTCAGAATTGCGGACAACAACAAGCGCAAAGCAATGCTCGCCGAGCGACAGGAATTCTACGAGGCGAAATGGTTCAAGAAGAAGGGGCTTCCCTACCAGTCTGTGAAGGAGGCAAAGAAGGCAGGCCTCAAGGGAGATCAACTTCCGACAGGAAAGCTCTTTGAGAAGCCTGAGGAGTTCGCGCTCGGACCGATCACGAACAAGTGGACGAATCGATTCAAGTGGGAACTGGATCGCTACGAGCCAGTCGCCTACACCGTCTACAATGGGAAGACGAGAACGCCGAAAGGGAACTACGGCCGGATTGAGATGCCCAAGAACCCCATGAAGGAAGGCGATCTTGAGGCGACTGCGATTCTCGGCGGCGGTGATCCGTTCTCCCCGACCGATCCGGTGAAGCCTGCAGTGCTCAGTGCGGTTCCAGGTGGGTTGGAATATAAGATCCCCGAAACCGTGGGTGGTCGTCGCACCGCGTTGGCTAACTGGATAACGGACCCTGACAATACCCTCACGGCGCGTGTCATGATGAATCGCGTTTGGCAGTATCACTTCGGCAAAGCCATCGCGGGAAACCCGAACAATTTCGGTGCGACCGGAAAGAAGCCGACGCATCCGGAACTCCTCGATTGGCTGGCTGCCGAGTTCATTGAGCAGGGATGGTCCGTTAAAGCGATGCATCGCCTCATCATGAAGTCCGATGCCTATCGTCGTTCGACGAACTTTTCGTCTCCGGGTTTTCTTCAAGAAAAGGATCCGGAAGGAATCAGCTACGCGACGTTCACGCCACGTCGTCTCTCTGCCGAGGAAATGAGAGACTCGATGCTCCTTGTTTCGGGAGAGCTGAGTCGGGAGGCAGGTGGCATTCCGATTCGCCCTGACATGAACATGGAGGCCGCGTTGCAGCCGCGCATGATAATGGGTACCTTCGCGCCGAGCTATGTTCCGAATCCGAAGCCCGAGGATCGCAATCGTCGAACGATCTATGCTCATAAAACGCGAGGCCAGCGTGATCCGTTTCTTGAGGTCTTCAATCAGCCTACTCCAGACCTTTCCTGTGAGATGCGAGATGCCTCAAATATTACGCCGCAAGTCTTCACGCTTTTTAACAGCGAGGAGTCGCTCGATCGGGCGATTGCCTTTGCGGATCGTGTCTTGAAAGAGAGGGGCGGGCAATCCGATGAAATGGCGGTGCGTCGCGCTTTCATGTTGGCTTATGGACGGCAACCAGTGCAGGCCGAAATCGAGGCCTCGATCCAACATTGGAAGGAGATGACCGAAGTTCAGAAAGGTATCACTTTTGAGCCGAGATCGTATCCTACTGAAATCACTCGGCGCGCTGCCGATGAACGAACCGGTGAACTCTTTTCCTTCGATGAAAAACTACGGGTTTACGAGAGCTACGTGCACGATCTGCAACCGCATGAAGTGGATGCGAGAACCCGTGGCTTTGCCGATTTGTGTCTCGCGCTTCTGAACTCCAACGAATTTGTCTACATCTACTAGAACCTCCCATGAAGACACGACGCGATTTTATGTATGGACTTGGGTCCAGCATCGGAAGCATTGCTTTCACCTCGATGCTTGCCCGTCAGGCTCAGGCGTATCCCGGGCCGGGTGCCCAGGCGCTACATTTTCCGGAGGCCAAGGCGAAGCATTGCATTTTCCTCTACATGGAGGGCGGTCCGTCCCACATGGACACCTTCGATCCCAAGCCGAAGTTGAAGGATTTACACCTGAAGGAATTCACTCGCGAAGGCGCAGAGCAGTCCGCGATGTCGAGCGGCAAGCGCTACTACGTTCAGTCGCCCTTTGATTTCATCAAAGCAGGAGAGAGTGGTGCGGACATGTGCACGCTATGGGAAAACCTGAAAGACTGCGCTGATGATATGTGCTTCTTCCGCGGAATGCAGGTGGACTCGGTCAACCACCCGACCGCGAACTACCAGGCCAACACGGGTAATCAGTTCGGCGGTGATCCGGGGATCGGCGCCTGGGTCAACTATGGGCTTGGAAGTGAGAATGAAGACCTTCCCGGTTTTGTGGTTTTGCCGGAGCTGGCGCAGCCCCAGGGTGGTGCTGCGAACTGGGGGAACGGGTATCTTCCGACGAGTTTCCAGGGAACGCCACTTCGTCCAAAAGGGTCTCCGATTCTCGACATCAAGCCACCGAAGGGAATCACGGCGGAACACCAGCGAAAGAATCTCGATTTCCTTGCGAAGCTCAATGAACGACATGCAAGCTGGCATCCGGAGCACGATGATCTTGTCGCGCGGATGAAGAACTACGAGCTCGCCTATCGGATGCAGACTGAGGTGCCCGAAGCGGTCAATATCGACGGCGAATCTGAAAAGACGAAAGAGATGTATGGCATCGGTCAGGATCCGACTGATGAGGTCGGTCGCCGTTGTCTCCTTGCCCGGAAGATGGTCGAGAAGGGAGTTCGCTTCGTACAACTCTACGTCAGCTCGTGGGACTCACATGACTACATTGAAAAGGCGCATGGCTCGCTCATTCCACGTGTCGACAAGCCGATCGCAGCGTTGATCAAGGATCTAAAGGATCGTGGCATGCTCGATGATACCTTGATTGTTTGGATGGGTGAATTTGGACGAACTCCGGACAACGGCGTTCGCAGCGGCGGCACAGCATATGGGCGTGACCACAATCCCGATGCGATGACTGTCTGGATGGCAGGTGGTGGATGCAAAGCCGGTCACACGATCGGTGCGACCGATGAGATCGGAGCGACGGCGGTGGAAAATGTCCATCACGTCCGCGATTTTCATATCACCCTTCTGCGAATGCTGGGGCTCGACGATAACAAGCTGACCTATTTTCACGCTGGAAGGTTCAAGCAGCTCTCGCAGTTTGGAGGCACTGTGATCGAGGATTTGATTGGTTAGACGTGCCGAGGACGCTCCCCTTTCTGTCGCTCCGCTCGCTTAGCGGAATTGCAGATTATTGACGTCAAGCGCCTCAGGTGAACTTGTCGATGGCACTGTCGGCGTGCTGATCTCAACAACGGGGGCAGTCGCGGAAAAATCTCGCTGCCAGACGGCTTGGATCTTCGTCGTACCATCAGGATCCGTGAAAGTTTGGGTCTGAACCAGTTGGAACCCGCGCTCGGCAAAATTTTTCGAAGCGTTCGCAAAATCCGAAGTGGACTGATTCACTCGGTATTGCCACTGCCAGCGATTCAGGTCAGGAACTCTATCGAGCGCGATTCTAAATTCATGGCTCCCGTTGGCCCAACGGCCTTCCACTGCAGTAATCCAATGTCCACGCTGCCAGAAGCTTTCGCTGTAGCCTTCGTTTTTAAGACGTATGTAGGTATCGAGTGCGAGAGGGGACATCCAGGCAGTGAATTCTCCTGTCGATTCGGGGGGCGCAGAGACGGTATTGATTCCCTGAGCCGCTTCTTTGTCCGGGGTTACGTCCACCTCGACTTCTGATTCCGTTCCTTCTATGTCGGAGGAGGGGTCGAAGTCTTTGACCCCCGTAGGTGCTTCCGACTCTGGACTCAGCACCTCCTCTTTCACACTCACCATTTCCTGTGGCTTAGCCGATTCCGTCGGCTTCGATTTCACGAAGAAAATGGCCATCGCGGCGATCAGAAATACGATCAGCATAGGCATCACCACCGTGGGTGTTTCCCTCGTGTGCCGATAGGATTGTGTGATTCCTGTGATTGGGTATTTCTCGTACACCGTATGAAGAAGTTAGTTCTATATGAAATGCATATAACAGAGCGGAGAATGTGAGGCAATACTGATTCTTCAAAATGGCGGTTTTGGCACCGAAATGGCAAAAATTCACCTTAGAGATCAACCGATGTTGATTGTCTTGTAAGGGCTAAGAAAATAGAGAATCTAAGAGGCGGAAGTTCGAGCTCAAGGCAACTGCACTTTCTGAAGGTAGGCTGATAGAGAGTGATCGTATTTCAGAGCAGAGAGGGAGAGCAGCGGTCGAACTCTCGATGTGAAATGAATTGCGGTTTCCTCCGGTTCCGGCCAGCACAATTGCGAAATGCGGCTAGGATGGCTGGGTCATGGAATTGTGGCATTATTTTCTTCTCGCCGTTCTCGGAGTTGTTGCGGGCACACTGAATGTTCTCGCTGGAGGAGGCTCTCTCCTTACCTTGCCCGCGATGGTTTTTCTCGGTCTGGACGGCGCGGTGGCCAATGGCACCAATCGTGTCGCGATTCTTGCACAGAATGTGACTGCGGTTGGGGGTTTTCGAACTCTCGGCTTCTCTGACGTGAAGCTTAGTCTCTCTCTCGCTCTCGCCGCTTTGCCCGGGGGGATTTGCGGGGCTCTTTTAGGTACAATGGTGCGGGGCGAACTTTTCAACCGGGTGCTGGGCCTGGTCCTCATTGGAGTCATCGTTCTCATGACCGTGCAGAGGGTATTGAAGGCAAAAAAGGCTTCCTCGGGGGGACACGAGTTGGAATCAGTGGAGAAAAAGAGCCCCTCACGCCGCCAGCTCATCCTTGGGCATGTCGCCATGGTAATCGTCGGATTTTACGGGGGGTTTATTCAGGCCGGTGTTGGGTTTCTTCTCATGGCTGCGCTGCATCGCGTCCTCGGCCTCGATCTCGTTCGGGTGAATATGCACAAAGTTTTCATCGTGGGGGTGTTCACTCTTGCCGCTCTCATCATTTTCGCTTCACGAGGACAGGTTCTCTGGCTTCCCGGTTTAGCTCTTGCTGTTGGGAATTCAATCGGAGGTTGGATCGGTTCACAACTCAGTGTCCTCAAGGGCGAAAACTGGATTCGCAGTGCGCTGTATGTCGCGCTTTTATTGATGGCGATCAGATTGCTTTGGCCCGGTTGATGCCTGAAAGCGGGACCTGATCTTGCCTTGCTACTTTTCTGTTTCCAAATCAGCATTCTCCTTCATGAACGACAAGTCTTCCGGCGCTCGATTGCCACTCCTCGCTTTTATTGGTCCCGGGCTTATGCTCGCGGCTACCGGGGTTGGAGCTGGAGATCTAGCGGGCGGTGCCTTCGCCGGAATGAATCTCGGCGTCGCGGTGCTCTGGGCGATTGTGCTTGGAGCACTTTTTAAATATATCATTACGGAGGGGCTGGCGCGCTGGCAACTTGCGACGGAGACGACACTACTTGAAGGGGCTGTTCTTCGTCTTGGCCCGGCAATCAGGTGGGGTTTTCTCTGCTACCTGCTCCTCTGGTCTTTCGTCGTCGGGACTGCACTCATCGGAGCCTGTGGCGTCGCGACCCATGCCCTTTTCCCGATTTTCAATGAAGCCTCCACTGCGAAGATCGTCTTTGGCATCCTTCATTCTCTTCTCGGTCTCGCTCTCGTCTGGATCGGAAGCTTTCGCTTTCTCGAAAGAACTATGGCCGCGCTCGTGGCGATCATGATTGTCATTGTCCTCGCAACCGGAGTATCGGTTGGGACCGATTGGGGTGCAGTTCTACGAGGCCTGACAATTCCACAAATCCCTGATCATCCCGAAGGCGTCGCCTGGACTCTCGCGCTTATGGGTGGAGTCGGAGGTACTCTCACAGTGCTATGCTACGGATATTGGATTCGTGAGAAGCATCGCTCCGGTCCCAAAGACCTTAGCCTCTGTCGTTGGGATATCGGGATCAGCTATTTTCTGATGGCACTCTTCGGTATTGCCATGGTCGTCCTCTCTGATGGGCTACAGCTCAGTGGTAAGGGCGCGACGCTTGTCGTTGATCTTGCAGATCGGGTTGGTGAAAAGACACACCCCTCAGTTGAGATCCTCTTCCTCGCCGGTGCCTGGGCGGCGGTCTTCAGTAGTCTCCTTGGGGTGTGGCAGGCAATTCCATACCTCTTCGCTGATTTCTGGCATCTTCAGTCGAATAAGAAATCGCTTTCTCCGGATCAGTTTGAACCCTACCAAGTCGACACTCGGGGCAAGGCTTATCGAGGCTATCTCATCGCCCTTGCCCTCGTGCCTCTCCTCGGTCTCGGTTACGATTTCCAAATTGTTCAAAAAGTCTATTCGGTTTTCGGAGCGCTCGTCATGCCGATGGTCGCCCTTACGCTCCTGCTCCTGAACGGGCGCGCCGCGTGGGTTGGTCAGTCCCTGCGTAACCGCTGGTGGACTTCGCTCATGCTGATCATCATCCTTGGTTTTTTCGCCTGGGTGGGTTTGCCTAAATTGCTCGCGACGTTTGGGGTGGGACAGTAGGAACTTAGCGAAACTCCTCGCGCAGTCGGCTTCGAAGATCTTCAAGGGTGTTCTCATAGGCAGGATCTTCCGCGAGATTGATCTCTTCAATCCCACTTTCTCCATACTCGTAGAGCTCCGAGAATGGAGCCTCACCGCTTTCGTCTCGCCATTCGGTGTAACGATGGGTCGCGGTTCGAATCGAGTAACCCATGTAATTTCCCTTCGGGAATTGGCTGAAGGCAGCGTCCTGCCCTTCGGCTTCGGGATTAGTGAGATTCGTGTAAAAACTTTCGCCTTCCGCTCCCGGTTGAATTGGTAACCCTGCGAGCTCACTGAGGGTGGGATGCAGGTCGACAAGTTCTACCAGGGCCATACTTTTTTCGCCTTTGGGGAGATGAGGTGCACTGATGATCAAAGGCACTCTCGTGTCGATTTCGAAATTGGTATGCTTTGCCCAGGCACCAAATTCGCCCAGCTTGTAGCCGTGATCAGACCAGAGAACGACGATGGTATTCTTCCGAAGGTCGAGAACTTCCAACTCATCGAGAAGTTTTCCGACGAGGGCATCGATGTAGCTGACGCATGCGGCATATCCGTGACGTAGATGGCTGGCTCGTTCGGGAGGCACTAATCCATGGGCCTTTTCCAGATACTGATTCAACTCGTTAGGTCCGGGGCTCACAGCAAATGAGGGCGCTCCCTTGGGAGGTTCCGGAATAGGGAGAGGTGGTAGCAGGTCTGGATCGTAGAGGTCCCAATATTTCTTCGGAGCAACAAAGGGAAGATGCGGTTTGGAAAAGCCGATCGCGAGAAAGAAGGGCTGCCCCGAGTTTGAGGATTGAATCTCCCGAAGTTTGTTGAGAGCAGCTTCTGCAGTCGCGCCATCGGCTGGGATATAATCGGCAACATCGGGTGCTTCGGTGGCGAAACCCCTCACGAAATGATCCTTCCACTGATGAGGATTATCGGGATCGCGATTCACCTTCTTCAGGAATTTGTCATTGGACTTCAGAAAGTGTTCTCTCGCTGCCTTCATTCCTTCCGGCGAAAAATAGTACTGAGGACTCGCGGCCCAGCGCTCCGTCGACCAGGACTCGGGATCCTGGAAAGAATTCCCCACGTAGGCGGTCTTCCATGCGCCATGGTAGACCTTTCCAAATGACTGGGTGAAGTAGCCATGGTTCTTGAAGTGCTGTGGCAGAGTCACAACTTCGGGGACAATCTTGCGGAAGAGGTTTGATTTGCCCTCGAAGGTGTCGGGCCGCAACCCGCTTAGTAAGCTGGCACGTGAAGGCATGCACACCGCCCACTGACAATAGGCTCTCTCAAAGAGAATGCCCTCCGATGCAAGTCGATCAATGTTAGGGCTCTTGATATGGCTCGCTCCATAACAATGCAGTTCCGGTCGAAGATCGTCGATCCCGATGAAAATAACGTTGGTTTTTGATTCTCTTTGAAACTGGTTATCGATAGCTGAAAGGGCGCGGGAGAAAACCGCGACCTCATCAATTTTGCCCTCAAAGTTAAACCTTCCATCGCTACGGCCGCCGACAAAAATAGAAGTGGATTTCTCAGGGCGGGTATCGGTTATCTTTGCCTCAATTTCCGGTGTGGCTGATCCGTCCAGATAAGCGCGAACGGTTTCGCCTCTACGAACGAAAAGTAAATGATGCCAGCGATGCTCCCCGAGAAGAGTATTACCCCTGGCAATTTCGCCCTTGGAATCTCCGTTGTAGAAGATCAATCGTCCGGGCTTTCCACCTGCCGTCCCTGAGATTCCGATTTGGTCACAGGCTTGGCCGTTTTGATCCTGACCGAGCCCGAAAAAATAACCGGTCATGGCGCGGACGTCGGGTGGCATGGCGTTCCAAAACCAAAGACTGACGCTGTAGTTTGATCCGTGATTCAGCGCGGGGAGATCACTGCGCATCCTTCCCCCGGCGAAGTGAATCGCTCTGTTTTTCCGGTCGGTCGCGTTGAACTCTCCATTTTTTCCGGTTGGGCCGTCCAAGTATAGAGCATAACCGGGTTCAAGCTCTCCGATGGTTTCATTGCCACTGGCATCGGGCACGAGACTTCCGCTGTGAATACCCATTTGCCACCAGGCATCCGGTTCCAGCACTGATAGTCTCTCGGCATGCCTTCCTGATTGATCTTCCACAATGGTGCGACGCGGTGAACCGGAAATTCTCTCGAGGAGACCTAGCGTTGTCTCAACGATTTTAGGTTCTGCGTTAACTTCAAGTCCTGCCGTTCGAGCGGGCCATGTGGTGTAACCGCCAAGGTAATGTTGTTCTGGAGGGGGGATGTAGCCGGCAGATCCATTCGCCAGTTCGATATTCATTAGCGTCGGCAGAGGACTCTGTCCTTTCAGCTTTAAACCGGTGAGTCCGTAGACTTCGTTGGGAAGGGCGGTAATCCCGAAATCTCCCAACCTGATGGCTTGTAGAATAAGCTCCTCGGATGGGTTTTCCTGAATCCAAAAGACCTCTTTCGCAAGGACTTCGACGCGGCCCTCGGGGAGCCTTTCACCGATTCCCTTCACAATCGGTTCTGCCCAGGCAATTCTTTCTTTGTCAGGAAGTCGGCGATCGAGAGTCAGTTTTGCCTCTGCCATGGCAAGCTCTGGATCAGAGCGGTATTCCACCTTGCGCAACGCTTCGATTGCGAGATCGGCGAGGGCGCGACAGTAGGCTTCGTAGGGATCTTTCGCGCTCATGAAAGGCCATGCTGACCTGGGGCGCGAGTAGTCAATGTATTGTAAGTCGCCGCTCGTTCCCTGAGACATCAGCCCAACAAAGCCGTCACCGTATTCTTCCTCGAGAAGACGGCAGAAGGTTCCGGAGTAGCCGGAGGAAAGGGAGCCGCGGGCATAGTAATGCTGGGAGAGATTTCCAAGGACCGCGAGCGGTTTCCCCTCTCGACTACGGATCGATAGCAGAGTCAGATCGGGATCTTCCGGCCCGGATGGACCGGCGGTATCGGGGTTCTCATGGCCCGGGTGCATCATGGCTCGTACCGTGCGGTTCCCGTATGGATCGAAACGCACTTTATGCGGTAAATAGATCCAACGCCTTGTGTTTGTGAAGTCGCCGGCATCGGCGATGATCGATCCTGCTTCTGCCGGCTCAAGGGCAGCATTCGCCTCAGTAATTGATTCAACTATCTTCGGGACAAGAAAGTCGGGGTAGTCTGGATCAGGAGGACAACCGAGGCAGCGCATCACCGAGGGGGCGGTGTGGGTGTGAGTCGCTGAGAGAAGGATGCGATCGACGGGGATTCCAAGCTCATTCAAAACGATGCTCTTGGCGCGGTCACAAAATTCGCGATCCATCATGCAGGTATCAACCACGCAGATCGCGACTTTCTCTGATCCCTTCGCGAGGACGAGGCTGCGCACAAAGAGTGACTGCGACACGGAATTAGCAATCTTCTGATTGAAGCCTCCGTTTTGAATGACGGGAAGCTTCGGTGGGTCGATGTTCGTGACAGAAGCCCCGGCCAATAGTCCTTTGTCTTCTTCCTCTGTCGAATTCGCATGGTTAAAAACTGCGATGCTTGAGAGAAGAATCGTCACGGCGGTTTGCAAGACTGGTCTCAGGTATCCACGATGCTTCATGCCTTTCAGGTTAGCGGGAGAGGGTGGGCAAGTCACCCATGCAAATACGTGACCTCCGCGGATTCGACAGCGGACAAGAGAAGTGAGTAAAACCCGTCAAGCGCAGACATGCTAAGCTACAGCTCTTGCGTCTAGAGGAGGAACAAGAGCTCCCCGCTATTTTTTACTCGCATTCATCCCATCATCAGCCACCGAAACGGCGATGAGTTCTTTGTCGTTCCGGGCGTAGAGATGGCGGTGGGCGAAGGCGGGATGGCTCCAGACGATGAGGTAGTCTCGCTGCTTGGCTTCTTGAGTTGGCTCGATCAGGAGGGTTCGGTCAATCTCCTGAAATTTCTCCGGAGTCAGGTCTGCGATGATGAGTTCACCGATTTCGTTCAACATCCAGACTCGGTTTCCCTCTTCGGCTTCGCGAACCATGAAAGCGGTAGACCAGCGGGTCAGGGGGACTATGGATTCGGTTTCCCAAATTCTTGTCGAATCGACCGCCGACAGCCCTCGGAGCGTGCCGTAGCTGTCCATGCCGTAGAAATGGTCATTAATCCAAAGGGGCGAGCTTTTGAGGGAATGAAGTCCTTCTGTGTTGCGTTCGTTTTTTCCGCGGACGTGCCAGACTTCAGTCCAGCCCTCGCCCTTGCGGTCGAAGCGGCGGGTGCCGTCATTGAAATCGGAGAGAAGAAAAGAGTCTCCTTCCCGGTTGAAAACGGGTGACTGGACTCTTGCGGCGAACGCCTTCACTTTCGGGGATTCGATCTCCCAGGTCACGGTGCCGTCGGCGATGGAGAATGAGCGGAGCGTCGAGTCGGTCCAGACGAGGACCGTTCCGGAATCATCAGGCACGATTGTCGGAGCGGAATACGACATGCGATCAGCAGGTCCGCGCCAGATTTCCTGCCCGGTCTTCGCATCGAGAGCGAGGCAACTGGGACCGGTGGTGCCACCGGATTGCACGAGGAGACGATCTCCGATGATCAGAGGTGCAGCCGAAACGCCCCAGGTCGGAATTTCGGCTTCGAATTCATCCACGAGGTGGGTCTTCCAAATGACTTCACCGGTTTCCTCGTCGAGAGCGTGCAGGTGACCCATCGTCCCGAGCGCATAGACGATGCCGTCGGCAATCGTGACCGAGGCTCGTGGTCCGGCATCGTAGGAGACATTTTCGTAAACGCAGAGGTAGGGAAAAGTCCAGATCGTCTCTCCGGTGTGACGGTCAAAGCAGAGAACTCTTTCTTCTCCGGAGGTGGGATCGAGCCCGCGATCCATGAGATAGACCCGTTCATCGGAGACGGTTGGTCCGCTGTATCCGGGACCAACCGGAACGGTCCAGGCTCGTTGCAATCCCTCAGCGGGAAAAGACTGGATGAGACCCGTCTCGCGCCAGATACCATCACCGCTTTCACCTCGCCATTGTGGCCATGTATCGGCGTGGGACAACGAAGCCGAACTCAGAATTAAGAGAACACCGGCAGTGGTTCGGAAGCGCTGAGCAGACATGCTTTAGGGTCGCTCGAAATCACGTTTCAGGCAAGGCGGCGGAGGGGCCGAGTCATGGCGCGTTCAGTGACTGATGATTTTAACTCTGATAAGCAAGGCCCGCTTTTGCTTCCATCTGCCGTCTCGCCGCTTCCCATTCCAGTTTTCCAAAGTCTTCGCCGGTGTATTTCGCTTGCACGATCTCGTAGGTTTCCTGCACGATTTTATCGGGCACCACGGAATAGTCGGATTTGGCCTTTGCTGCCGAAAGAGTCAGCAACTGGACCCGGCAAGCTTCGACGAGTTGATAGGTTAGAAAGAAGGCTTCGTGAAGTGTATCACCAACAGTGATCGATCCATGATTTCTTAAGAGGAGCACTTTGTTTGTCGGCCCGAAATCTGAGACCATTCGTTCGCAGACGTCATTTGTCTCATTCGTCGCATGATCGTAGCCGTGATAAGAAATGGCGCCGAGATCCATCGAATAGGTCGAGAAACCGCGGATTAATCCTTCGGTGAGGTTCGAGACCGCGACGATTTCCGGAACATGAATGTGAATGACCCATTTCGACCTTCTCTCGGAGGTGTGGATTGCGGAATGAATTTTAAACCCCGCCGGATTGATCCCGTAGTCGGTTGAACCCTGGTCGAGGATTTGACCAGCGGCATCGACTTTGATGAGAGAGCTCGCCGTGATCTCTTCCCAAAGCAGCCCGAAGGGATTGATGAGAAATTGATTGTCACCCGGTGCCTTGACCGTGATGTGAGTGTGGATGAGATGGGTCCACCCTAACATAGCAAAAACTTGATAGGCTGCCGCAAGTTCGACTCGCAGAGCCCATTCCTCTTCGCTGACTTGTGATTGGATCGATTTCATTTTGAGTCCTCGTGATTCTCAAGCGCTTCGTTGGCAATGTCGAACCAAATTGGAATGCTTAGTTCGAGAGTCACAGCTCCACGAGCTTCGAGAGTCTCGTGAAAAGAAGCGATGCCGTGATCTTTTCCGTTGGGAGGCCCAGCATGAGCGCGAGCACCCGCCGATAGGTTTCCAACTGCGGGCGATAGACCGCGATGGCTTTTTCGATGTCTTTCGGAGCGGCGACTCGATCGGTTTTAAAATCGAGGATTGCGGCCGCAGTCGGTTCTCCGTTTCCGTCTTTTTCAATTGTGACGCGGTCGAAGGTGCCGGAGAGCCACTCATTTTCGAGAAGGACTTCAAAGCTTTTTTCCCTCCAGACGGCGGCGTTGGAAGAAGGCTTTGCAAGTGCGGCTTGATTCTCGGCTGATGAAAGACTCTGGCGCACTTGTTCCAGAGCAGGGCAATCGGAGGGCCGACTCGCCTCGAGGGCGCTTAGGGTCTTTGGAGTCCACCATTCGATCTCTTCGAAGAGCTCGTGGACCTGAGTGCCGAATTCGCGGGCTTCGCTTGATCCGGGATGAAAGATCTGAGCAGCGGTGACGACGGAATTTTCCGACCCGCTTGGCGTTCGTCGGCGGGGCCGAAAGCGCGGCTCTGGTTCCTTGGCTGACTTTTCTTCGCGAGCTTCTTCCGTCGCTTCCTCTTTTTTCTGAACTTCCTCGAACCAGTTTCGATCACTGATTGCCGGCGCAGATTGGAAAAGGAGATCAGCGGCGACGTTGCCGAAGGTGCATGCTTCCGGCTCTCCGGCGACGGTATCCTCGAGGAGTTTAACGAAATTTCTGGAACGCGACTTTGGTCCCTGCGGAAGAGCAATGAGGTAGTTCGCGTAGCGTGCGCGCGTCATGCCGACATAATAGAGGCAGAGCGATTCGTAAGCGGACTCGGCTTCCTTTTCTTCGAGAAATTCCCCGAGAACAGGATCTGCCGCGACAATGTCTTTGCCGGGCATGTCGAGAACCCATTCGATCTCGCGGCTTTCGTTCGTCTTTGCGCCGATGTCGAGACGCACCGAGGTGAGGCTGTCGCTCCTGAGGTCGGGAAGAATCACCATATCGAAAGTGAGACCTTTTGACTTGTGATAGGTCATCACTTGCACCGCATTGTCATCGACGGCTTCGCGGGTCGTGTGGCGGCTCACGTAGGCAAGAAAATCATCGAGGTCGCGGCTCCCCGTTTCGTCAAAGAGACGGGCGGCAAGAGCGAAGGCTTCGATGCGTCCGCGCGTGAACTCATCGAACGGGGTCGGGGCCGACTCGGCGAGGGCCTCGACGAAGCGGCGTGTGACTTCCTCGAAAGAAGTTCGGTAGAGGTCACTTGCGGTGCGTCGGGCGAGTCCTGCTGCGGTGAGTTCGTCGCGGCTGATGGTTGTTCCGTACGGCGTCATCTTGAGGTGCTCCCACGCGAAGCGGTCACCGGGATGAGCGGCGAGTTGGAAGAGACTCAGAAGCGCCAGGTTAACAGGGTTGTCAGTCGCGATGTGTTGATCGGCTTCGCTCACGATGGGAATATCGAGATGGGCGCGGAGGTCATCGATGAGATCATTTCCACGGGCGTTGCTTCGCACGAGAATTGCGCAACTGATGCCTCGCTCGGTGGGTTGGACTTCTTCAAGGACGCCCCTGACCAAAGCAAAAAGATCGTCCTGATCAGGTTTTGATCCTTCGTCTTCCGAGCGGGGATTCAGAAATGTCGTGTAACCCTTTTGTGCGGCATTTAATCCGGCGACCTCGTGATTCTCCCACTTCCAGCGATCGACAGTCGCGTCGGGTAAGCCAAGCGCGGTGAGGGCGCCAGCATCGCCAAAGAGCTGATTTACCGGCTCCAGAATCGCCTCGACGGACCGATAAGAGACGTTCAGGTTTCGCGGGAGGATGCGTTCCTCGTTCGCGTTGTATTGCTCAAAGATATCGGTGAAGAGACGGGTGTCGCCGCCGCGCCAGGCGTAGATCGCCTGCTTGATGTCGCCAACTTGAAAGAGGGAGCGTGTTCCCGAGGTGTCCTGAACGACTTCATCGATGAGATTTCGAATCACTTTCCATTGCACGAAGTTTGTGTCCTGAAATTCGTCGAGAAGCCAATGGTCGTAGCGGGCGTCGAGTCGGTAGTCCATGCGGAGACGGTCGTCCTCCTCCGGCGATTGCGTCAGAAGAGGGGCGTCGCGTTCATCGCCGTATTCGTGTCCGGAAAGAAGGAGGGGGACGTCCTGAAAGGTGAGCTGCCCCTGGCGGCGAACACGGTCAGCATAGGTGTTCTCGTAGAGGTGGAGCAGCTCCCAAACGCCGCGCGTTCGCCGGAGCTTGGCGCGGAGTTCGCCTCCGACGAGCCACTGCGTGATACGTCGCACCGCCTCGCAGGCGACAGGATCGAACTCATGCACGGTGCGGTTGAATTTGATCGCGGCGTTTCCGTTTTCAAGGTCGTCCCAGACCGCAAGAAAACGCGGGACCATGTATTTGGTCCGCTTGCCGAAAGGTGTGCCGATTTGATGCTCTTCGATCTCAGCTCGAAATTCGCTCCAATAGCCTTCGTTGACCTGCTCGGGGACCGCTTCGAATGTTTTCTCGAGTCGTTCAAATTCCTTGAGCGGCTCGATTCCATCAATGAGCCAGCGGTTGTTATTCCGGTTCCAGATGGTTGTCGGGTCGCCCCAGAACTTCGCCTCGGGCGCGCTCAGATAATACTGGTGCAGGCTCGTGACGAATTCATCGAGCGAGCGGATCACATTCGACTCTTCTTTGCCAAACGTCGCCTGACGGAAGGCTTCGAGGAAAAGTGCCTGATCGGCATCGTTCGCTTCCGGAGTGCCAAGGCGACGACTGAAGACCGCTTCGTAAACCTGATCGATGGCATTCGCGGTGCGATACTCGTCCATGACTTCGAACTCGGTCGTGAGTCCGAATTCAGCAGGGAATGATCGAAGAATGTTAGAGAAGAAACTGTCGAGAGTGCCGAGGAAAAGCCGGGGCATTCTTTGAATGAAGATCCGGAGGAGTTCGCGGAAATCGTCCGGCGTCATCGAGGTGAGAGCGCGGGAAAGAATATCGTCACGATCTCCGGCGAGACTGCCCGCGTAGTCCGGGTCGGTCGCTGCCTTGGCGAGCTTCACGAGAATCGCGGAGAAGAATTCACCCGCTGCTTTGCGGGTGAAAGTCACGGCGATGATGCGCTCGGGGTGAACCGGTTGATCGTTCTTCCACTGCAGAGCCATGATCGCGATATAGCGATTCGTGAGCTGGAAGGTCTTTCCAGATCCGGCCGAGGCGAGGATCATTTCGTTGGGAATCGAAGTGTCGCTGCTCATGCCGATTGAACAGGGTTAGGTCCCACACCTAACCCTGTTGGGTCGATGCTCTCGTCGGGTTTCTGACCCAGAAGGTCTCCACAATCATCCCACGGCGGGGCATCTTGATGAGGCGGCCAGAAGCGGTGATCGCGGATTGATTCAACCACGCCGACAGCGCAGGTTCGCGCCGCGGCGAGGAGTCGCTCATCGAGTTCGGTCCATGCGTCGAGTGCAATTTCGGACTCTGCTTTTCCGAGCGTGGCATAGGCCGCGGTTAAAGGTTCGCCGGCTTTTCGTTCCTGCATTGCGAGGAGGTAAAGTGGAAGCTGTAAGTCGGTCCAACGGTGCATCTTGCCTTCGTCATCTTCGACGAGAATCCAATCGGGAAAATCGTCAGGCGACTCGTTTCGCTTCAACGGTTTCAGGTGATACGTGTCGACGGTTTTCCGCGAGCGCCCCGAGCCGGGTGAGAAAGTTTTGAAGTCGATGACGCGGATGCCATCGGCGGGGTGCGACTCAATCCGGTCAATGCGTCCACGAATGAGAACGTCGGCAATTTCGAAGGGCCACTCGTCAGTGCCGAAGGTGGCTTCCGGTTCTTCGATCTTCCATCCTTCAAGTCGTTGCGTGGCCTCAACTTCGGCCCACCACCCGAGTCGTTTGCGGGCGGACTCACGCTGAATCACAAGAGGGGTCGCGAGCTCGTTGCCGTATTGAAACGAAAGCTGCCGGTCGATCTCTTCGTGAAGGAAGTTTTTGATAAAGTTAGGGTCGGTGCTGTTCGCCGCTTCTTCATCCTGGGCGAACTTCTCAAGCGAATCGTGAACGAGGTTGCCGAAGTCAGCGGCGTTCATTTCGCGCTTATCGATTTCGACGCGCTCCATCCCGAGCCCGTAGCGCAGGTAAAATCGGAAGGGGCAGGCTAGGTATTGTTTGATTGCCGTCGGGCTGAGTCGCTGGAAGACACGGCTCTCTTCGGGCAGTGGTGCCGGGGTGAGTGGAAACGCAATCGATCTGGGGGCGGTCGGGGTTTGCGCCTCGAGATTTTTGAAAAGTTGCAAGGTGCGTTCGGGAAGCTCCGCGGCGGGACATTGGAAAAGAAGGCGTGAGGGTCGCAGGGGGTCTCCACTGACGCTTTCGCGACCGAAGATGAGATCGACCTGACGATCGTCGTGTTTCCGGTTTTCAAATATGGCGGTAAGGAAATAGGCGTCGCGGGAAAAGCGGTCGTCGTTGTTAAGGACACCGAGCACTCTTCTTGCTGTGTCAGGAAGGAAGGCGTGGCCCGCGACCGCTTCGGGAACGACGTGATCATTCATCCCGGTGATAACAAGATGCGGAGCGTCTTCCCAGAGGAGTTCGAGCCAGCCCTGGAGATCCATTTGCTCCGGCGTTCGCTCGGGATAGACCGCCTGGCCGCTCAGCGAAGTGAGGAGAAGTTCCAGCTTTTCCGGGCCGGTCGGAGTTTTTTCAAACGCATCGCGGACGGCTTCAAGATCCCGCTCAAGAGTGTTGATTGCGGAGGCGACTTCGGTGAGGATTTGTTGCTGCAAGTCCTGCCGGTCGAAGCGGGGTCCTTCGTAGATTTCGGTGAGCCAGGCGGCGAGCGTTTTTTCAAACGGTTCGCGTCGGAAGCGCTGCGCCCAATCTTGCATCCACTCGATCGCGAGAGCGAGTTCCGGGTGCTTTTTTGAGAAGCGACGTTTTGCCGAATCCTTCGCGTCGCTAAGGCTGGCGGGCAGAGTGTCGATGATCAAATCGTCGGT
Source organism: Verrucomicrobiales bacterium (assembly GCA_029210205.1). Taxonomy (GTDB): domain Bacteria; phylum Verrucomicrobiota; class Verrucomicrobiia; order Verrucomicrobiales; family DEV007; genus Arctic95D-9. Next base: position 14,409 of record JARGOD010000042.1, on the reverse strand, counting down.
GAGATTGATCATTTTAACGGGGCTGGAATCAGTTCCTCCCGGGAGGGTGCGACTGATCGCCTCAGGAATACCGGGGCAGTTGAGGAGGCGGCGGAAGGCGGCGAGAGAGTCAGCAGAAATGATCTCGGTTGTTTGTTTGAGCAGGTAGTAAATGCCCTCCGTGCTGATGAGTTTTCCAGCGGGGTCATAGGACTCAATCCCGCGTTCCGCGAAGATTTTCTGGAGCGGGATAGAAAGGGCGGCGTCGGGAATTCCGATCGCAGCTTTGGCGGCGGGGTGGTCGAGATGACTGAGGAGCTCCGCGGCTTTCTCTGCTTGATCGAGCGGCGTCACGGCGTCGTGGATTGTGGTCGCAGGCGTGTAGATAGGGATGGGCTCCTCCATCCAGAATTTAGGGACGGGATGACCATGCTCGTCAAAGTGAGCGGCGTGACTTTCCGGAGCGGCAATGAAGACCTCGACCTCACAGGAGTTCGCGTAATGGGTGAGCGATTTCGCGGCGAGCACGGGTAGGTCGGCGACGCCGCAGAGGGCGATGCGGTTGATACCATCCGGGAGAATACCTTCCTCCGGTACGCTGAGTTGAGCGGTGGTTTCATCGAGGAGACCGCAACGCTTTGCTTCGGTAACTGCGAGTCCCTCGAGACGCGCCATTTCCTCCCACCGAAGTGGTTCCATGTCTTCTCTCGCGAGGGTCTCGCCAGCGCTCGCAAAGTTGTGTCCGGATTCGGAGAGAAGACGTCGCACCGTGAGAAAATCCGAGGCGCTTTGGCAGGCCCATTTCAGAGAACGGTCAACGGGATCCACGGGGAAGAGACGGCGGAAGTCGGGAAGAGAAATGCGGAGAAAAAGCGCGGTCCAGATCCATTGCGTCTGGGCAGTCGTCGCGACGGGCTCGGTGAGGCCGGGGAGACGCTCCGCGGAGTAGAGGAAATTCGGAGTGACGACGAGGGGAGGAAAGACAGCCGCACCCTCTTCCGCCGCACGAATCGCGAGTCCTTCGCGGAGGCGGCGTCCCGCGTTTTTCGATGGCACGATGACGAGCGTGTCGGAAAGATCGAGGACTCCTGCGCCGTTCCAGCGGGAGGTGAATTCGTCGACAAGAGCAGCGAGGATTGATTGCTCCCAGCCGATGAACCGTCGCTTCATTGAAGAGGTGGCGGCCGGAGGTGTGGAGACTTCTTCAAAGAGAAATTCAGATTGTTCAGGTAAGGAGTCCTCAGGCATAGGGCAGTTTGGCTTTAACTTTCCCGGGTTTCCCAGAACGTTTCTTCAATGAGGTCGTGTCGCTTGATGATGCGACGATAAAAGTTCAGCGTCAGCTCTTCGATTTCCTCCTCGCTCAGCTTCCATTCGACTCCCGAAAGGCGAAGCCGCGCGACGAGTTGCGAGAGCGAAACGGCGACGGTGACGGAGATGTTGTAGCTCTGAGTAAAGCCATACATGGGGAGTCGCATCGTGTCGTCGGCAGCGGCGAGGGCTTCCTCTGTAAGGCCTTCTTCCTCCGTTCCAAAAAGGAGAGCAACCGGTTGGTCGAGTGGCAGGGTCGTGAGATCGTAACCGTCCTCGTTGGGGGTTGTCGCAACGATGCGGTATCCTTTGTTTTTAACGGTATCGAGAGCCGACTTCGTCGTCCGGTAGCGGTGCATCGTGAGCCACTTTGAACTGCCCATACTGACTTCGTTGTTCGGGCGGTATTCGTTCCTTGTTTCGACAATGTGGACATCCTGCACCCCGAGGCACTCGCAACTCCGGAGGCAGGCGGAGGCGTTGTGAGGCTGGTAAATATCTTCCAACATCACGGTGAAATGCCGCGTCCTTTCGGAAAGCACTTCAGCGATTCTGTCGCGCTTGTGCTCCGTGACGAAGTCAGCGAGGTAGGCAGTCAGTTCCTCGTTTGCTGTCATCTAATGACAAATCAATGTTCCCAGCGAGGGCGTTTGACGCCGACATAGGCGATGAATAAGCCAATAGCAACATGAGCAAGAAGCACCAGCATACAGAGCCACATTGGCCCGAGCCAGGTGTCTGTTACTTCCTTGATCCATCTCAGGTAATTCTTTTCCATTCCGTCCATGCTCCCTGCCCAACTCCAATAAGCGGATATGAAAGGTCGCGTGAGCCAGCCTGCCCAATCAGGCAGGGCGAGAACCGCTCCGGAAAGTGGAAGCTGAAAACCGACAAGGTAGATGCTGAGCAACGAAGCCTGGTCAGCGGTCTTGGCCATCGAAGAGATTCCAAGACAGATTGATGTCATGGCTCCGTTCACTAACAGGAGCATAATTATGTGTGGGAGAAAGGATTCAAGAGGAAGCTTACAGATGCTTTGCACAAAGATCGCCATCCACAACGATTGAATAATCACAAGGACAGAGAGAAAGGCCAGTTTGCTCGAGAGGTAGACGAGAGGTCGAACTCCTCCGAGTTTTTCCTTTTCGAAGATCTGGCGTTCTCCTGCAATTTCCCGGGAGGAATTGTTTGAACCCATGAGGGTGAGGAGGATGACTTGAAACATGACGAGACCTGAGACCACGCCCCCGAGATTCAGGTTGAAAGTGATCGCTTCTTGTTCGGCTTCCATGGCCGCCTTAGTACCCGGTGCTGCATCGGCGAGTCGCATCGTCTGTTCGACTCCCCCAAGTTCGAAAACAATGACGAGAAAGGGAAAGCCAAGCAGAATCGAGGCCTGCAGCATGAGGCCACCCCAGTCCCGGAAGAAAATTTTCCATCGTCGGAAGAAGAGGGCGAAAAACTGTGCGGCCGCACTCGGTGTGACTGCCGATACGGAAACATTTGGATCTCCTGTATTTTTGGCAGGAAGATTTTCGTAATAGGCATCGCGATGTTTACTCCAGCTGTCTGCCCACGCGTTTTTGTCCCGCTTTGAGAGCTGGGGATAGACGTCTTCAGCTTTGCTGACACTGAAGTAATGCTCCAGCGCGCGGGGCGGGCCGTGATAGACAACCCGACCGGCGTCAAGGACGAGAACGGAATCATAAAGGTCCAGGTTGGCAAGACTGTGGGTAACGTTAACGACGATCCGGTGTTCGTTGCGACTCAGCTCATGCATGAGAGCAACGATGTCCTGCTCGCTCTTTGGGTCGAGACCGCTCGTGACTTCGTCGCAGAGAAGTAGAACAGGATCCGTGGAGAGCTCGAGTGCCAAGGAGAGGCGACGTTTCTGTCCACCGGAGAGGACTTTCACGGGACGGTCGCGCAAAGCATCGAGACCGGTGGAATTTAGAATTCCATCAACAAGATCTTCGAATTCTTTCCGGTTTTCTGTTTTCGCTCTCAGTCGAACCGTTGACTCAATGTTCTCTTCGACCGTGAGTTCTTCATAGGCGATGCTGAATTGGGGGACATAGCCAATTTCGGAGCATTCAAGGTCGCCTTCCTCGGAGAGGTTGCGACCGTTCCAGTGGATGCTGCCTTCGCTTTCCTGGTTGAGGCCGGCGATTAATTTCAGCAAGGTGGACTTGCCGCAACCTGAGGGACCGACAATAGCCATGAAGTGTCCGGTCGGTACGCGTAGGTCGACCTTCTCGAGAAGATGAATGTCTTCTTTACCCTTCTGAATCGTGAAATGGATGTTTTCTAGTTCAAGCACAGGGCACTTTTAGAAGCTTTGCGGAATATCTGCAATGCAAGAGAATGGAGAAATGCGCAGGGATTTTAGGCGCTGCCGGGCTTTTCGGTACGCAAGTGATTGATCAGGCGGTGATGCCTTCCAGGGCGTTCGAGCGAAAGTTAGGACTACACTATCCCGGAGAGTTCAATTCCGTTCGGTCGATCCTGCCATGAAAGACTTGCCATGGGGCCGCGTAGCGGAATACTTAACTCATTAGTAATCATGCCCAGAAAACCGAAACGCCATTCTAAAGGGTTTAATCCGCTCAAAGCGGTGCTGATCACTTGCCTCAGTCTCCTCCTCATCATGGTGGTAGTCCTGTTGATCGCGAAGTCCAGTGTCGATTCCTGGCTCCGTGGTGACGGGTTTCGCGATCTGCTCGTTAACAAAGCCTCCGCGGCGATGACATCGCGAATCATGCTTTCAGAAATGAAGTGGCAGGGTTCAGAGGTTTATACGGATCAGTTTCAAGCTGTTGGCTACGAGGGTGCCTCTTTCTCAGAACTTAATCTCGATGGGGTGCGTGTTAAAACAGGAGGAATTAAGGCGGGGGCCTTTCGAATTCCGGAGGCTTCGGTCAACCGTCTTGATCTTGAGTTTTCGGACCGCCGGGCAAAGGCACCCCGGGAGAGCGAGGTCATCGATCTCGACCCATCCGGCAGTCCGGCAGTCCCTGATTGGTTGAAACGCTTTCTTCCGAATCGCGTGGAACTGGATGAAGTTGCGATCGGGTCGACTCAGATCTCGGTGCTAAACAGTGCGAATGAGCAGGTGTTTCTTTTAAAGGGAGCGGGCGGAAAAGTTAGCCCGGATTTCAATACCCGGATTTGGGAGATACTGATGCAGGGTGGAACCATTCAGGTGCCGAATCAGGAAGAGGTTGGGATTCGTGAGCTGGCGATGCGCTGGAAACGGTCGGATTTATTTATTGATCGGTGCTCTCTGAGTGTTTTTGGTGATGGCTCGGTCGCTGCCGCCGGTGAAATCGGATTTGGCGAAGACGGGGTCTTTGACCTCGATCTCGATCTTGCTTCGATTGATCTCGATGATCTTTTGGACGGTGAGTGGGCTGATCGCCTCGACGGCATGATCGAAGGGCCGGTCAAGGTCACGGGAAAGCCGGGTGCGTTTATTTACGAGGGAGAGTTGCGAGTTAAAGAGGCTGCCGCCAAATCGATTCCGGTGCTTGCATTGATTGCGGAATACACCCGGAATGAGCAGTTCAAGCAACTTGTTTTCAGCGAAGCCAAGACGGGATTCAAGCGAGAGGGAGAGGTGGTGGAATTGAATGATCTCGTGCTCCAGTCGGATGGTCTCGTTAGAGTGGAAGGAGACATCACGATTTTGGGAGAGAGTCTCGAAGGGGTTTGTCGAGTTGGGGTGACTCCGGGAACGCTTCGCTGGATTCCGGGAGCGGAGCGTCAGGTTTTTACTGAGAGTAAAGACGGGTTCCTCTGGGCGCCCTTGAATTTGACGGGGACGGTCAGTGAGCCTCGTGAAGACCTGAGTGGAAGACTCATTGCGGCTGCGGGAGAGGAGATTTTGAAAGGGCTTCCCGAAGGGGTGCTCAAAGAGGCCTACAAATTTCTCCCGACGAGCCCGGATAGCGAGAGTCCAGCGGTAGATCCGTCTGATTTGATAGAGCAGGCGAAGCCGCTTCTCGATATGTTGAGTCCGTTCCTGAAGCGGCCATAGCGTGAAGAGAATACTCCTCCTGCTTTTTTCGGTCGAAGTAATTTGGCTACGTGGAGAGGCCTGTCCAGTCGCACTGAAAGCGGGCTTGAAAGGTGACTTCGCACCTCGGTGGGGACATGCTCCAAAGCTGAATTCGAGGAAAGGTGTCGAGGTCGACACAGACTTTGTGAAATTTTTCACAAATTGCTGTTGCGAGACCAATCCCATTGATTAGGGTGCGCTCTCAACAAGGAAGGAGATACCGGTCTAAAAACCCCTCCCGGCGTTCTCCCCTGTCTTCCTGATGGATGCCTTTTCCCCAGCTATTTCACTCGAATTTGTGAGTCCACTTCTCGCCGCCGGCGGAATTGCAGCTCCGGAGATCAGTGGGTGGTTCACTAACTCTATTCTCGTGGCGGCTTTTGTCACGACTGCGGTGCTTCTCTTCACGAGAATGGCGACCCGAAGCATGGCGCTGGTTCCCGGTCCCAAGCAAAACACGGTTGAGTTTGTGATCGAGTTTTTGTATGGGCAGGTTGAAGGAATTGTTGGTAAGCATGTTGCGCCGAGGGCATTCCCGCTTCTCGCTACGGTTTTCATTTTTATTATCACCGCCAACTGGTTTGGTTTGATCCCGGGAGTAGGCACGATCGGGTGGGGAGAGCCTTCAGGTCCTCTCAGTCTCAAAGAGGTAACGACCCCTATTCTCCGCCCTGCGACCGCAGATTTAAACATGACCCTTGCGCTTGCGGTGGTGTTTATGGTTGTCTGGCTTTGGCTCTCGATCAGCGAGCTGGGTCTGTGGGGAACGATTGTTCATATCTTTGGTCCGAAAGGTGGGCTTACAGGTCCGCTCAAGTACATGCTGATGCCGATCTTCATTTTTGTCGGCGTCATCGAGGTGGTTTCGATTGTTTTCCGTCCCATGTCTCTATCTCTCCGGCTTTTGGGGAATATCTTTGCAGGGGAAACCTTGCTCGTCACGATGGGTGGGCTTGGTGAGACTATTGGTGCGAGCGGATGGGTTGCCTGGCTCACCTCGGTTATTTTCCCTCTCCCGTTTTATTTTATGGAGATACTTGTCGGAGCCCTTCAGGCAACGGTGTTTACTCTCCTTTGCGCAGTTTACATAAAGCTCTCAACGACTCACGAAGAGCACTGAGATCACTAACGAATTTTGTCATCGGGACCATGCGTAGAAAAGTGTGGGCGGTGACGAAGAAACAGTAAAAAAGAAAGAAATAATCATGATTGATGTTCTAACAACACTCGCCGCCGCTGCTCCTGGAGCAGCTTCCAGTGGTGCCTTCAACGGAAACTTCGCCCTCGGTGTAGCCGGTGCCGGTGCTGGTATTGGTCTCGGGCTTATCGGAATGGCTGCTGCTCAGGCAGTGGGTCGTAACCCCAGTGCTTTCGGTAACATCCTGACAATCGGGATTATCGGAATGGCGCTTGCTGAGGCTATCGCTATTTACGCGTTCATTATGGCGCTTCAGGGCTAAGCTCTGTGTGATTTGGAAGTGCTTGCGGCCTGCACGGGCCGGCCGCAGGCTCTCCGATTCCTTTTCTTTTTAATCTGACTAAACTCGCTATCGATCATGGGTGACATCCTTCAAACTTTTGGATTGGCTTGGCCGAAGTTTATCTCTCAGGTGGTCATCGTCCTGATTGTTTACTTTATTCTTTCCAAATATGCTTTTGGACCTGTCCTTGCGATGCTCGAAGCGAGGCGCGCGAGGATCGCCGAAGGCGAGGAGAATCTGAAGAAGATTGAGTCTCAGCTTGAAAAGGCCGAAGAGAAAGTTCAGTCCATGCTCGATGAAGCTAATGCTGATGCCGAGCGTCTCATCACAGAGGCTCGCGAGAGTGCAGAAGCGGTTCGTGGTCAGAAAACTCAAGAAGCGATCAACGAGGCGCAGCAGATCATTGAGAAAGCCCGTGAGGCTTCCAAGCTTGAGCATCAGAGCACGATGAATGAGCTCAAGCGTGATTTCGGACATCTTGTGATTGAGGCCACCTCGAAAGTGACAGGCAAAGTCCTCGACGATGGTGATCAGAAGCGGATTAATGAGGAGACGGCCGGACAGGTGGCTCTCTAGGCAGTGATTATTTTTTAAGATGAAGTCAGGCAAAGAACTTAGGCGCACTGCGAAAAAGCTGTTTCAGGCTTCGATCGTTGATGGCGTTTTGGATCCAGGAGTGGTTCAAAAGGTGGTGCGTAAGTTGTCTGATGCCAAGCCTCGTGGCTATCTGCAGGTTATCTCTGCCTACTGGAGACTTGTGCGTCTCGAGATTGAGCGCAACAGCGCTCTCATTGAAAGTGCGATTGAGTTGGATGCCGCCACTCGCACTCAGGTCGAGTCAGATCTGAAAAAGAAATACGGCAATCAAATTTCAACGGAATATGCGATCCGCCCTGATCTTCTCGGTGGTATCCGCATCAAGATTGGAAGCGATGTTTGGGACGGTAGCGTGAAGAGCCGCATCGAACGTCTCGAAGAAAAATTTAACTAAGTAACTTAATCGAAACGATTTATCGTAGCGAAGAACCTGACGAAACGTCATGAGCAATATCCTCCAGGAACTGGAATCCGAAATCGCAGCCCTCAAAACTTCTGTATCGAAGTCAAACGTGGGAATTGTCCGGGAAATTGGTGATGGTGTCGCCAAGGTCGAAGGCCTCAGCGATGTCATGCTGAACGAAATGCTTGAGTTTCCCGGCGGACTTTACGGTCTGGCGCTGAACCTCGAAGAAACCGAAGTCGGTTGTATTCTTCTCGGAGAAGGCCTTCATGTTAAGGAAGGGGATGAGGTCAAGTCCACAGGCCGACTCCTCTCAGTTCCGGTTGGAAAAGGGCTTCTCGGTCGTGTCGTCAACGCGCTCGGCCAACCTCTCGATGGCAAAGGCGATATTGATTCGACGGAGACCTATCCCGTTGAGAAGATTGCTCCGGGCATTATTCCCCGCCAGTCTGTTTCCGTTCCTGTTCAGACCGGTATCATGGCGATCGACGCGATGATTCCTGTCGGTCGTGGACAGCGCGAGCTCATCATTGGTGATCGCTCGACCGGTAAGACCACTGTTGCGATCGACACGATTATTTCCCAGGCTCAGCAGAACAAGGCTGCCGAAGAAGGCAAGCTCAAGGATCACAAGCCGCTCTACTGTATCTACGTGGCGATTGGTCAGAAGCAGGCAAACGTCGCCCGTAACATTGCGATTCTCGAAGAAGCCGGTGCGATGGAATACACGACCGTTGTTTCCGCGCCCGCTTCTGATTCGGCAACGAATCAGTATCTCGCTCCTTATGGTGGTTGTGCCATTGGTGAGTGGTTTATGGATAAGGGAATGGACGCTCTTATCGTCTATGATGATCTTTCCAAGCATGCTGTTGCTTATCGTCAGGTTTCACTCGTCCTTCGCCGTCCTTCAGGACGCGAGGCATATCCCGGTGATGTTTTCTATCTTCACAGTCGCCTTCTTGAGCGATCCGCCCGCCTCAGCGAAGCGAACGGTGGTGGTTCTTTGACCGCCCTTCCGATCATTGAGACCCAGGCTGGTGACGTTTCGGCTTACATTCCGACCAACGTGATTTCGATTACTGACGGTCAGATCTACCTCGAGACCGATCTCTTCTACCAGGGGATTCGCCCCGCGATTTCGGTGGGTCTTTCCGTGAGCCGGGTTGGTTCTGCCGCCCAGACGAAAGCGGTCAAGAAAGTGGCGGGAACCATTAAGTTGGATCTCGCTCAGTTCCGCGAGCTGCAGGCTTTCGCTCAGTTCGGTTCTGATCTCGATGATAAGACGAAGGCTCAGATCGAGCGCGGTCAACGAATCGTTGAGCTTTTCAAACAGAAGCAGTATTCGCCGATTCCGGTCGAGGTTCAGGTTTGCGTCCTTTGGGCGATCCAGAATGGTCACTTTGACGACGTTAAGGTGGACCACATCAAGGATTGCCAGGCTAAGATGATGGAATTTCTTTCCACTCGTAAGGATAGCCTTCTGGGTTTGATTCGCGATGAGAAGGCTCTCACTGACCAGGTCAAAGACGAACTGGGCCAGGCAATCGAGGACTTCAAGTCTAGCTACAAGCCTTCTTAATTCACTTTCTTAGACGATTCTGTTTTCCTGATACATGGCTAACCTTCGCGACATTCGCCGACGCATTAAGTCGGTTAAAAACACGGCCCAGATTACCAAGGCCATGCAGTTGGTCGCGGCTTCGAAAATGAAGAAGGCGCAGGATCAGGCTATGTCCGGCCGTCCCTATGCCGACCTTCTCAATAAGGTCCTCGTCAATCTCAAGGAGCAGACCAGCGAAGAGGATCACCCGCTCCTCAAAGAACACGATGGAGAAAAGGAACTCGTCATTGTGGTCACGACTGACAAGGGGCTCTGCGGACCGCTGAACACAAACCTGCTTCGTCTTCTTTCAGATACCGAAAACGTTTCGAAAGAAGCGGTTTTTGTGACGGTAGGACGCAAAGGTAGTCAGGCGCTCTCCCGCATGAAGCGCGAGTTGCTTGCTGATTTTCAGGTGAAGGATCCGGTTGCTTTCCTTGAAACAAAGCAGATCTCAGAATTTGCGATCGAGAAGTTTCTCGCCGGCGAATACGACCGGGTGAAAGTGGCTTTCACTAACTTCATCAACACGATCAGTCAGGAGGCTATGGTTGAGACACTGCTTCCAATTCGTCCGATCGATCTCGGGCGAGACAAGGATTTCATTGGTGTCGGCAAGGATCCCGGTCCTATCGAAATTAATCCCGGTCCGGAATATGGCGGCTATCTTTTTGAGCCAAGTGCCAGTGCGGTTTTGGACTCAATCGTTCCGCAGTATGTGAACTACCAGCTTTACCAGATGGTTCTTGAATCCCGTGCTTCCGAGCACAGTGCCCGCATGGTTGCGATGAAAGCCGCGACAGATAATGCGGAGGATATGATCAAGGATCTGACTCTGGTTTACAACAAGCAGCGCCAGGCGGCGATTACAGCGGAGTTGCTGGAAATCACCACGGCAATGAAGGCCCTCGAGTAGTCGCGGTGTCCCTTGAACCAAATTTATAAACAACTAAGACCCTCAACGAGTAGGACAATAATCAGATGAGTAACGTAGGTAAAATCGTCCAGGTGATCGGCCCCGTGATCGACGCCGACTTTTCAGACGCGGAGCAGTTGCCGGAGATCTACAACGCCCTTCAGGTGGACTACGATGTCAGCGGCGAATCCGTCAAACTGACTCTCGAAGTTCAGCAGCACCTTGGTGATGGCTGGGTTCGTGCCGTCGCGATGTCCTCGACCGAAGGTCTCAAGCGCGGACTTCCCATCACTGACACACGCGCTCCGATTTCGGTGCCGGTGGGTGAGGGTGTTCTCGGCCGTATTTTTAATGTCACTGGTGACGTCGTTGATGAGCGTGGTCCGGTTGATGCGGTAAAGCGTTATCCGATTCACCGTCCTGCTCCTTCCTTGATCGAACAGGCAAACTCCACGGAGATTCTAGAGACCGGGATCAAGGTGATCGACCTGATCTGCCCCTTCACTAAAGGTGGTAAAGTGGGTGCGTTCGGTGGTGCGGGTGTCGGTAAGACAGTGGTCATCATGGAGCTGATCAACAACATCGCGAAAGAGCACGGTGGATATTCCATCTTCGCTGGTGTCGGTGAGCGAACTCGTGAAGGTAACGACCTCTACTGGGAGATGTCCGAAGCGGGCGTTATTGATCAGGAAGATCTTTCCAAGTCGAAGGTGGCTCTGGTTTACGGTCAGATGAACGAGCCTCCCGGTGCCCGTCTCCGTGTCGCCCTTTCCGCTCTCGCAATGGCTGAGTATTTCCGCGACGAGAAAAATCAGGACGTGCTTCTCTTCGTTGATAATGTGTTCCGTTTCTCCCAGGCAGGTTCCGAGGTCTCCGCGCTTCTTGGCCGGACGCCTTCTGCGGTGGGATACCAGCCGACGCTTGCGTCCGAGATGGCCCAGCTTCAGGAGCGAATCACTTCCACGAACAAGGGTTCGATCACTTCGTTCCAGGCGGTCTACGTCCCTGCGGATGACTTGACTGATCCAGCTCCGGCGAACACCTTTGCTCACCTCGACTCAACTGTCGTGCTTGAGCGTTCTCTTGCTGAGTTGGGTATTTACCCTGCGGTTGACCCCCTTGCTTCGACATCGACGGCGCTTCAGCCAGAGGTGGTTGGTGAAGAGCACTACGAAGTCGCTCGTGGCGTCCAGAACGTGCTCCAGCGATACAAAGACCTTCAGGACATCATCGCCATTCTCGGAATGGATGAGCTGAACCCTGAAGATAAACTGACTGTCTTCCGTGCTCGTAAGGTTCAGAAGTTCCTCAGTCAGCCTTTCTTCGTTGGTAAAGTTTTCACCGGAATTGATGGGGTTTACGTCTCCGTTGCAGATACCGTGCAGGGCTTCAAAGAGATTCTCGATGGCAAGCACGACAGTGTTCCGGAGAACAATTTCTATATGAAAGCCGGTATCGACTCTGTCGAAAAGTAAGCGTTGCCTGAATTTTCTATTTCGTTCTTCCTATGCAGCTGGATATTGTCACTCCCGAAAAAAAGGCTTTCTCTGACGAGATCGACAGTGTCGTAGTTCCAGGCGGGGAGGGAGAGATGGGAATTCTCAAGTCTCACGCACCTCTTGTGACGACTCTCAATCCCGGAGAGCTTCGCTACATGAAAGACGGTGAAGAGCACTCGCTCGCGATAGGAACCGGTGTTGTTGAGATTTCTAACGACCGCGTTTCGGTCCTCACGGACATGGCCTTGGGAGAATCGGAGATTGATGAAGACGCGGTCGAGAAGGCGCTCTCTCGTGCACAGGATTCGATGAAAGAAATAAGCACGCCCGAAGAGGTCGCAGCGGTTCAAGTTTCGATCCAAAAATCTCTCGCGCAGCTCCACATCAAGCGACGCCGTCGTCGCTTGTAGTCAGGCCTCAGTCTCAAAGCTGAAAATTCCCCCTCTGATTAATCGATATTTTGCTTTCGGTTGGGGGGTCTCCGTTTCAAGGTGGACTCCAGCCTTGCGGGCTGCCTTAATTTATGGACGGTCTTTCTCATTTCTTCACTCCGGTCGACTGGCTTGTCGTCTTTGGTTATCTCCTCCTCACGACAATGGTGGGTCACCGCCTCCGAGGGAAACAGGCGAGCATCAATGATTTCTTCCTCGGTGGTCGTTCGCTTCCCTGGCCGGCGGTTTCCGGGTCGATTATTGCGACGGAAATCAGCGGTGTAACTTTTATCGGCGTTCCCGGCGCCGTCATGGCTTTGCAGGGGGACTTCACCTATCTCCAATGGGCGGCAGGCTCGATTGTTGCGCGGATCATTGTCGGCCTGTTCTTTGTCCGGGTCTTCTACGAGAAGGATATCTACAGCCCTTACGACTACATGGGGAATAAGCTCGGCGAGGGAGTAAAGAAACTCGCGACGGTTCTTTTTACGGTTGGGAGTATTCTAGCCCAAAGTGTTCGCGTTCTCGTTGCTGCGCTTCCGTTGAAAGTGGTTACTCCTCTTCCATTTGAGTGGTGTATTGTCGTGATTGGAGTTTTTGCGATTGGTTGGACATTGATGGGAGGCATGAGGACCGTGATCTGGACGGACGTGATGCAATTTTTCCTGTTTGTCATTGGGGGGCTCGTTGCGCTTTTTTGGATGATTTCCAGCTTTGAGGGTGGGTGGAGCACTCTATTTGGCGTGGCAACCGCCGCGGAGCAGTTTGACGGGACGTCCGTAAACAAAATGCAGGTTCTCAACTTTTCTCTGGATCCGGCAGTTGAGTTCACCTTTTGGGTCGCGCTAATTGCGGTGCCGTTTCTAAATTTAAATGCGTTCGGAGTCGATCAACTCAATGCGCAGCGAATGTTTTGCTGCAAGAGTCCGTCGGATGCGAAGAAGGCGATCATTTGGAGTTCTTTCGGGCAGCTTGTTACTGTGCTGATGCTCTTCGTGGGTGCCGCGTTGTTTGTTTTTTATCAGAAGAATCCACCGACTGATCCATTGATTATGGAGGCATTGAAGTGGGAAGGGGGACAGCCGAAGAATCCTGATAATGTTTTTCCCGTCTGGATCGTGACAGAGTTGCCAACAGCGTTGCGTGGGCTGATTCTTGCGGGGATTTTTGCAGCCGCAATATCAAGCCTCGACTCCATTCTCGCTGCATTGAGTCAGACAACCCTGTCTCTCATGCGGCGTACTAATCACGAGCACACGGTCGAGGAGCAGGTAAAGCTTGTGAGATTGTCGAGGATCCTCGTTCTCGTTTGGGGTGCTTTTCTGACTGGCTTCACATTCATTCTCTATGCAGTGAAGGAAAAGACCGACGTCAATGTGTTGCCGCTTGCTTTTGGAATGACGACATACACGGTTGGTCCTTTGCTGGGAATGTTTCTTGTCGCGCTTCTGGCAAAGCGACGGGGCAGCATCAAAGGTTTGTTGATTGGGGCTGCGATCTCTTTTGTTCTTGTTGTTTTTGTTCGAACAGATGTCTGGGTCCTCTTTATGAGTAATGATTTAGCCGGGTTTCTCGCTCAGCTCCCCACTTATGAATTGGTGGGCGATGAGGCGAAATCGGTTAAGTCGACAATAGCCTCTGCATGGATGTGGCCCGTGACGACGTTGATTACGATCGCCTTTGGAATGCTGCTCGGTAAACGCGAACCTTTGAAATTGTAAATTATTAGGCTGCCTTGAGTGGTTTTCTCAAAATTTTAGCTTTTGGGAACCTCTCTCTTTTCTTCTAGATTCGAGACACTGAAGTCCGAAAAAATTTGAAGGAATAGACAAATTCAGGTTGTCCTTTTTTGACGGGAATGTCACCCTGAGGGCACGCGTCTTGCACAGCGCGGAAAAGCTCTCCCAACCCTTTCCGGATCATCGTTTCAAATCCGGAGAGATGGCAGTGGCGGATCCGTCGCCAAGTGAGATGGAACTGCCTGAGATATCTAGATGCGGTGAATTAACGGAATTCCGTTGGTGTAACCCATTGATAATCAAGGTGTTAAGTTTCCGTCTTGCTGTTTACGTGATTCGCTTCCCACGCACAAACACAACCGTTCCGAACCCGAGAAATTCCGTTCCCTCATGCAG
>JARGOD010000175.1 GCA_029210205.1 Verrucomicrobiales bacterium | reverse complement strand
TGATGCTTCACCTTTTCGAGTCGGTCGTGGTCGAGTGTCGAGTCGGTCGCGGTCATGGTTGCGGCTCCATCGGAATCCTGTAAACCGTTCCGCCGTTCGCGGTTCGTTCGATTTCTCCATTTGCTTGGCGAATGACAATCGGCATTACTAATCCGTGAAGACGATGGGTCGTGAGGTTGCCCCGGCTTCCGTTCGGAGTGAATCGCCGGGTGATCTCAGAGCGAGTTGCAGTGATGGTATCGCCGGTGATTGTCCATCGGTCACAATCGCGGGTGCTCGCGGCTTCGGCTCGGATTGTGGCCAGTATTCTTTCGGCTTCTTCTGAAATGGCCGCGCGGTTCGCGATGGCGTCCACTGCTCCGCTTGCCTCAAGGCACGCTGCCTGATGCAACTCGGCAAGCTCAAGCATTTCTTCGGTGACGACAAAGGCATCCTTGGCGCTCCCCATTGCCCAGCGAGATACATTGAAAATTCCCGCCAACTTGAGGATTCGCGAGGGTGACTCAGACAGTTCGGCCTGCCTGATTTCTGCCTCCTCGGAACCGTCGCCGTGGATCTCCTCACGGTCGGAACGGTTGCGCTTCTGAATATCAGACCACAGGTTTTTTGCGCCAGTGTCGAAAGTCCATTCTCCTTCGAGTTCTGCAATCTTGCCTAACTGGCTCACTACGTCGGCAAGGTCGTCGTCGGCAAGGGTGCGAGGCCAGTCAATGACTCTCGCAGCGTGGTCCGTAGCATAGTATCCAAAGCGCCTTCTCAGACCATTCTTCGCGTCCACTCCATCGAATCGGCAGACACCGGGCGTTGCTCCGATTGCCAATGATAGTGACGCGCTCTCGATATACCTCTCCTCTCCATCTCCATCCTTGTCGGCTTGATGGCGGAACGTCTGCGACCAAGGTTCGGCATCATAAAGCTTCAGGCATCTCGCGGCGATTTCTCTTCCTGAGTGGCTCCCCTTCCACGATGTGACTATCGTATTCCCTTCGCTCTCCAATTGAATGCGGTTTGGTTGCTTCTCCCATTTTGCGAATGCAGCGGAATCACTGGCATTACCGCTATGAAATGTATCGACGCTTAGTGCTTGGTAGCCTATCTGTTCTGCAATCTTGAACGCGGTGCTCTTGCGGACACCGGGAGGCCCGACAACGAACTGGTAGAGGTTTGCGTATTTTTTCCCTGCAAAATCCCAGAAGCATCGTGGAGTGGTTGCTCCGCCGATTAGAGCCAGGAACGGCGCAATCGTGAATGAATCAGGTGCTTCGCTAAAGTCGCGTCCAATATCACGGACTAGTGCAATCACTGAGCCATCGGGAATAGGGTGAGTCCTCTCAGGGGGAGGGGTGCGGTTGAAATTGTTGAATTTGTTGAACTCGGTCGGTTCGGTTTCAACATTTTCAACATTTTCAACGGGGGGGAGTCCCTCGGCGATAATGGTATCGAGGGTGGGCGGTTGAGATGTTTTTTGAATCATTGTGCTTGGGGTATTGCCAAGCACGAGGTTTGCGAGTAGAATCCTAACAGTAACAGAATCCAGCCCGGCCCCGTGCATAGCTTGTGCGGTGGTCGGGTTTCTGTTATCGGGCTGCGGCGTCTTTCTCTTGTTTGGGCTGAGTGGAGACGCTACCGGTTTCGCGGATCGCGTTGAGGACGTCAGGGAGAAAAAACAGTCTCCGGTTGCCAATTTGCACTGACGGTATTGCATCGATGGCCACGAGGGTGTCGACGGTCCGATCGCAAACGCGCAAGGCGCTTGCCGTTTCTTTTTTGGTGCTGAGGTTAGTGATTTCCTGAGTATCGATTTTCATGAGTATTTTTGAAGTGGGTTCGCACTAACAATGAACCACACTGCAAATAAAAAATCTTTAACTCATTGGTTACCAACGGGGAATAGTGAGTGACTCTTCTATTCCCCGTCAACAATCCTTTTTTCCGGCCACCTTTCCTTATCGTCTAAATCCCTGATTCCTAATTCCCTGCAAACATCTTTCCACTCCGCAGGTTCCCCGCTTTCCAGTCCCATTAGTTCGCGGTATTCTTCCGTAAACTCATCTTTCAGTTCTCTGATTACTCTTTGCCAGTCTACGGAATCCTCGTGGTCAATATCGGCCTTTTCAATGATCCACTCTCGAAGTTCCTTCTTGGTGGTGAAATCATTACTCCGCCAAAGGTAACGATAGTGGAATATTGCTTTTTGGTGGTCGTCAGGTTTTCGTTTAGCCCATTTTATTGCCTTCGCGATGGATTCAAAGTAATCCGGATCACCTGCATGGATCGCTTGATAGCATTCCTCAAAAAAAGGTTCCCACGCAGCACGGTTCATTTTCTCGATTCGCCTTATCTCGTCGAAGTGCTGCTCTAAGTGCTTAAAGTAATCGTCATCTGACTCCCCTTCGATTCTCGCAGGTGGCTCGATTTTGTTTTCGTCGTGGAGAAAAGATTGCTGCAATAGCCTTACCAAGTGATCAGCGTCCGTAAGTTTTTTGCTTTTTTTTGTCCCGAAAACCAACCTCAACGTTTGCTCAAAACTACGTGACTCTCGTTTGACGCGTTTCATGCCGCCCCCTTCATTGAGATGACGTTATCCACGGTATCGGGAGCAATCGACCAGTAGGCTTTTGCGGCCTTTGGCGTAACGATGGCGCGGTAGTTTGAGAAGATAAGAGCAGTCCCACGGTGTCCCATGTTCAACGCCAGCTCATCGGCGTTCTGGTGGTGGGCGAGATGGTAGGATGCATAGGAGTGGCGAAGAGCATTGTCAGGCCACGGGCGAAACAACTTCAATTTGTTTTCCTTCTCCTTCTCTGTCTCGGTTCCCGGCTCGCCAAATCCTGCGGCCCGCTTTGATCTGTCGAAAATCCTCCGTGCGTTTGTTGGCCAGACTTTTCCTGATTGTCGTGCGTGCGGCTTAAGCCATGCAGAAAGATTCTTGCTGATTGGAATGAGGCGATTACGGGAGGATTTTGCACTCTTTGACCGAATGCGGATCAGGCATCCTTTAATGTCGATGTCGGACCAGTCGAGTTCAGTAATCTCTGATTGTCGGGCGCCCGCAAATGCACCGATTAAGATGGCAGGCAAAATACGCGCATCGGCCTTCTCAATCAGCCTGCTTAATTCTTCCGGGGTCAGAACGTCTACTTCGCCCTCAACCACCTTCGACTGCTTCACTGCTTCCGCAGGATTCTTCTCGATGAACCCGGCTGCAATGGCGTCGTTGAATGTCACTACGAGAATACGGCGAAAGTTGTTTGTCGTCCTCGGTGCAAGTTTGAGCGCGTGCAGCCAGTCTGCAATCTGCTCCCTCGTGACCGTTGCGACCGCATGGTTGCCGAAGTCTTTTGTGAATCTGTCGAGTCTCTGCCGAAGGTCAGCAATGTATAGGTCAGACTGTCCAGCCCTCTCCCGATCATGAATGACGCGTGTAGCCAGCTCTGAGACGGTGCATGACTTCTGCGCCCGCTCCAAATGATCCACCCCTATGCGGATGACCTCGCGTAGATCCACGCCTAGCGCATCGATACGATTGCGGTAATCAATGACGGCTGAACGCTCGGGATGCGTTACGGTGGATTCTGTGCCCTGTGCGAGTAGTTCAGACTCTTTCTGCTCTGCCCACTCTTCAGCGTCCCCTTTCTTTTTGAATCCTTTGTCCTTCGGTTTCCCGTCCTCAATCCACTGTGCGCGGTATGAATAGAATGAATGCTTCCACTTTGAGACTGTGACCTTGTTGCCCTTACGATAGCCTGCTCCCTGCTTCTTTCTCTCATTCTGCATGAGACAGAAATACCGCGCAAAGAGACGAAAAGCGAGACTTATCCGGTAACTATCTGGTAAGTCTGACCAGCTCCGGAATCAACGAGGTTCATAACACGTTGAAAAGCAATAACATGCCCTGCGCGATTCGAACGCGCGACCGCCGGATTAGAAATCCGGTGCTCTATCCAGCTGAGCTAAGGGCACTTTC
>JARGOD010000041.1:35500-42396 GCA_029210205.1 Verrucomicrobiales bacterium | reverse complement strand
CCGAGTCCATCGATATCGTCGGCGCGGTCTTTGTAAGAGCTTCTCGCTCTAGTGTAGACGTCAAAATTCTGAACTTCACCTGATCGGAATTTCATGCTCTTGGTTTGATGCGCCATGACGAAGTAGGTTCGGTGTTTCTCCGTGTACCCAATTATCCAAATATCGGTTTTTACTTCCGTGGGATAGCTTGAAACATTGCCCAATTCGCAAGAGACTCTCCAGCGGTCTTTCGACATGTGCGAAGGACTCGCCGTCACTTTTGCCTGAACTCTAATTTTTGGTTTTTGATGAGCTGCCTCTCCGGCTTTCTCCATATCCGCTTTCCAGAGCTCGAGCTGCTCTTTCTCAGTCTGGCCGAGTTGGTTAACTTTTGGACCTTTCCGGAACGCTGCGATTTCTGCCAACTCCTGTCGCTCTTCGACGAGCTTTTTGAGCTGTCCGCCTTTTGTTCGCTCCCAGTCGGTGAGAGGACTTCCTTCGACTCGCTTTTTTTCCAGCGGGATCAATCGGAGATTAGCGAGCTGATTGGATGCCGGAGGATAAATCTCTCCCGGGATTACTAACTCAAACACGGATTCTTCGCCTACCCCGCGCCCTTTTGAAATCACGGACCTGAATTTGGCCTCTTCGTCGAAGAGGCCCATTGAACTTGCCGCCCGCCACGTGGTGAGAAGTGTGTTTGTGAGAATGACGCTCTCTGCACTGCCGATATCAGAACGCAGATGAATGGCCTTCGAAATGAGGTTCTGAGGATCGGGGCCGTTGCTGCGGTTGGAGCTCTCCAAAATCTGGAGGGCATTGATCATCTGTTTTTCGAGCGAGGCGAGGCCATTCTCACTAAACTTTTTTGCGGGAGCGTTCGGTTTGATCGCTCTGGCGAGTGATTGAGCTCTTTTATTCACACTCGATCTTTGCGCCACAAGTGTTTCGCTGCAGGTTAGAAATACGAGAATGAAATGAAAGTAGTGGTATCGAGTCGGAGTTCTCACGTCACTGTTATCACACGAGAAGCACTCGATGTGACAATCAAATTTCTTCCGCATGTCGCTGAGGATTGTCAGCCGTCAAGCTTCCGAAAACTAAAATGGTTGGAATGATTGCTGAGAACCACAGGACGCTATTGTAATCCCCGGTAAGTGCGAGCGAGATGCTAAAGAGGAGGGGACCAATGCCACTCGCAATCACAATGCTCGACATGCTGATTCCCGAAATAGCACCGAGATGTAATCGTCCGAAAAACCGTGGCCAAACGATTCCGCTCAGGGCTGCGAAGGCTCCTCCACAAATGCCGTTGCCAATGATATAGGCGATCAGTCCGGGGGTGCCGGCGAGGAAAAGTGTCCCGAGAACTCCGGTGAGCGCCGCGAGGTTCATGATGATGAGGAGATATTTCAGGCGGGTTCTCGAGCTGATCCAACCGAAGATGAGGTTGGTCGCAACACTGAGCAGCGCCATCGGAACAAAATAATTGAGAATGTCTTCTTTCGGCCGTCCGAAGGCCTCTCCCAGTGAAACGATATGAAAGGTCACCGCTGTTGAGAAAAGAGAGAAAAACGAAAAAGACAAATTGAACATCCGGAACGCAGCGGTGCTGATCGCTTCGTTTCTGCAGTAGTCGCGATGAGTGATCGAGTCGGCGTGCCCTTTTCGTTTTTTTGACTCATCGATCACTCCGTCCATAAGGAGTCCACATTCCTCTGGATTATCGCGAAGAAAAATCCATCCGAGAAGAGCCATCCCGAAAATGCTGGCTGTGCCAAGGGCGAGCCAGGCGCCCCACCACTCGAAAGCTTCGATCATTTCATTGAGAATTTTCGGGGCGATGGAGAAAGAGAAAGAGGTGACTGTTCCACTGATGGCGAGAGCGGTGCCCCGATGATAATCGAACCATTTTCCGATCGCATTTCGAGAGGTCATGGTGAGAACTCCCTGAGCTGAGACCCGGATCAGATAGAACCCGATCGTGATGACGCAAAAGGCGATCGTTGATCCTGCTAAGAAGGGGAGTGCCGTTTCCAGCCAGTCTGTGAGCCGATGAACGGTGCTCAGAAAATAGAGAACTAAACCCGTCGAAGCCGCTGCTCCGACGATAAGCTTTCGAGCTCCGAAACGGTCAAAGACTCTTCCAAGCGAGGGAAGCGTGAAGCCACTCAAGACGGTGCCCACGCAATAAGCAGTGCTCAACTCAACGCGCGAAAGCCCAAGTTCGTGGATGAGGATGTCGGTGAAAACGCTGAACCCCATCGTCTGACCGGGAATGGAAAAGACAATTCCCAAGGTCGCCACAGCGACAATGATCCAGCCGTAGAAGAACGGAAAACGGCGGGGAGAGATTGGAAAGTCAGGTGACCAGAGCGGCATAGACGGAAGGAGAGCAGGAAGTCTGTCATTCGTCGGGTACCGAGACGTAATCAAGTCTTTGCAGCGATAGGTTGATCTGCCTAGGCTCGTCCCATGCGATTATTTCCCCTCATTCTCACGGCGCTGCTCTCCGCCGTTTTTCTTCATGCCGAAGAACGCCCGAATCTTCTTTTTATCTTTCTCGATGACTACGGCTGGAAAGACACGAGTTTTATGGGTTCGGATTTCTACGAAACCCCTAACATTGATGCTCTGGCGAACGAGGGAATGGTTTTTACAAATGCCTATTCTGCTTCTGCGAATTGCGCACCGGCGAGAGCCTCTCTCTTGAGCGGTCAATACACGCCGCGTCACAAAATTTACAATGTGGGAACGGGACCGCGTGGCAAAGATCAACATCGTAGGCTCCTCCATGTTCCCGGAGTCGATGTGCTCGATCCTT
Source organism: Verrucomicrobiales bacterium (assembly GCA_029210205.1). Taxonomy (GTDB): domain Bacteria; phylum Verrucomicrobiota; class Verrucomicrobiia; order Verrucomicrobiales; family DEV007; genus Arctic95D-9. The sequence continues at coordinate 39,593 of JARGOD010000041.1, read as the reverse complement.
CGATTACGACCTGGGCAAACTGCATCCAGGAGGCGGGATATCATACCGCGACGATGGGGAAATGGCATTTGAGCGACGATCCGGCGCCTTATGGTTTTGATCTCAATGTCGCGGGCACTCACTCCGGCGGACCGCCCTCGGGATATTACCCGCCGCATCCTCGAGTTCCCGGACTCGGGGATTACGAGGATGATGAGTATCTCACTGATACGCTCAGTGATCGTGCCGAGTCCTTTGTCAGAGAAAACAAGGAGCGACCCTGGATGCTCTATCTGACCCACTTTGCGGTTCATACTCCGCTTCACGCGAAGAAAGAGTTTGTCGAAAAATACGAAAACAAAGAGCCGGGTGAATTGCACGACCATGTCGCGATGGCGACGATGATCCAATCAGTCGACGAGGGAGTTGGGCAGATCGTGAAAGCACTCGAAGAGACTGGCACCCGTGAGAAAACGATTATTGTCTTCTTCTCCGATAACGGAGGATATGGACCGGCGACAGACATGGCGCCGTTGAAAGGATACAAGGGAACTTACTATGAAGGTGGAATTCGCGTTCCGTTCTTTGTGAATTGGCCCGGTGTCGTCGAGGCCGAAACGACGAATGAGACACCCATCACCGGAGTCGATCTCTTTCCTACCTTTTGTGATATGTTAGGTGTTGAGTTGCCCGGCGACCAGTCGCTTGATGGAGTCAGCCTTGTCCCGCTCTTTAAGGGTGAGAAGCACAACTATGCAGACCGTTCACTTTTCTGGCATTTCCCTGCCTATCTTCAGGCTTATGGCAAAGACACGGCCGCGGAACAGCGTGACCCTCTCTTTCGCGCCCGACCCTGCAGTGTCATCCGTAAAGGCGATTGGAAACTGCTCGAATTCTTCGAGAGCGGAGACCTCGAGCTCTACGATTTGAGGAGCGATATCGGAGAGGCTAATGATCTCAGCGAGAAAGAGCCGGATAAGTTAAGCGAACTCAAGCAGGAGTTGGATGACTGGCGTGAGGAAATTCAGGCTGATATCCCGACAGAGAGAAATCCCAAGTTTGATGCATTGAAGGAGCAGCAAGCGATTGAGAAAGCACTTGCCCGGGGCTGAAAGACGAGTCTTGACGAGACGGCCTAAGCCACTGGTCGGCTGATTCTCCTCCAAAGGGGATCGAGGTAGCGAATCGCAATCTGGATTGCGCCGGGCGCTTCGTCTGTGCCGTTCGACTCAGTGATGATTGAGTCCGCGGCGTAGATCATCGCAAGCTCACGATCGTTCATCTCGATGACGTCGATTCTTTCCTTGGCCACCGCAGGACTGAAACCAAAGCTGGAGAACAAGTTAGGATCAAATGCCTCGGTTCGGTGGGAAAACGCAGCCAGCTTTTCGCGCCGATTGGAGGCTAGTGACTGCTGCAGGAGGTTGTTCCAAAAGTAAACGTTCTGCGGCGATTCGAATCCAAGCAAGACGGATTCTCCCCTCACATTCCACCTTACGCAAACTGAGCGGCTACTGGGGAATCGTTCTTCACTCTGGCTGAGCCCTGGATGCTCAGTGCCGATGTTGCGAATAAACTTTTCGAGCTTTTCCAGATCGAGTTTCAAGGAGGGATTTTTGAGTAGATCCTCTTCTCTGGTCCTTAATATTCCCATCCAATCCGGTTTTTTCGCCGGGGGAGGAGCCATCGGTTTTTGCTGGAGTTGTGGCGGAGAAAGTTCGTCTGGGCCTTTCGACTCATCTTCCCGGTTTCCCGGCTTGAGCCTTAAGAGGCCAGCTTCCAAAGTCTGCCGATCTTCCTGCGAAGGTAGCGGCGTGGGGCTTGGTTCAGATTTGGCGGCTTCACTGACGACAGTTTTTCCGGTTCCTCTGATGTCTTCAATGATCGATTCGATGCCGACTAGTCCAGAGCTCCGATCTGTTGTAGGAGGAGCAAAGAAGGGGTTCTCTTGAGGAGGCGTGGCAGGCTCTCTCGTGGCAGGGAAGAGTTCGTCCCCATTTTTCAGCTCCGTTGATTTTACCGAGGGCTTTGGAAGGGGTCGATCTTCAGCAAGTGCCTCGAAGAACTCCACCTTATCGGTGATGCTGGAAAGGGGCTCTTGGGCCTCATCTGCTGAGGCATTAGGGTTGGACTCCGACGTTAAGAATTGATCGGATTCAGATTCCCAGAGATTGCGGGCCTGACGAATAATGGCGCGAGGATAGAGCTTTGTTTCCGAGTCGATCCAGAGGTGCTCTGACTTCAATCGTTCGACAAAGCGCTGAGACTGAACCTCCGAAAGTGAAATTCTATTCAGTCGGTTTCGAATGAGGTCACTGGCAGCTTCTGGACTGATCGATCGGAGTTTTTCCTTTTCCCCTGTAAGTCGGTCGAGCCACGCGGAGGGGAGCTGGTCTTCGAAAACCGATTTCCAGATGTCTTCGTTCAAACAGATCAGTGTGATTGAGCGAGGAACAGACTCTCGTATGCCGGTGAGTATTCCTGCAATTTCAAGACCAGCTGTTTCTGAGCGAAAGAATCCATCCAGTCCATCGGCAACAATCAGATTTGGACGGTAAAAAGTAGCGATTCGGAGCCATTGCAGCATCCGTTCTCTGGCTTCGCCGTTGGAAAGTCCCCGCAGTGGTTCGAGTGCGCTCTCGCCTCTCAGAGTGAAATCAATGATGATTCGTATCCAGAAGCCAAGATCACTCGCGCTCAACCCGAGGGCGTGAAGAAAGTTGCTTTCAGCGCGGCGAGTGAGATCGCGGGATTGATGATCGGTCCAACTTAATAATTCAGAGCCAGGCGAGAAGATGGAGAAAAAGTCGGATCTCAGTGCTTCGTCTTCAACCGGGCACTGCCCGGATTTCAATGACCCGGCATTTCGATGGCTCAAAATTACCTGCGAAAGCAGAAAATGACCTGACTCTGCAAAGAGACCGAGATCCTTAGATCGACGGGCGGGCTCATTCAGGAATTGTCTGATAATGGAATTAAAAGCGACGGGCCACGAAACAGGGCGGGATGGATCAAAGGGGAGAGTGAGGGTAGTCGCCGAAGAGCGGAGCTGCTTTTTGATCCTCGCTGCCAAATGAGTTTTTCCGAAACCGGCCCTTGGCGCAGTCATGAGAACGATCCGGCCGATGGTGTCAGCGGGGCTTACTCGGTCAGATGGAGCCACAAACGCTTCAACAGCTTCGACAATAGAGTGGAAGGTTGAATCATGGATCGAAGAAGCACCCGGTAAAATGTCGGGGTGATTAAGAAAGATGTCGTCAATGAAAGGGTTCGAAGAACCCTCTCTCGGTTGAATACGGGAGCGCATGAATTGAACTACGGTAGCTGCTCAAATTATCAGATAATTATCTCATAATCGCAAGTTTTTATATTTATGATAAAAAATTCACTTACTCAATAGATTTTCCAGCGTGATTCTCTCCTGCCTCGTGGGCGCAATTTCGTGCTGATTTGTGCTTGTGGAACGTTCTCCGTTTGTTAAGAACTCCATTCTCTTTGCGGGTCTCACTAACTCTTCCGCGGGAGACCTGAGCCAATCCGAACTGATTGACAGGGCTTAAAACCAACCAACGAACTATTATTGTATGAACATTAAACAAGACGGCATCTCTGATAATGCCGGTCGCCTCCTCTGGGCAGGTTTCACCGCCATTCTCGCAGCCGGAGTGGGTTTTGGAGTCCGCGGCGGTATTTTCGCCAACTGGGCTTCAGAATTCGGCTTCACTGGGGCCCAACTCGGCTCGATTGGTGCAGCTGGTCTCCTTGGCTTCTGTCCCGGCATCATTCTCGGCGGCCTCGTCGTTGATAAGCTCGGATACGGAAAACTCGTTTTCGCCGCCTTTCTCTTTCACGTCCTCTCAGCCTTCGTGACCTTCGGTGCGATGGGGGATCAACCTCAGGAAGTGGCATTTCAATTCCTCTTCTGGGGAACGTTCACTTTCGCGGTGGCAAACGGAGTGCTCGAGGCGGTTTCCAACCCGCTTGTTGCGACCCTCTTTCCCAAAAAGCGGACACACTATCTCAACATCCTCCACGCGAGTTGGCCTCTCGGTCTTGTCTTCGGTGGATTGATCGGATGGACCATGGGTGGACTCGACTGGAAAATCCAGCTCGC
>JARGOD010000041.1:0-35400 GCA_029210205.1 Verrucomicrobiales bacterium | reverse complement strand
TCGGTGGATTGATCGGATGGACCATGGGTGGACTCGACTGGAAAATCCAGCTCGCACTCTTCCTCGTGCCGACCGTCATCTATGGCATCATGTTCATGGGGCAGAAGTTCCCTAAGTCGGAAGCTTCCGAAAAGGGCCTCAGCTTCGGAGAGATGCTCAAGGACGTCGGTATTCTCGGCGGCCTCGTTGTCTGCCTTCTCGTTGGTATGTTCGTGAATTTCGCCGGTGGTGTCTTCACCCCAAGCTTCCCGACCTGGATCGGCTGGGCTGTCTGTATTGCGTCAATCGCTGGAATTGCCTATCTCACCAAGTTTTCGATCGGAGCTTTCCTGATGCTCGTTCTCTTCATCACCCACGCTCTCATTGGAGCGGTTGAGTTGGGAACCGATGGATGGATCCAGAACATCACTGGTAACATCCTCACCGTTGAGCAGGGTAAGATCCTCTTCGTCTTCACTTCTCTGATCATGTTCGGTCTGCGCTTCTGTGCTGACTTCATTGAGAACAAGCTTGGCCTTTCTCCGATTGGCTTGTTGTTCGTCTGCTCGATATTCGCCGTCATCGGTTTGAATCTCGCGAGTAACATCACAAGCTTCGGCCTCGCTTTTGTCGCACTCGCGGTCTACGCGATCGGAAAGACCTTCTTCTGGCCGACGATGCTCGCTGTTGTTGGTGACCGTTTTCCGAAGTCAGGAGCTGTTGCGATGTCTCTCATGGGCGGAATCGGGATGATGTCTGCTGGTCTCATCGGATCGGTTGGTCTTGGTTTTGCAAAAGACCACTTTTCGACCGAAGCGCTTAAAGCGGCGGATCCTGCCGTTTATGCTGACTACAAGGCTGTCGATTCTGACGGCAACGACGTCAGTAGCAAGTTTTTCGTCTTCGAGAGCGGTGCTCTTGATGGAAAGAAAATGGGAGCGATCAAGGAGAAGCTCGATGGAGGCAAGGAGTTGACTGAGGCAGAAGCGATGGCAGCTGCGGCCAGCATCGAAGGAGATCGCAAGACTCTCCGCGCTGATGCATTCATCCCTGCGATTATGGCAGTGATCTTCCTGCTGCTTTTCTTCTACTTCAAAGCTAAGGGAGGCTACCGTCCTCTCCGTATCGACGAGGTCTAGTCGCTTTGACGATTCATTAATTTCACGCAAAAGGCACCCCGGAAAAGGGGTGCCTTTTTTGTGTCTTCGTTTCGCACCATTCCTGTTAGGCTCTAAGGATGAAGGTGAGGATCGCAGTGCTGACAGGGATCATAGGTGCTGTTTCTGTTTGGTTGCCTGCTCAGGAGACGATCAAAAAAGAAATCGATGTTGCCTTTTCAGATCTGGAAGAGGTTCGTCCAATACTTAAAGAGGCTCTCAGTCCGGTCGGAAAATTTGTTCTTCTGCCACACAATGGGACTGTCCTTGTCATTGATACTCCTGCGGGGATTGCAGGTGCTGAGGCTGCGCTGGCGTCGGCAGATTTTGCCAATCCATCGATAGCGCTCGGTTTTCGCTTTGTGCATGGTCTTCCTTCAAAGCGGACTCAGATCATCGTTGGCCAGGAAGTTCCTCTGCCGACGGGATTTGCTCCGGCCATGATTATCGTCGAGCCATACGGAGGATTCACCTTTGTTCCCGCGGTTCCCACGAGATTTGAAACACATTTCTTTGGATTTATCAGCGACACGACCCAAACGATCAACTCTGACGGTTCGGTGACTGTCAAAAACAGCTCGCTTGATAGTCGCATCGATTATGGTGCGGCGATTTTTCCTTCGGGTGGAATTGGAGTCGTTCCCGTTAGCGGAGCGGTCGGAAATCCAGTGTTCTTCAGTCCTTTTATCAATGCGGAGGCGATTCCAATACCGATCAATTTAACAACTCGCATTTCAACTGCTGTAGTGATTCGACCACGCGTTGAACTGGGAAAAGTAAAACTGGATATGATTCCGAGGCTAAGAATTGGGGAAGAAAACACGAGCGGAGAATCTCGCTACGACCCCGTGGAAATTGACCTGAGGCAATTCAAAACGACCCTTACTGTGAACAACAAGCAAGTCGGACGTGCCTATGGATTCACCGGCGCGAGCGAGGAGTTCAATAATCGCTTCTTTGGAGCGCCTGATCCCTACAACGGTCGATCTGCGGTCATGGTCAAAGTAGAGATCGGCCCCCCTGTTGAAAAGGTCCCTGTCCCGGAAGTTCAGGAAATCAAAGGCACTCCTCAAGTGCTCACCCCTCCTTCTTCTCCGGAAGAATAGTGCAGGCGCCTTTGCAGCCGAAAAGCTTACTGAGGAGGTGACGATTGCGGGAAACCCAGGCATAGACTTTTTCGGCGATCCAGATCACCCCTGGGACGTAGAGGAACAAACCTACTGGAATGAGAAGAGGAATCCGTATCCCGAGGAATCGAATCGCCCGGGCTCCGCGATGGATTTCTCCCTGCGGTGTGATGCAATGAATTGCCTCCAGCAAATCCTCCCGTGTGATATCGGGCGCAATTTCGGCAGTTCGAGGATCTTTCAGGGGGATCATTTCGACCTGATTAAACCAGTCAAGCCAACTCAGGGTTCGACTCTGAAAGGTGCACATCGGGCAATCGCTGTCGAAAAGAAGAACGTGTTTTTCGCGGTTGGTTTCCATATTAATTTTCTCCGGTGGCTTGATTATCGGCTCTGGCTTGCAAGATGGCGCGGGCTTCAGCGGCGAACGAATCAGGCGCGATTTCACCGGCGTCTTCATGACAGACAACCAAATCCCAACGATCGTTGCATCCAGAGCATCGATACGCGACATAGTCTCCGATCTCCCAGCCTTCTTCAGGAGGAATGGTTAGCCGATGCGCTGATTGACCGCAATCCACGCAGACGATGACTTCAGGGACTTCCATTGAAGTAAACACTCGCACACCCACACATGTCAGGCAATCAAGACCCCGTCATTATCCTTGTTGAGCCACAGCTCGGCGAAAACATCGGTATGTGCGCCCGTGCCATGCTTAATTGTGGACTCTCGAAGCTCCGCCTCGTGAATCCGCGTGACGGCTGGCCTCAAGATGCAGCTCGAGCGACGGCAGCTGATGCAGATATTGTAATCGATCGCGCTGAAGTTTTCGCGACTCTGGATGGAGCGATCGCCGATTGCCATCGTGTTTTCGCCACGACGGCGAGGGAGCGTTCCCAGACCATACCTGTCTTGAACGCGGAGGCCGCTGCTGCGGAAATAAAGTTGGCAACAAAGGGAGAAGGCACCGTCGCTGTTCTCTTCGGGCCGGAAGCCTCGGGCCTGGATGGTGAATCCATTGCCCGGGCTGATACTCTGTTGCGTTTTCCAACTAATCCTGAGTTTAGTTCTCTGAACCTCGCGCAAGCAGTGTTGTTACTAGGGTGGGAGTGGCGAAGAAGTGCCATCGATGAGCCCACAACTCTCTCGGAGGAAACCGCAACTCGCGAAGAACTGGAAGGCTTCTTGGCGAGATTATTTGAAACTCTTGACGAAAAAGAGTTTTTCCTAACCGAAGAGATGAAACCTCACAGTATCCAATTGCTGCGAATACTCTTCACCAAAGCCAATGCTACGCCGCAGGAAGTGAAGTTGCTGCATGGGATGTTGAGTGCGCTAAAGCGCGATAGTGGAAGCTAGGCTGCCTGTCCCGCTATGTGGTCAAAGCGACAGGTTGAGCCCGCTCTGCCCTGGGATATTTTCCATTGAGGTATTCAGTCGCGTAGTCAACCTGCTCGTAGGGCACATCGTAATGATCGCAGATAAGATTTGTGCTGATTCTTGCTGACTCATAAATTGTCGGAAGACCCGAACCTGGATGAGTGCCGCCGCCAACGAGAAAGCAGTTTTCGAATCCTTGATATTGGTTGTGGGGGCGCAGGTAAAGCATTTGGCCCAAGTGATGTGACAAGTTGAAGGTAGCGCCCATGAAAACGCCGTCTTCCTGCCAGTTCGTCGGCGTGAGGATCTCTTCTTCAACGATGTGATCGCTTAGGTCCTTCATGGACGTCTTCTCTTCAATGCGGGCGATGATCTTGTCGCGATATTCCTGTTTGAAAGAATCCCAGTCCTGATCGTGGCGGCGGTTAATAGTCGGGACGAGAATGTAAAGCGCAGAGTGGCCTTCGGGGGCGACATGCGGGTCGGTAATCGACGAATTTCGGATATAAATCGACATATCATCCGAAATTCTCTCTTCACTTTGGATGTCATTCACATTCCTTGCGTAATCTTCCGCGAAGAGAACGTGGTGGTGAGGCTCCTCATCGTAAAGTTTGTCGACGCCGAGGTAGAGCATGAAGGTGGAGCAGGAGAAGGCTTTCTTCTTCATTTTCTCCGGCTTTATCGAGCTGCCATTGAGAAGGGTCGTCATCGCCTGGGCAAAGTCTGCGTTAACGACGACGTCATCAGCCTCAATGATTTCCCCTGTTGTCAGCTTGACGCCCGTCATGCGTTTTCCTTCCTGAAGAATCTCCTCAACTTCGCAATCGAGCCGGATTTCGCCGCCATCCTCTTCGATCACTTCCTTCATTGCCTCCGAAATTTTGCAGAGTCCTCCCTGGACGTGATAGATACCGAACTCATACTCGGTGAAAGCTAGAATGGAGAAGAGCGCAGGGCACTTCCAAGGTGACATTCCGAGATACTTGGCCTGAAAAGTGAAGGCGAGGCGAAGGCGCTCGTCTTCGAAGTACTCCCCGAGAACATCAAAAACCGACTTCTTTGTCGTGATGTAGGGAAGCGACTTCAACAGCAGTGGGCTGAAATAAGAGGTCACCGACCCGAACGGCCGCTGCAGAACAGGATAAACATCACGGAGCTTCTTTTCATGATCCTTCATGAAGCGACGATATCCCTCGCCTGCGCCCGGAAAAATTCGCTCGACCTCCGCCTCCATCTGCTCGCGAGTTGGATAAGTGTGAAGCTCCGTGTCACCCCATGTGAGGCGGGTCATTGGATTGAGCTTGATGAAATCGAGGTAATCCTCGGACTTTCTGCCGACCTCACCGAACATTTCATCGAGGACGAATTTCTGGTGGAGGAAAGTCGGTCCCGTATCAAACGAGTAGGGCCCCAACTTACGTTCGCGACTGCGACCACCGACAACTTTCTCTTTCTCTATGAGAGTGACTTGAAAACCGCGGTTTGCGAGGAGCATCGCGGAGGTAAGACCTCCGGGGCCCGCGCCAATGACAACAACATGCTTCGAAGACGATTTCTCCATGGTGAAAAAGGGGCGTCGAATTGGGATAGCGGGACCTTAATCTGTCACGCTCGAAAGGAGAAGCTGCCCTTCACCCTTGAGCCTGTCGTTGATTGAGAGTCTGAGACGCTCTACCCCGCGGCGAATTCTTGCTTTTACAGTGCCGAGAGGACTGTCGATTCGTTCTGCGATCTGCTTTTGAGTGAGTCCTTCGAAGTAGGCAAGTTCAATAACTTCACGCTGTTCCGGAGAAAGTGAGACCACTGCTGACTGAAGGACCCGCCGCGCGTCAGATTTGTAGAGATCTTCACGCCCGGTTGTCCTTTTTTCCGGCGCCTCTCCCTCTACCTTTTCCTCAAATCGGTCATAGAGCGCGCTTCGACGCTGCACGCTTCGGACGCGATCGATAGCTCGATTTCTTGCGGTGGTGCAAATCCAAGTGACAAGACTTCCTTTCTTGGAGTGGTAAGTATCCGCCTTCTTCCAGATCGTATTCAGAACCTCGGCCATCACGTCCTCAGTGTCTTCGTAGTGATTGAGCACTTTAAAAGCAGTCGAGAAAATGAGCGCTGAGTATTTTTCGGATAACTCTGCGAATGCTGCTTCGTCTTTAGCGGCGACACGTTGCATGAGAGCAGCTTCAGCTTGGCGGTCATGTTTTCTGTTAGTCTCGTTGTTCATGAGTTGTCTAGGATTTTGAATTTACGACTAAGTCTTGTCTATGAACATTAGCTCGACAAGTATTTTTTTTGAATTTATTGTCAAAGCGTTCTCAGGTTCGTAACACCTCCGGAGACACCGTCTTTTTTAAACATCATGGAAAACCAAACTGAAGAAATTTTCGAGATCAGTGCTGTGGCGAGGCTTACCGGCATCTCTTCACACGTTCTCCGCGTCTGGGAGCGTCGTTATGGTGTTGTCGAGCCCCGCCGAAGTGATAGTAAACGTCGCCAATACAACCAGTCTGACATCCGACGCCTCTCTTTGTTGAAAACTTTGGTCGATAATGGCCACACTATCGGAAGCGTTGCGAGCCTGACGACGAGCCAGCTGGAGGAAAGGCTTTCGAGTGTCATGGAGTCGCGGATCGGTGATGACGGGCTCGAAGAGTCCGCGCCCGCCGGCGTTTGTCGCATCGGTCTCGTTGGTACAATAATTAGACAGTCGGTCAGAGAAGCAGCCGACACCGCTCCAGCCCTCCGCATCGTTGGCGAATTCACTTCACTCCCCGAACTTCTTGGAGGTCTTCGCCCCGGCGCTGTCGATCTTCTCGTGATCGAGCACGACACTATTTTCGCTGAGGAGATCAAAGAGATACAGGAGGCGATCGCTCAGATGCACGTGCGGCGCGCAATTCTCGTCTACCGATTTGCGCAGGACGATGTCATACAGCCCCTTGATATCAAAAAGATTACCGCACTCCGGGCGCCGGTAGATTCGGCCGAGATCCAGCTCGCATGTATCGCTGACATCCAGCTTGCTCTCCGTTCTGGCAGAGTTGAGGAGATAGCAAATGATGGCGGCCCAGATACTGAGTTCAAAAGACTTCCCGTGGGCGATATTCCGGAGCGTGCCTACACCGACGAGCAACTTGTTCGCATCGCGGGCATGTCGTCAGTAGTGAAGTGCGAGTGTCCGCAGCATCTTGCAAGCCTCCTTTCGAGCCTTTCCGCCTTTGAACGATATAGCGAGCAGTGCGAAGACCGCAATCAAGAGGATGCGGCGCTCCATGGCTTTCTTCATCGGACCACGGCTGAATGTCGGTCAAGAATGGAGATGGCCCTGTCCGAAGTGCTGACTCAGGAAGGCATCTCCGTCTAGGGAGTCTTGGCCTTCGGTGGTCATTCCGGAGTGCGGAAACCCGTTTACATTCAGCAGGATCACACTAGGTTTCGGCCCGGTGATTTTGCAATGCCGGCTCCTCCGAAATGGCTATTGAATTGACACGCAACTTCTCGATCATTGCTCATATTGATCATGGGAAAACGACGCTCTCGGATCGTCTTCTCGAATCAACGCAGACCGTCGCAATGCGTGACTCCTCTGCCCAGCAGCTTGACTCCATGGACCTGGAGCAGGAACGCGGCATCACGATCAAGTCCCATCCGGTGACGATGATATATCCAGCTGCTGACGGGAAGAGCTACAAGCTGAACCTCCTCGACACGCCGGGGCACGTTGATTTTTCTTATGAGGTAAGTCGCAGTCTCGCTGCTTGCGAGGGAGCGCTTTTGCTCGTTGACGCCGCTCAGGGAGTTGAAGCCCAAACGGTCGCCAATGTTCACCTGGCGAACGAGGCCAATCTTCGGGTGATTCCGGTAATTAACAAAATCGACCTTCCCAACGCCGATGTCGAAGCGGTGAGAAAGCAGTTGGAAGATATCCTTGCGATCCCCGGTGAAGAGGCCATTGAGGCCAGTGCCAAGATGGGTATAGGCATTCAGGAAATCCTCGAAGCGGTAGTTGAGCGCATCCCTCCTCCAAGCCCGCCGAAAGATGAAATTCTTCGCGCTTCGGTCTTTGATTCGGTCTTTGATACCTATCGTGGCGTCGTCAGTTACGTCCGCGTCATGAGCGGCGAGGTGAAGCGCGGCACGGGAATGAAGACCATGGCTACCGGGAAAACCTACGATGTTAAAGAGGTCGGGGTTTTTACGCCAAAACAGAGCCCTCGTGACTCTCTCAAGGCGGGTGACGTCGGCTACCTCATCGCAAACATGAAGACCTCCAGCGAGGTCAAGATTGGTGATACGATCACGGAATCGAGGAACCCTTCGGAGAAACCGCTCGCCGGATTTAAAGACATTCAGCCGATGGTCTTCAGCGGGATTTACCCGATCTCAACGGACGACTTCGAGCAGTTGAAGCTCGCGATGGGTAAGCTCCAAATCAATGACGCCGCTTTCAGCTATCAGGCCGAAAGTTCGACCGCGTTAGGCTTTGGCTTTCGCTGCGGCTTTCTTGGTCTTCTTCACATGGAGATTGTGCAGGAGCGGTTGCGACGGGAATTCAACATGGATGTGATCTCGACCTATCCGGGCGTGGTTTACAAAGTCGTTCAGACCAACGGGGAGGAAATAGAGGTCGATAATCCGAGCTACCTGCCCGAGCCGCAGCACATCTTTGAGATTCTTGAGCCGACCGTGAAGGCATACATTATGACACCGAATGACTATATCGGTGACATGATGAAACTCGTCGCTGAAAAGCGTGGAGAATTGTTGAACACAGAAACACTTGATTCAACCAGAGTTCTCCTGACCTGCATTCTTCCCCTGAATGAAATCCTCGTCGACTTCAATGATCGTCTCAAGAGCATGACTCGTGGTTACGGAAGCATGGACTATGAGCATGCTGCGTATCAGCCCGGAAAGCTGGTTAAAATGGACATGCTTATTGCCGGAGAATCAGTTGATGCTTTTTCTGTGATCGTCCACCGCGACAAGGCGGAATATCGGGGGCGTCATCTCGCTGCCAAACTTAAGGAAGTTATTCCGCAGCAAATGTTCACCGTTGCGATTCAAGCCACGATTGGTGGTAAAATCATTGCCCGTGAATCCATCACTGCAATGAGGAAAAACGTGACCGCAAAATGTTACGGAGGCGATATTTCCCGTAAGCGTAAGCTTCTCGAGAAGCAGAAAGAAGGAAAGAAAAAGATGAAAGCGATTGGTCGGGTCAATATCCCGCAGGATGCTTTCATTAAAGTTCTCAAGACGGACTGATACCCCGGTTCACTTATGTTTATGTTTCAAAAATCCTCTTCGAAAGAGCTCGCAGATCTCCCGATCGATCAAAAAGGCGTCAAAGAAGGGCAGGCCCTTCTCAAGGGCGTTCGCAAGTTTCTCCGCTACAATGATGACCTCATTACCGACCAGAAAAGGTCCATTATCGGCGAAAAACGGGAAGCGTTTACAGAGGCCCTCGCTGATCGGTCTTCAAAACGTAAGGATCTTGAAGGGCTTGCGAATGATCTGACAGATACCTGTAAAAAGTCGGTGAAAAATTACAGTGCGTCGGCCTGGAAAGAAAACCTTGAGGTCATCTTTGTCGCGGTGGTCATCGCAATGGGGATCCGCGCCTACTTTATCCAGCAGTTCAAAATTCCGACCGGCTCTATGCAGCCTACACTTAACGGGATTATTGCCTACCCAACTAAGGAAGTGAACCCGGGAGGTCAATACCATGCCCCGGATGATTACGAAAAACCGGCTTTCCCGAAGCAGATTTGGGATAAATTTTGGTATGGTCGAAGCCACGTGGAATGGATCGCAAAAGAGGACGATGCACTAATTCTCGATGAAAAACATTTCTACGGGAAGACTCACTTCATCTTCTTTCCGCGGACTTATCTTGTGACTAAGAACGGGCACAAATACAGTGCCCCGGGAACTGACACGCGAATCGTCAATTTGCTTAACCGTCAGCTGAGTTCAAATCCGGGGTTCATCAAGACAGTGCCGATCAAGAAGGGGCAAACGATCGCGAAAGGATTTGTCGACACGGGAGATCAATTGGTCGTGAATAAGTTTATTTATCACTGGAAGAAACCTGCTCGCAGCGACGTCTTCGTTTTTAATACCCGTGATATCGGCTACATCCAGAGCACCTTAGATCCTCGTCAGGGTTCACAACACTATATCAAGCGGCTTGTCGGGTTACCCGAGGACACTCTTGAAATTGAGCCACCTCAACTGTTGGTGAACGGTGAAGTTGCGAAAGAGCCGGGTATTCAGTCGGTCATGGAGCAAACGGGGATATATGTTGGCTACACGGGACAGGGAACTCGATCAGTTACTCTTCCAGAGAAATCGTATTGGGCGATGGGTGACAACAGTGCGAACAGCTCTGACTCCCGTAATTGGGGCGTCGTTCCGGAAAAGAATATCGTCGGGCGCGCTGCTTTTGTTTACTATCCCTTTGGTCATCATTTCGGAAAGGTTCACTAGAACAATTTCGTCTCACGCTGATTCCCTTGGACCTCGTTAACGCCACTTCTTCTGAAATCGTCCGCCGCAGCGGGTCGAATCTGGCGTTCGCTCTCGCCGTCCTTCCCCGTGAAAAACGTGATGACATGCGTGTTTTCTACGCCTTCTGCCGGGTCGCCGACGATCTTGCCGATGAACCGGGTTTGAGCGACGAATTCAGGATCGAAGGCCTGGCACGCTGGCGACGCTTGATCCGCGGTGAAAGCTCTGATCCGCGACCGGGCATCGAGGCAGAAATGGTCCAACTCCAGAGCCGCCGGAAGCTCGACGCTGGTGAGTTGGAGGCGATCATCGACGGAGTCGAAAAAGATCTCAATCCTCAGACCTTCGAGACAAAAGAGGACCTCATGGCCTATTGCTACCTCGTCGCGAGCGCGGTCGGGTTGGTGAGTATTCGCTTGTTCGGATCTCAGGAGCCCGCCTCAAAGAGTTATGCCGAGCAGCTAGGCTACGCCCTGCAATGGACCAACATCATGCGAGATGTTGGTGAAGATGCCGAGGAGGGACGGGTTTTTCTCCCGATTGAGGACCTCGCCCGCTTTGGGTTGTCGAAAGAAGACCTTCTCGAGGGAAAGCCTGACAAGGCCTGTTTTCAGCGCCTCATGAAGCATGAAACCGGGGTTGCTCGTGATTTCTACAAAAAAGCTGTCAAGGCGCTGCCGGAGGAGGACCGAAAGTCGATGCGCTCCGCTGAGCTTATGCGGCGTATTTATTCGCGTATCCTCGATGAAATGGAGGCCGACGGCTATGCCGTCTTTAAGAAACGTTACAAACTCAGTAAGCCCCGGATGATCTCGGAATTTCTGAAGGCTAAATTTTTCGGTTAAGATGGAATTTGTTCGATTCAAACATGCGCGGTTTTCCGCACGCCTTCCTGCGACTTTTCAATACTCGCTCAGCCACTACTGGATGCAGGAGGAGGAAGACAATCCCGGCATCTGGCGTGTCGGCTTCACCAAATTTGCAACCCGCATGCTCGGCGAGCTCGTCGAAGCGCAGTATGAAGTGAAAGAGGGCGATCCGGTAAGTTCCGGACAACAGATTGGCTACGTGGAAGGCTTCAAAGCCGCGAGCGATCTCTTCTGCGTCATGGAGGGGAGCTTTGTCGGGGGCAATCCTATTCTTGAAGAGGACGCCTGTATCGTAAAGAGCTCGCCTTATGTGGATGGATGGTTGTATTCGATCAATGGTAAGCCGGAAGAGACGAGTGTCGATGTCGACGGCTACGTCGCTCATTTAGGGAAGCTGATCGAAAAAATGCAGGAGGAAGGATACTGATCGCAGAGCGATCAAACGTTCTGCTTCCAACTCTCAAAGTTCGACGTTGAAAGTTCGACGTTGAACGCGGAGCGTTCCCCATGCCTTCTCGATATCTCATGATTGGCGGCTTTCTCGGCGCCGGAAAGACCACCGTGATTCAGCGATTTGCGAAGTATCTCGATGAGCGCGGGCAGCGTGTTGGGTTAATCACGAACGATCAGGGGGCCGGCCTCGTTGATTCGGCAATCGGACGCTCGAATCAGTTTCCCGTTGAAGAGATTTCCGGAGGGTGTTTTTGCTGTCGTTTCAATTCATTGATCGATGCCGCAACGACGCTGACATCCGAGACGAGGCCTGAGGTCTTTCTTGCTGAGCCGGTGGGGAGCTGCACCGATCTCGTCGCGACGGTGAGTCTGCCGCTGCAGAAAATCTACGGAGATGACTACACGGTCGCGCCCATGAGCGTCCTCGTTGATCCAATTCGCGCGGCGCAAATTCTGGGTGTTGCAGAGGGCCGAAAATTCTCAGAAAACGTCACCTACATTTATCGGAAACAACTCGAAGAGGCTGAGTTCATTGTCATCAATAAACTCGATCTCGTTGATGCAGCGGCTCTCGCAGAGCTTCGCACTGCGATGGAAAAAGAATTTCCTGAGGCAACGATTTTCGAAATCTCCGCTCGTGAGGGAACCGGATGCGAAGCCTGGTTTGAAGCTGCCATGACCACAGAAATGAATTCAAACCGTTTCCTCGATATCGACTACGATCGCTATGGGGAAGGCGAAGCCCTTCTTGGCTGGCTCAATGCGACCGTGGAGATCCGTTGCGACGAGCGAGGGCCGATTGATGAATTTGACGGGAACGAAATCTTAAAGTCTATCGCTTTGACATTGCGCCAAAAGCTTGACGAAGCCGGGGCCGAAGTCGCGCATCTCAAGATGACCTTAAACCCGATTGGCGACCCCATGGAGATTGCCGCGATCAACCTCGTGCGGGGAGACTCAGAACCTGAGTTGTCCCATCACCTTTACGAGCCGCTCGATGACGGTGAACTTCTGCTTAACATTCGTGCCGAAGTCGATCCGGATACGCTCGAGGAAGCCGCTGACAAAGCGCTTGAAAAAGTCATCGCCGAAGACGGCGGACTCCTTTTTCGAATTGCTCACCTTGAACACTTTCGCCCCGGGATGCCGGTTCCGACGCATCGCGTCACCGCAGACACTGCGACCTGATTTATTTTGAAGCTTTTCCTCAGTCTGACGGTTTCAATTCTCCTTGGAGCGACCTTCTGCTTCGTGTTTTGGGTTGTCGCCTCGCACGAGTATCAGTGGGCGGCGATTGCGCCTTATTGGAAAAATTTCCTGAATGGCTGGACGACGACCTTGCTCATTTCGGCAGCCGCTCTCGTCCTGAGCATTGTCATCGGAGCGCTCCTGACCGCGGGACAACTTTCGCCGCATCGAGTTCCCCGATGGCTATCGCGCGCCTTTGTCGAGATCATCCGCGGAACTCCACTTCTTACCCAAATTCTGATTGGGTATTACCTCATCGCTGACAGTATCGGCTGGGACAGTCGATTTGGCGTTGGGCTCGTCATTCTATCCTGTTTCTCCGCTGCCTACCTCGCAGAGATTTTCCGGGGAGGGATCGAGTCAATTCCGCAGTCTCAATGGCTCTCGGCAAAAGCGATCGGTTTTTCTGAGGTGCAGACATACTGCTATGTCATCATTCCTCAGGCGATCCGTCGGGTCCTGCCGGCCTCAGCAGGGCAGTTTGCAAATCTTATCAAGGATTCCTCGCTCCTTTTTGTCATCAGTGTTCACGAGTTTACGATGCAGGCACGCGAAACAAACGCGAACACCTATGCGACCTTCGAAGCATATTTGCCTCTCATTCTCGGCTACTTCATTCTCACCTTCCCGATCTCACTCCTCAGTCGTAATCTCGAAAAGCGATTCGCCTATGAGAATTGAAACTCAGCACCTCAGCAAAGTTTACGGGGTAACTAAGGCCGTGGACGACGTTTCGCTCACCCTGAGTGATGACGTGCAGGTCCTCGCCTTGATTGGTCCGTCAGGCGGAGGGAAATCGACCTTCCTTCGACTACTCGGGGGACTGGAGATTCCGACCTCCGGAGAGGTCACCATGGATGGGGTGAAACTTCCACTTAAAGAGGAATCGCTCCGCGATATTCGTCGGAAGAACGGCTTTCTCTTTCAGTCGTTTAACCTCTTTCCACATCTCACCGCCCTTGAGAATATCGTCCTTCCTCTCGTCAAAGTGTATGGGCGCAGTCAGGAGGAAGCGACGAAGCGAGCCGCTGAAGTCGTGGAGCGGTTCCGTCTCACTGATCACGTTGGAAAGCGTCCCGGCCAGCTCTCCGGCGGGCAGCAGCAGCGCATTGCCCTTGCCCGTGCCATGGCCCATGAGCCTTCGCTCCTGCTTCTCGACGAGCCGACTTCTGCGCTTGATCCTGAGATGAAGTCAGAGGTTCTCGATCTCATTTCGGAACTTTGCGAATGCGGTCAACGCATCGTACTTTCGACTCACGAGATGGGTTTCGCGAAACGCTCCGCCGACCACATTCTTTTCCTTTCCGAAGGAAAGTGCGTCGAGGAAGCACCTTCAAGTCAGCTCTTTGATGACCCGAAGACTGAGCAGGTTTCGCAGTTTCTTCACAAGGTCATGAAGTGGTGAAGCGACTCAGTTTCAAAATCGTGACTCGACAGAGAAATCACAAGTTGCGATGGTAAGGGTATGGAATGGTTAATCACAATCGCCGTCGGGTTTGTTGCCGGAGCGCTCGGAAAATTTCTCATGCCTGGTAAAGATCCCGGCGGATGTGTTATTACCATCCTCCTGGGTATCGGCGGTGCCATCGTCGGGAAATATGTCGCTGGTCTTCTCGACATCAGCTCGTCTGATCCGGCGAATCCATTTGATCCTATCACCCTCGCGATTTCGGTCGCTGGAGTTATTATTATCCTGCTCGTCTATCGCCTCATCTTCGGTAAGAAGAAGTGACGATCATGGAATGGCCCAGGGGATCCACCCTGCGCGAAGGACCGAGAGGAGGGCGGTGACAACGATCGAAGCGGCGAGCGTAGAGTAAAACACTGCCGCTGCGGCGAAACGACTGTCAGCATCGAATTCGTGGGCGAGGAGCGCGGTGTTGACCGCGGTGGGCGCAGCAGCACCCACAATCAGAATCGCAGCAATCGTCCCTTCGAAGCCGAACCACCAAGAGAAAAGGATCGCAACGGCCGGTCCTCCAAGGAGCCGGATGATGAGTGCGTGGCCGAGCGGGCCGCGAATGCCCGGTGGCTTAGTTTTCGCGAGTTGTACGCCTAGTGTGATGAGGGCGAAGGCGACGAGAGCATCGGCGAGATACGTAAGTGGGATCCAGACGAAGTTTACATCTGCAATCGGGTTGCCAAAATGACGGAGTGTTAGGGCGATGATGACAGCCCACGGAGAAGGTTGTTTCAGGATTGGGACGAGCCAGCCCTTCTTCTTCTCATTGCCCGCGTTTGCGAGAAATATCCCCAGCGAAAAACTGGTCACATTCATCGTTGCGAGGACGAATACCTGAATGACGCCGCCCTTGTCGCCGAATGCGAGCGTCATCAGCGGGATGCCCCAGTTCCCGGAGTTGTAGATCATCGTGCTCAGCTTCATCGAATAGCGACGAGCTGGCGTCAGCCCGGTTGCGGCAGAGACCACCCAACTGATGAGACCCATCGCGACAATGACCGAGAGAGTAAAGCCGACGACCGCAATGCCGGTCTCGCTCTCGAGGCTGGAACTTGAGAGGCGAGTGAGGATGAAGGCGGGAACGAACAGGTAAATGTTCAGTTTCACCAAGGTTTTCAAGTCGAGATCAAATATCCGATCGAGGCCCCATCCCAGACCTGCAAGGACGAGAATGGGAAGGCAGACGGAGAGAAAGATATCGAGAAAAACGGACATGACAGTTTTCTCTGATACTCGCCGTGGGCTGCGGTCGGTTCAACTTCGCGGATCAATCTTTCAGCGGTGCCGTTTCAAGGTAGCTTAGAAGATCGGCCATTTCCGAGATCGTAACGGTGTTCTCGATTCCCTCCGGCATCAATGATTGGCCGATCGCTTTCATTGAAGTCACCTCGCTTCGCAAAAAAGTTTCATCGAGTCCGCCGGGAAGTCTCAAGTTGATGCTGTCTGTTGTCTCTGAGCGGATCATTCCGGAGAGGGTCTTTCCTTCGGGTAGCGTGAAAAGATAGGCTTCGTATTGAGGGGCAACTTCGCGATTCGGATCGAGGATACGCTCAAGTAAAGAAGCGCGCCCTGCCGTTCCAAAACTGGTGAGAGATGGTCCCAGGTCGATTCCTTCTCCTTCATGAGAGAGATGACAAGACTGGCAAGCTTGGGAAAAGATCTGCCTGCCTGCCCGGGGGTCACCGGCCATCTCAATCGCAGGCCGATACTTTTCGATGACGTCGGTCCGCGAAATGACGGGGGGTAAAATCTCCGCAGCTTTCGTTGAGATCGATTTGTTCCCATGGGTGCGAAGCCCGCCGATGATGGCGGCTGGTATTCTACTGAGTGGGAGTTTCCCTGAGCCTAAAAGGTCTAAAAGAATTTCTGAGGCACTGACTGATTTCAGGAGCTTGTCCGCTGAAGCGGCACGCGCGTTTGCGGGCAGCTTCGGAAAGGCATTCGCAATAGTGTCAGGATCAGTGACTGATCCAGCGAGAAGCTCTTTTAGCGATTCGTCGGTCGCATCAGCAATGAGGAGATCGGCGAGAAACGATTCTGATCCTTCTCCTCCAATCAGGGACAGCAAAGAGATGGCCGCCTCCTTATGCTCATTAGTCTCTTCGTTCTCGAGGATCTCTCGACACTGCTCTGCCATAGGGGCCCAGATCGGAAGCTCTTTGAACTTTGTGTAAGAGAAGTCCGTAGCTGAGAATCCCTCTGCGATCAGGGATTCCTTCTTCGACTTTTCGATGCCTGCGCGAACTCCCTTCGCTAATCCAGCGAGAGATCGGGCGGTCCAATCAGACGGCGATTTCGAAACGAGGTCATTGGAGACAAGAAGTATTAAATGGGAGTCCCGACTGCGACCAACCATCGTCGCAATCTCGGCTGCAATCAGGGAATGGGAGGTGGAGGCAGACTCCCAGGCCATTCTCAGCGATTCCGGAGATCGCAGTGCGTTCAGATAAGCGAATTGTTTCCAGATATCCTGTGCCGCTTCGTCAGGAGTGATCGTTAATGATTCGGTATCAAGGATTGCCGGAAAAGGGTGAGCGGTCGGCTTTGGAATTCCGACTCCACGTTCGTAGAGGAGGCGGCGTGCCGTCGTTTCGTGCCATTGCGATGAGTCTGGCTCCCGAAGAAATCCTTTCAGTTCATCATCGCTCAGAGTGCCGAGATCAACTGGCTCCGGTGGGGTAAAACCGAGAGGAGAAATCCGGTAGATTCTTCCCCGATCAAACCCACTATTGAGGTCGAGGTGATCTTTGATCGGTCCGGGGAGAGACCAGGGATGCTCGATCGTTTCCCGATACATGTCAGTAAGATAGAGGCATCCGTCAGGGCCGGTCGCAAAACTGGTGGGACGAAACCAATTATCTCTGCTTCGGAGAAACTCAGTCTTCTCGTTGGAGGAGGCACGACGACCCACTAATGACCACGAGTCCCGTGAGGGTTCGATTAGTTTGCGGTGAACGAGATTGCTTCCGACGTCTCCGATAAAGGCATTGTTCCGAAATCCCTTTCCAAACGTCCTACCCCAATAAAGGTGAACACCGCTCGCAGAGGTGAAGTATCCCGAGACGCGGCCACCGCCTTCAACCTGGCCCGGAACAACTCCAGCAACCCGCCAGCGAGTCCTGATAATCCTCCAGGGCTCATCGGGGCTGATTCGGAAAACCGGAGCGGCCGCGCCATCATCCGGAATATCCACGAGCGCGGGCGGGGGAGGATAGAGGGGATTGGCACGGAGGTGTTGCCGTTCATAGGCGACATGGATGAGATGACGGGAGTTACTACAAACAAAGCGACGACCTTTGGAGTCAAAGCTCAGCCCGTATTGAGCAGTCCCGTTTTCAGGGCGCAGGTCGAGGGCTTCCGGATCGAAGGAGAAATCAGCTCCGCGAAGCGAAACTGGCCCAAATTCCGGTGTATCAGGGCGCGTCACGCTTCCTCCGTTGGGTGCGGTTGCTCCCCATACTCGATTGTCTGGTCCCCAGCGGAAACTGTTGAAGAGTGCCTGCATGTTGAGTTCGGGTTTTCCAATACCAAAGCCAGTGAAGAGATGCCGGTCTTCATCGGAGATGCCGTCGCCGTCATTGTCTCTAAAATAGAAGACATCCGGCGTAGCCCCAACAAACACACCGCCGCGATAGCAAAGGATTGCGGTGGGCCATTTTAGACCGTCTTTGAAGATTGAGGATTGATCGAAAACTCCATCACCATTGGTGTCGGTGAGAAGACGCACTCTTCCGAGAGCCTCATCCCTTCGCTCAGAGTAACCGCGCATTTCGAGGACATAGGCCCGTCCCTTTTCATCAAACGCCATCGAAATCGGGTCCATGATTGCCGGCTCATGCGCAACCGTCATCACCTCGAATCCTTTCTCAACTTCAAAGCTGATAATTGCATCGGACGGCTCCGTCGGAGCAACTCTCGGGAATTCTTCCGGGGTGAGCAAAAGCTCCTCAGAACTTCCCGGAGTGACGAAGAAGAGAAGTGATAGCACGTAAACGGGGAATGATTTCATCTCGTCAGAGCGCAGTGTTTACTGCTAGCACTGACGGTGACAAGGCTATGAATCGAAGACAATTCACAAAAGCGACGGGATTAGGGATTCTTGGGTCCGGAGTGGCGTGTGCGGCAACCACTGGAGACGAGGAAATCATTGATATCCATCAACACGTCAATTTCTCTGGTCGACGGAATGACGATTTTCTTGCGCATCAAATAACAATGGGGATTTCCAAAACGGTACTCCTGCCCTCAGGGTCAGCTCTCTCGTTGGAGTCGACGCACCTGGGAAAATCGAATGGATTGGCTGCCCGGGTCTTCGGGACGATGGCATCGGCACGTCTCGCCAAATCGCATCCGGATTCGTTCGCTTTTTTCTGCAACGAGATCCCCGATGCTGAGGGTGCGATCTCTAAACTCGAGAAGTGGCTTGAGAATGGCGCGGTGGGTATCGGCGAATCCAAGTTTCATCTTGAGTGTGACTCTGCCCCGATGAAGCGGATATACGATGTCGCGAAAGCCTATGAAGTGCCTGTTTTGCTGCATTTCGAGCATGATCGCTACAACATGGGTTTTGAGCGGTTTCATCGAGTGCTCGAAGCCTATCCCACTGTGAATTTCATTGGCCATGCTCAGACCTGGTGGGGAAATATCGACGCAAACCACGACCAGACTGAGATGTATCCGAAAACGAGAGTGAAAGCGGGAGGTCTGACAGATCGTTATCTGAGCGACTACCCGAATATATACGGCGATCTCTCAGCCGGTTCGGGCCGCAATGCGCTGAATCGCGACGAGGACCATGCGAGCGATTTTCTAGAGAGACATCAGAGCAAGCTTTTGCTGGGGACGGACTGCTCGGACGCAGTCGGAAATGGAGCGAAATGCTCCGGCTCGCTTCAGATTGAAAATGTAAGACGCCTGCTTCATGATCCGGCGGCGAGAACTAAGATTTTTTCCGGTAATGCAAAGAAAGCTATTCAGTTGGGTTAGTTGGTTAACCCTCGTTGCGGGAATCATGCCAGCCAGTGCCGAGCCTATTGTTATTGCTCACCGTGGTGCTAGTGCAGTTGCTCCTGAGAACACGCGTTCCGCCATCAAAGCTGCCATTGAGATGGGGGCGAAGGTGATTGAGTTCGATGTCCGGGAGACGAGCGATGGTGTTCTGGTCCTTTTCCACGATGCGGATTTGAAGCGCTTCCTTGGGCGTAAAGAGTCCATCGAAAGTCTTCGTTGGGATGAAGTGAAGGGGCTTGATGTCGGGGGTTGGTTTGAAGGAGGAGCATTCGCGGGAGAGACGCCGATTCTATTCGAAACAGCGCTAAGGCTCTGCCTTGAGCATGGTGTGACACCACTTATTGAGCACAAATCAGGAGCACCCGAAAACTATGCTTCGGTCCTCGAAAAGTTGGATGTTGTCGATGAGGTCATAGTTCAAAGCTTCAGCTGGACCTTTCTGCGGGGAGTCGCAGAGGTATTGCCGAATTTAAGAATCGGGGCACTGGGGACGAAAAAGTTGGACAGTAAGAAGGTGGAGCAGTTGCTAAGTCTCAGACCGGACTGGGTCGGATGGAAGTACAGTGACCTTTCCTCGAAGGCCTTCTTCACCCTCAAAGAAAAAGGCTTTCTGGTCGCTTTGTGGACCGTCAATGATCCGAAAGAGGCCGCCAAGTGGATGAGTCAAGGTGTCGATGGAGTGATCACCGACTATCCTGACAAGATGATGGAAATTTCAAATTAGTTGGGCAGCTTCGCGATTGCTTCTTCGATATCGCCCTGAGTGATCAAACCATCTCCAAGGGTAATCGGGGCGGCTTCGGGATCGCCCGGATAGAGCACATAGAACGGAACACCGGCGCGTCCAAATGTCTTTAGCACTTCGGTGATGCGGGCGTCCTGATTCGTCCAGTCGGCGATCACAAATTCGACACCGTTGTCCTTGAATAACTGCTGGACGCTATCGGTTTTAATCGTGGTTCTTTCGTTCACTTTGCAAGTCACGCACCACTCTGCCGTGAAGTCGACAAAGACCGGTGTGCCTTTTTTCTGATTCGAAGCGATCACTTCGCGAATGTCTGTTTCACTGGCCTCAGCTCGACTCCCTGTCGCTTTCCACGCAACGCCGATGCTGAGAGCAAAGAAGAGAATTGCAGCGACACGACCTTTCATCCGAGCCGAGTTTGATCGATCAAAGCCACAGAAGCGTCCGAGGATCCATCCGGCAACAGCAAGAAACAAAACGGCTGCGAGTGACCATTGAAGACCTTCGACATTGAGTTGCTTGGAAAGAACTCCAATGAGCCAGACCGCGACGGCGAGCATGGGGAAACCCATGAACTGCTTGAAGGTTTCCATCCACGCTCCGGGAGGAGGAATGACATCGAGCAGCTTCGGAAAGATTGCGAAGACAAAGTAGGGGGCGGCAAGCCCGAGTCCCAGGGTCGTGAAGACGAGGAACATAATCGGAGCCGATTGCGAGAGCGCAAAACCGATCGCCGGAGCCATCAGTGGCGCAGTGCAGGGCGTTGCAAGGAGCACAGCGAGCGCACCGCTCCAGAAACTACCGGCGTAGCCTGACTTATTCGCGAGGCCACCGCCCATGCTGGTCATCGAAGTGCCGAGTTCAAAGACGCCGAAAAGGCTCATTGCGACGACGACCATGACGAAAATGAGGCCGACGACGAATCCGGGTTGTTGCAGTTGTACCCCCCAGCCGACATCGCCACCGCTCACGGAACGAATCACGAGCATTGCCGTGGTCAGGATCCAGAAAAAGACGAGGATGCCGAGGGCAAAGGTGAGCGAATGAGCCAGAACCTTTTTTCTGTCTTCACCGGCCTGACCGACGAAGGACATGACCTTAAGCGAGATGACAGGGAAAACGCAGGGCATGATGTTCAGAATAATTCCACCAAGAAAAGCGGCGAATAGAATTCCGATGAGACCACCGCCAAAAGGCAGGGCATCCGTCTCGGCGGTCGGTTGTGATGGGGTAGTCGATTTTTCCGAAAATTCGTTCGGGGCGCCTGCGTCTCCCATTGAGACCCGGAAGCCTGTCTTTGTTGTGTCAGTTTCCGCGACGAGAAGTCCAGCGAATGATTCAGGTGCTTCGGTCAGAGTTTCGTCAGCGTCGAAAAGAAAGGTGGTCTTGCCGTTTTCCCGTGAGATCTCCGGCTCGGAGAGTTGGTCAAAAATGAAGTTATCGTAGGGATGAAGATGGAGCTTTGCAGTGGGGGGGAGGCTGCCCTCGGGAACCTCCACCGTCACCGTCACTTTCCCGTCGGCAAAAGAAAGATCGGTCGCCCAGTCGACATTCTGCGGGACTTTCTTCTGGTGAAACTGAATCGACATCGCCTCGGTCGATTTCTCAGAAACGCCGGCAACAGGGAGGGTGATCGAGAAAGTCGCTGAACCCGGAACGCAGGTGGCAGGATCACACATCAGCCAATCGGCTTTCGCCGTGATTGTAATTTCGTCGCCTACCTTGAGGTCTGCTGGCGGGGTGACTGTGATGGGGTGAATCACAGTGCCTTCGTAGCCAAAACCCGCTTCAATTATGTTGAAGCCGAAATCGGTCACAAAACGCTTCGGAACGGGGAACTGGAGAGGGCCTGCCGAAAACCCATCCGGCATCGACAAGTTCAGCTCTGTTGTTTTTCCGGTCTCGCCGGGATTGATCCAGTAGGTGTGCCAAGTCGGATCGATCACGAATCTCAGTCCCAGCGTGAAAGGCTCGCCGGGAGCAATTACGTCCTGGTCAGAAACAAGCTGGGCCACGACATTTTTGTCGCGAATCTCCACTGACTGCGCCCGAACGAGCGAGGGTAGCAAAACCGAAAGGGCGAGGAGGGGTGAAAGAAAACGGGACAAAATATTCATGAAAGCTGAGACGCGGAAAAAGGATGAACCTTAAACTGATTGGAATCAGGGAAAGATGCAAGAACGGGACGGTCCATATTGCGATACATTTTCCGGTTTTATCCCCCTGCTTTGACCTCGTGTTTAGTCGCTCGTTCATTTTCCTTGTGCTTGTTTCCCTGAGCCAAATGAGGCAATGATCTTCGAAAATCCCATCGGTTCCGGAATAAAGTCGCCCGTGATCAGCAGCTATCGTGTGATCTGTGGCGGTAATTGCCCGGATTTTGGCGCTTCGAGAAACAGATTTGTTGCGTGACGTTTCCTTCATTGAGTTAGCCATGAAACAGTGCCATCGGATAGAACCATGAAGTCTGCTTTCGAAGTTTTTCGCGAATTTCTCATCCTCGGCCTTACCTCGTTCGGCGGACCAACTGCTCATGTGGCCTTTTTTCGGGACCGCTTTGTGGGCGTAAAAAAGTGGATGTCAGAAGCTGATTTCGCGGACCTGCTTGCACTTTGTCAGTTTCTGCCGGGACCGGCAAGTAGTCAGCTAGGGCTCTCGATTGGTTGGAGAAAGGCAGGTTGGGCCGGAGCCTTTGCGGCCTGGTTCGCTTTCACGATGCCATCGGCGATTGCCTTGACCCTCTTTGGAATTGGCGTCATGAAATTTGGCGGCGGCCTCGCGGCAGAGACAGGATGGCTGCGCGGGCTGCAGATCGCAGTCGTCGTTGTCATCGCGCAGGCGGTCGTCTCGATGTGGAGCGTGCTCTGTCCTGACCGAAAGCGAAAACTGATCGCGCTTGTCGCCGCAGGCTTAATTTTAGGAACTGGCCCCGCGTGGATGCAAATCGTCGTGATCGTGCTCGGAGCGATAGCCGGACTCTTGTTTTTGCAAAAAGAGAACTCTGATCGTGACTCAACAGGGTTAAGTGAGGGGGCTGACCCTGTTAAGTCCGGCTATGCGGTCGGGGCGGCATGTTTGATCGCATTTTTCGTCTTCCTGATTGGCTTGCCGCTCGCAGTTAATTTAATGCCGGGTTCAGCTGTTCTGGAGACCTTCAATGCGATGTATCGAAGTGGCTCGCTCGTGTTTGGCGGAGGGCATGTTGTGTTGCCGCTCCTGAGTCAGGAAGTGGTCGAGCCGGGATGGGTGAGTCGCGAGGAGTTTTTGGCTGGCTATGGCGCGGCGCAGGCAGTGCCGGGTCCGTTGTTTACCTTTGCCGCTTTTCTGGGCTCGCTCATCGAAGGTCCGGGAGGGGCCTGGGGAATGGCGGCAGTCGCGCTCCTCGGAATTTTTCTTCCCGCGTGGTTATTGATCCTCGGAGTGATGCCGTTTTGGCATCGGGTCGTCGCATTTCAAAATGTTCGTTCCGCCCTCGCGGGGACGAATGCGGCCGTGGTAGGTTTGTTAGGTGCGGCGCTCTACGAGCCGGTTTGGGTCGGCGCAATCGGATCAGCCAAAGACGTCGTCTTTTTGATTGTGATCGCGGCAGCCTTATTGGTCCTGCGATTGCCTGCCTGGGCCGTGGTTATCGCGGCCGGGTTGCTGGGGTGGGTGGTGCTGTGATTCACCCCGTCGTCCGCAAACCACTCGCAATGGCGCTGATTGAGAAGATCAGATTCCTCGGGAGATCGTCTTCGGTTTTTCGCCATTCGCGAAGCAGTTCGATCTGCTGACGATGGAGGACGTTGAGTGGTTCGTCACGGAGGCCGAGGGTCTTCGCGTAGCGGGGGCGACGCTCGTGGATCGCGCGGGGAAATAGCTGCCCGAGGTGCTTGCGCGCGAGGTTGAACTCATTCTCGATTTTATCCATGAAGGTCTTCCGCAACGTTTCGTCCTCGACGAGAGCGGCGTAGGATTTCATGAGTTCCAGATTCGCACTCATGAGGTTTGTTTCGACGCTCGTGAAAATGTATCGGGGAAGGGTGGAAGCGGCGATGGTGTCGGCGAGACGCTGAAAGTCATCCGGTGTTTCCCGGTGAAGTCGATCAAGTGCTGATCCGACCCCATACCAGCCGGGGAGATAGAAGCGGGATTGAGTCCAGCTGAAGACCCAGGGGATCGCACGCAGGTCATCGAGACTGGCAGTTCCGGTTCGTCGCGAAGGTCGGGATCCCATCTGTGTCTGCTCAAGGGCATCAATCGGGGTAGCCTGTCGGTAGAAAGCGATGAAGCCCTCGGTTTCAAGAAGGTCGCGATAGGCTTCGGTGCTCCACTCCGCGAGAGTCGGGATGAGGTCGATCCCGGGATCTTCGACCGGCTCGCCAATACGATGACGAACGGTCGCGTGAGTGACACAGGCCTGAAGGCTCTCGAGATGATAAACGGCGCTGTCAGGATAGGCATACTTCCTCGCGATGGTTTCACCTTGCTCCGTCATACGGAAGTCGCCGGTGAGAGAGCCATGAGGGAGCGCCCGCATGAACCAATTTGTTGGTCCCGCACCGCGGCTGATCGTGCCGCCTCTGCCGTGGAAGAATCGCAGTTCGATACCGTGCTTTTTACCCACTGCAGAGATCGACTCCTGAGAGTCGTGGAGGGCCCACTGACTTGCGAGGATGCCACCGTCCTTGTTGGAGTCACTGTAGCCGAGCATGATCTGCTGGCTCTTCGTGCCGGAGCCGCCGGAAACTTCGAGGCTCGCTTGAACGGCGGGATGGGAAAGGTAGTTATCGACAATTCCGGCTCCATTTGCGAGATCGTCGAGGGTCTCGAAGAGGGGAACGACCTGTAGCGGACAGACGGTGCTCTCCCCATTTGGTTCGCTCAATCCTGCCTCGCGGGCGAAGAGGTGGATAAGGAGCAAATCAGAAAGCTGACGAGTCATGCTGACAATGAGAGATCCAGCTCCTGGCCCCCGATTTCGGCGATGATCGACGAGGACGCGGTAGCACTCGCGCACGGCATCGGCCTCGGGACCAGCTGACTGATCGATGTGAAGGAAAGGACGCGGCGATTCGAGTTCGCTGGTCAAAAAAGTGACTCTTTCTTCCTCGCTCCAATCCGCAAAAGACTCTCCGTTATCGACGCCGGCTGCCTCGAGGAGCTGCGCGGCTGCCTTGTCGTGAAACGCGCTGTTCTGACGGATGTCGAGTTCGGCGAGATGAAAGCCGAAGGCGGCAAATTTGCGTTGGATGGGACGGATGAAACGCTCCGCGAGACGGTTTGCTCCGATCGCTTCGAGAGAGCTGTGAAAGAGTTCGAGGTCGGAACGAAAGCCCTCGGGGGTGACATCAAGATCAGCTCCGAGCTGGGCACGAAGAAGATAACCAAAGGCGCGCCACGGCTCCTCGGGATTCCGGTCGCGAATGTAGATTCCTTCCTCGCCAAGAGCGGCGATGAGTTCATTGACTCTTTCTGTCAACGCCTCTGGCGCCGGATGGGAGGGGGAGGAAACGGTGAGCTGATAGGCGACCTTTCGAAGTTCACGACGATAAAGTTTCAGGGCCTGACGGCGAAGCTCGATAAGCGTGTCGCGAGTGACATCGGCGGTGACGAAGGGATGACCATCGCGGTCTCCACCGATCCAAAGTCCAAATCGAATACGCGGGCCTCCGTCGGCTTCTCGAAGTGTTGCAGGATCGAAACCTGCTTGTTCCCAGGCATGTTCAAGATTGCGATCCATGCGTTCCAGCGTTTCGGGGAAGACTTCGCGGAGGTAAAAGAGCGCATTCCGCAGCTCTCGCTGGATCGTTGGACGCTCGGTGTGAATTTCCCCGGTGCTCCAGAGACCTTCCATCGCGGTGAGCATGTCTTCGCGGGCTTCCGCTTTCTGATGAGCAGTCTGTCCGGGTTCCTCGAGTTTGAGAAGTTGGTCGTAAAGATCGCGGTGACGCTCGCGAACACTGGCACGCTTCGCTTCGGTCGGGTGAGCCGTAAAAACCGGCTCGACGCGAACGGATTGCATCGCTTTCGCGATCGCTTTTTCTTCAAAACCGGAATCCTTGAGTGATTTGAGAACACGTGGCCAGAGTCCTTTCTCTGTCTCAGGTCCGAAAAGAACCTCGCGCTCTTTTCTCGTCGCGAGAGAGACCTGCTCCTCAATCATATCGAGGAGCTGGAAAGCAATCGAGTAGACCTCAGAAGTCTGCTGAGGTTCTTCCATTGCCGCTTCGGCACTTTCCCCTCCAAGCCACGGAAGTTTTTCGGCAAGGTGGGATTGACCGGTAGAATGGAGTACTTCCTGAAGACAGGTCATGATCTCCCGCACTTCGGAGTCGAGGGATTCCAGCCCACTCGTGAGGAGTTGGACTTTAGATTGTTCAGCGGGGGAGGAAGAGGGCATGATAAGATAGCGTTTCGAGAGAGCAGAATATCTGCCGAGTTCGGCGATTTCCCGAGAAACTGACTGAAGAGCCGGTGACCGGGAAATTCAATTAAAAGCGCGACGACTGCCTGCGAATTAACGAGAGAGGAATATCTCGCTGGTGACGACTTCTTCGAGAAGGGAGCGCATGCCGTAATCCTGCTCTTTCACCGTCGCGACGATCTTGTCGACGCGAGGCCGGTCAAGAAGTTCAATTCTTCGTCCCGCACCATAGCTGAGGAGTTTCTCCGCCAGATTTTTCGTGAACTGATCTTTTCGAGAGAGAAGCAGCTTTTTGAAATCACTAATCTGGTTGAACTGGCTACCATCATAAAGTTCTCCCGAGGGATCAATTTTCACGGCCGGGACTTTCTTGTTAGTCTGGGGATAAGTGCTGCGCCAGCGGCCGATTTGATCGAAGTTTTCCAACGCAAAACCCGGTGGATCGATCTTCTGGTGACAATCAGCGCAGGTCGCGAGTTCGCGGTGTTTCGCGAGCTGATCACGAATCGAGGTAGCTCCGCGAATGTCAGGCTCGAGGGCGGGGACTTCGTCCGGCGGCGGGGGTGGAGGTGTCCCGAGAATGTTTTCCATCACATAAACCCCTCGCACGACCGGCGAGGTTTCGATCCCATTGGCGCTCACGGTGAGGACCGCACCCATGCCGAGGAGGCCGCCGCGTCTGCGATCCGAAAGACTAACGCGCTGAAAATCGTAGGCATTTGCATCAGTGAACGGTGCCGTGTCGATTCGATAGTGTTCCGCAAGAGGGCGGTTTAGAAAAGTATAGTCGCTGTCGAGAAAGTTCGTGATCGATCCGTTTCTCTCGATGAGGTCTCGCAGGAAATGATGAGTTTCCGATTTCATCGCCGTCTCGAGGTCGTCGTAGTAATACGGCGCCGATGAGTTCCGGTCGGGCGGCTGGTCGCCGAGGGCTCGATAATTCAGCCAGCTTTCGAGGAATCCTTTGATGAATTCATCAGATCGTGACGAATCGAGGAGGCGTTTCGTTTCCGACTTGATGACCCCCTCTTTCAGGATCTCGCCTGAAGCGGCAAGCTTTCGTAATGATTCGTCAGGAAGGCTCGCGGTGAGAAAATAGGAGAGCCGGTTTGCCAGATCCCACGCCCCGAGGCGTCCCTTTTTCTTTTCGGCGGCTTCATCGAAATACAGAAAAGAGGGTGCGCAAAGGATTGCTTTGATCCCGTCGAGAGTCGCTTGACGCGGGGAATGCCCTTCTTTGATGCGATGATTGGCAAGATCAACAAAGCGTTGGAGTTCTCCGTCCTGCACCGGACGACGGAAGGCCCGCTCGGCGAATCGATGGAGAATTTCTCTTTTGTTTTTTGCATCAAACCCGTCCTTACCGAACACCGTTTGCTGCGGCGCGGGCGGCCACTCGTCGTAGAGAGGGCCTTTGATTTGAACCTCGTGCATGCGGATGTGCGGCATCTTTCCATGCTGGAGGACGATGCGGCGGGCCTGGGAAATTCCGCTGGCGACATTCTGCTCGTGCTTCGGCCAGTCGTCCTTGTATTCTCTGGCGATCTTGCCAAAAGCTTTGCGGCAGTTCGCCATGCCGTTGGGGAAAATGAAGCGGGGTTGCTGACCTTTTTCGAGCCAGACCTTCATCGTATACCATTTCGGTTTGCCATCGGCGACGGTGACTTCGCCGAGTTGAGGTTCGACTGGCTGGGGATGATGGAGTTCGCCGATGCGGGCGTCACCGGAGACAATGCCGAGTCGAAAGGGCTCAGTGAGATCCATCTGGAAAATTTCAGGATCGTAGGGGCTATCGCGGTGCATCGAGTGGGCGAGCACTTTCACCTCGTAGTAGCCCGCTTCGTGAACACCTTCCGGAAATTGCTCAAGCCCGGCGTAGCCTCCCTCGTGGTTGGTCGTGTTAGGAACTTCGTAAACGCAGAGATACTGGTATTTGTAGACGGTCTTGTGCGAGTAGCTGAGTTCCTGTCCCTGCGTGAAGTTGTCGGTAAACTTCCAGGTTTTCACTTCCGGCTTTTCGGCGGTTGAAAGAGCAGTTTCAACGACGAGGTCGGCTGCTTCGAAATAGTTATCGAGAAGGAATCCGGATGTGACGAGGGCGTCGCCAATCGTGTCGATGTGATGATCGGTTTGATCCGTCGGGAACTTGGCGGTCGGTGCAAAGGTATCGACGCGGCGGGAAAAGAGGTCCTCGAGGGTGTTGAGATACTCCCGCTCGTTGAGCCTGCGGAGGAGAGTCTGGCCACCGGTGCTTTTGAGGCGGGAATGGGCGTCAGCGACTTCGGCGGTGAGCGCAGCGATTGCTTTCGCCTTTGCTTCATGAGAGGGCTGCTCCGCTTTCTTCGGCGGCATTGCCCCGAGATTCAGTTGATCGATGATTTCCTGGACTGCGATGATTCCCATTTCGTCCTCGATCGGGAAAGTGATCTCCTCGAAGTTTCGGTGACCCTCCTGGGTTAGCTCATCATGGCATTCAAGACAGCTGTTGCCGATGAATTGAAAGGCAACCTCGCCGTCGTTGCCCCGCAGCGAGAGGGTGGCCCCGAAGAGCAGGGCAAGCAGCGCAACGCTACCGTGAAACGAGCGATCAATCATCGTCCTCAAACAAAAGTGCCGGTGCTGTTTCCGAAATAATCACGCTCGACGCCAAAACGGTGCAGGAGGCTCAGGTAGAGATTCGAAAGAGGAACTTTGCCAGCGCCCTTGGCCGGCAGTTGTTTGAAAGTTCCATGTTCAAATCCGCCGCCCGCGAGGAGAATCGGAAGATCGTGATTCGTGTGTGCATTGGCATTCCCCATACCGCTGCCAAACAGCACTGAAGTGTGATCAAGGAGGCTCCCTTCGCCTTCCTGAATCGAATCAAGTTTCTTGAGGAATCGGGCAAACTGCTGAGTCTGATACTCTTCAATAATGAGGAGGGCATCGATATTTTCCTTCTTTTTGCCATGGTGCGAAAGACCATGATAGCCACCTTCAACTCCGAGATGTTGAGGCAGGAAGTCACCTCCAATTTCAAGAGTCGCGATGCGAGTCGAATCTGTCTGAAGCGCGAGTGCCATGAGATCGTAGATCAGGGGTAGATCTTCGACGAGATTGATGTTCCGGGGTCGATCAAACGGAGCATCCGGCTTGGGAACTTCGACCCATTGTTCTTTGAGTTGGAGCTGCTGCTCGACTTCACGAACGGAGGTTAGATATTCGTCGAGTTTCGTGCGGTCCTCAGAATCGAGGCGGTTTCCGAGGGTTTTCGCGTCGCCTGAAATCGCATCGAGAATCGATCCCTGAAGTGAGTGGCGATCTTTGACGTGATTGAGTCGGGAGGCAGGCTCGCCAACGAAGAGTTTTTCGAAAAGTTCCTGCGGCCCGGGAATGGGAGGAACGCGTGTGCCGCTGCGAGTCCAGCTCATCTGGCATCCGCCGTGAATGCCGCCCTCGGAGCCCACCGTAAGGGAGGGGAAGCGGGTACGGCCACGAACAGATTCTGCAGCGAGTTGGTCGAGGCTGATATTTCCGTCAGGACGACCTTTTGCATCCATTTTAAGAACGCCGCTGAGAAAGGAATGAACCGCAAAGTGTCCGCCTTTGACGCCGTGGTCGAGGCCGCGATAAATGGTCATTTGATCACGGATCGACTCAAACGGTTTGAGAAGTCGCGTTGACTCGTAATTGGCGCCGGGCGTCTTAGGAAAGAGGCTGTCGAGCTGGTAGCCGAGAAGGTTGCCAACTGCGACCATGCGTGACGGACTTGCCGTCTCAGCAACGGCAGTGCCGAGAGAGTTGCTCGCTCCGAGAGCGTTCGGCAACAGGGAAGGCATCACCGGGAGCGAAAGGGTCGCTCCAACCGAGCGGAGGAAGTGTCGACGGGAGGGAGATGACTTTGACAAGCTCATGAAGAATCCTCGACGCGGGGGGACTGGTCTGCAATTGCCTCAATTGCGTGTCTCGAGCGCGAATGTCGAGGCTGGAGTGAGGGCTTTAGCCCTTTTCGTAACAGGGAAGACTAAGGCAACGGAAAGGCCTACAGGCCTCACTCCAGCGGCCTGCAGCTTCACTTCACCTGGCCGGAGCCGAAGGCGAGATACTTGTAGCTGCAAAGCTCTTCCAGGGCCATGGGCCCGCGGGCGTGGAGCTTGTCCGTGCTGATTCCGATTTCGGCACCGAAACCAA
This sequence comes from Verrucomicrobiales bacterium, assembly GCA_029210205.1. Classification (GTDB taxonomy): domain Bacteria; phylum Verrucomicrobiota; class Verrucomicrobiia; order Verrucomicrobiales; family DEV007; genus Arctic95D-9. The sequence goes on along the minus strand of JARGOD010000041.1, from coordinate 4,883 downwards.
ACTCGGCGCCGTCATTGAAGCGCGTCGAAGCGTTCCAGAAAACGCAGGAGCTATCAACTTCGAGTTGAAACTTATCGGCGGCCTCTTCGTTTGAAGTGACGATGACATCGGTGTGCTTCGAGCCGTAGTGATTGATATGATCTATCGCGGCATCGAGATCGTCGACGACTTTCACGGCGAGGATGAAGTCGAGATATTCCGTTTTCCAGTCCTCCTCTGTCGCCGGGACGACATCGACTCCAGCGAGAGAAGCGAAGGTTTCATCACCACGAATCTCGACGTTTTTGGCAGACAGGTTCTGCGCGATCTGTGGAGCAAATTCAGCGGCGACATCGCGATGAATGAGCAGGGTTTCCAGCGCGTTGCAGACCGATGGCTTCTGGCATTTTGAATTGATCACGATCGCTTCCGCCATGTCGAGGTCGGCAGCCTTGTCAACGAACGCGTGGCAGATACCATCGTAATGTTTGATTACCGGCATGCGCGCCATTCCGACGACGGCCTCGATGAGACTGGCTCCACCACGTGGGATGATGAGATCGAGGTAAGTATCCATCTCGCAGAGATGACGAACGCTTTCGCGATCGGTGAAAGGAATCAGTTGGATACTATGATCGGGGAGGCCGGCGGGCTTGCCTCCTTCAGCAAGTGCTGCCGCGATCGCCCGGTTCGAGTGAATCGCCTCTTTGCCACCACGCAGAATCGTCGCATTTCCGGTTTTGAAGCAAAGCACAGCGGCGTCAGCGGTGACGTTGGGTCGGCTTTCGTAAATAATCCCGATCGTGCCGATGGGAGTGCGTTTCTTTTGAAGACGGATGCCGTTGGGGCGCGTCCATTCTTTGATGATCTCGCCATTGGGGTCGTGGAGCTCCGCCACTTCGCGAACGCCTTGAGCCATCGCGGCAATGCGATCATGGTCAAGGCGGAGACGATCTTTCATCGCGTCGGTGAGCCCCATTTCATCGGCCGTCGCGAGATCTTTCTCGTTCGCGGCGATGATTTCTGCTTCCTGTGCCATGATTCCGTCGGCCATCGCGAGGAGAATCGTGTTCTTCTGCTCTGTCGAGAGTTTCGTGAGGGCATGAGAAGCCGCGCGGGCCTGCTTGCCCATTTGCCAAACCTGTTCGCAGATTTCTTCAGAAGTCATGATATCGGGGATTTATGAGGAAACTGGAAAACGCGTTCCGATTCCGTTGCCGGCGACGATTTCGCTGAGTTGTTCAGGATGGAGGCCGCTCGCGATCACGGTTTCGACGCCGCCGGAGACCGCTTCTTTCACGGCTTGGAGCTTACTCGTCATGCCGCCGACGGAAAGTTCGCCTTTGTCGTCTCTGGCAAAGTCGAGGACGGTCTCAATGTCGTTGACCTGGGGAATGATATCCTCGTCTGAAGTGGCGTCCGGTCCCATGAGTCCGCGGACGCTCGTCAGCAGCACGAGTAAATCAGCGTCAATGAGGCGGGCCAGAATTGAGGAGAGGACGTCGTTGTCGCCTACCTTCAGTTCATGGACTGAGACTGAATCATTTTCATTCACGATCGGAATCACCGATTCGTAGGGAAGGATCGCATTCACGGTCGCGAGGACATTGGCGCTGCGGCGTGCGTCCTTGAGGTCGTCATGGGTCACGAGTAACTGCGCGACACTCAACCCGTGATGGCTGAACTGGGTCTCATAAAGGTGCATGAGTTGCGCCTGTCCCGCTGCGGCGCAGGCCTGGAGCATGTCAGTTTCTGTGGGTCGTTTTTCGAGCCGAAACGTTGAGAGGCCTGCTCCGACTGCTCCCGAAGACACGACAACAACTTCGTTGCCAGCCCCACGAAGATCGGCAATCGCCTGAGAAAGCCGGGCAAGCATCGCATGATGAATCTCACCGCCGGAGCCGCGTGTCAGTACACCGGTTCCGATTTTAATGACGACTCGTTTCCCTGTTTTTGACTCTCCCATCTTCGAAAATGCCGCCATGACAGCGACGGGGCGGACAATATGGCGGCGGGAAGGGGGTGTAAAGCGTCAGTTTCCGAGGTCACGGCATCGGATAGGACTTGCGATTTCGGCCGGGAAGGAACATCTTACGCGCCCCTGCCCGTCGCTGTTCACTATCGACCCGACCGGCAGAAATAAGCACCCATAGTAAAATGGATATTACGTCGGCCTCCGGAGCCGAAGGTCCAGGTTCGATTCCTGGTGGGTGTATATTTTTGCGAAGCGAAACCGCTCGTCATCTTGCTTCAAGTCTCAATCTTGATCCCGGCAAGAGATCAGTCAGGGCAGATCAGCTCCACCTCCGGAAAGTAAGTCTGATAACGCCAGACATCTCGCGTCAAAATCGGAATTTCCAAGGCTGCCGCATGAGCCCCAATGAAAAAATCCGGAAGCGGCGAAGGCTTCGAGCCGCCCCTCTGGCGATAGATCAGAAATGCTTGAGAAGCCAGAAAGAGAGCTTCCCTCGGGAGCTCTTGATACTTCAGTTTGAACGGAGCTAAAGCCTCTTCGAGTTCGTCGGTGCTTGAGACACGACAGCAGAGCTCAGCAAAAATGATGGGATTGATCAGAAGGTCATCAAAATGATCTCCCAGCTTCTGAAGCGACCATTCCTCCCAGTTAGGGTCGGAATGAATCACATCGGAAATCACGTTGGTATCTGCGAGCACCGGCCTCATCAGTCCTCTCCCCGGGTGAGTTTCATTAGCTCATCAGTGGTCCCACGATCTTTCCAAATCCCCCGAACCGCCTTGAGGCGTTCTTTCAACTCCTCCGCATTTCGTGGCGGAGCAATTGTCTCCGGCTCATTCACCGCCCGCGTCAAGATCGCTCGCGCCTCAGCCTCCATTGAAGTCTGATGCTCCGCGGCGCGGAGTCGGAGCTTCTTTTTCACCTCTTCGTCGAGGTTGCGAATCGTCAGGGTGGTGCTCATGCTAGCAATGTATGCATTGCTAGCATTGCTGTCAATGCAAGCAAATCACTCCAATCGATCCAGCGCATCGATGATATCCCGCGGCTCGGCGCGCTTGGTGTAGTCTGCATCGAGAAAAGCCCAGGCGACGGTGCCGTCTTCCGCGATGACATAAGTCGCCGCGAGGGGAAGCTCGTTCCTGGCGGCTTCCTCGCCATTGTATTCGACGATGTCGAAAAAATCGGCGTAGAGCTTTTCGACCTCGGGAGTGAGTTCGAAGACGAGTCCATAGTCCTTCGCGACCTTGGAATTCACATCGGAAAGGACTTCGAAGCGGAGGCTGTTTTTCTCAGTTGTGCTGAGAGATTTGTCGGGAACCTCGGGTGAAATGGCGATGAGTTGGGCACCGAGTTCCTCGATTTGAGGCAGGACCTTCTGATAGGCGGCGAGCTGGATATTGCAGTAGGGGCACCATCCGCCGCGATACCAGGTGAGGACGACCGGTCCCTCGGCAAGTTTCTCAGAAAGGGTGACCTCGCTGCCTTTCGCATTCGGTAGCGTGAAGTCCGGAGCCTTCGCGCCCTGCTGCACCGCCTTCTCAACGGTTTGAGCTTTGACGACAGCTTCGATGCCTGCTGCGTAAGCGGCGAGCTTTTCGGGAGCCGCTTTGGCGCGAAACTCAGTTTTCCGGGCTTCGATCGTCGCGGTGAGCAATTCTTCTTCTGCGTTAGAGGGAAGAATCGAGAGGAAACAAGCGGAGAGAAGAAGGGGGGTAAGCTTCATTGCTGGAGTGTGACGAAGGCGTCTTGAATCCCTTACGATTGAAGACGCCCTTTTATTGGTCTTTCACCCCTTTCCCTTGCCTTTCCCTTTCCCCTTGCCGCCGCCTTTGCCGTCGATCTCGCCATCGCCGTCCCGGTCTTCTCCGTAGGGGATTTCATTCTCGAAGAAGATATCCTCACGTCGACCATCACTGACATGCGAAGAGTAGTCCTTCCGCTCTTCAGAGGCAGCAAAGAGTTCGTTCGCCGCAAGGAGAGCATCAGCAATGGCCGCTTTGTCTGCGCTGAGTGGAAGCTGCGAAATCGCTTTTCCGTTGAGACCAAATTGGTCTGATTGAATGATGAAATATCCGGATTTCGCCCAGGTGTCTGAAACTGTATCTGCCCAGGAGGCATCGGTAGCGGCTGATCCGAAATCGAGGTGAAAGCGCCCGATTATGTCTTCCCGTGCAAAGACGGGTTGAAGCGTTTCTTTGCTCTTCTCAAGGTCGCCGGGAGAAGCGGCAACGAAGAGAAGCAGGCGCTGATCACCCGAGGCAACATTTAACGCTTGTCGGAACGAGTGAAAGTCCTGAAGAACGAGTTTTCCTGGATCACCTTTCGAAGCGTATTCGTCAGCGATCTCTTTCATCGCTTGAATAACATCTTCCGTTGATCCCTCTTCTGCAGAGGGCCCACGACCCTTCGTTCCAAGGATGTTTTGTGGTCCGCGGCTGGCCCGGGTCAATTGCGTTTCGCCGTCCGGAGCAAGGACGCTGAAAGCGGTGTTCGCAAAGCGGCCGTTGAGGAGTTTACGAACGAGCGCCTCATGCTCTTTGTTTTCGAAGGTTTCGAGACGAACACAAACAAACTCACGGGAGGCTTCGATAAATTCTTTAGTCGAGAACAAACTGTTCTGCGTTTGGGTGTAACCGGGTCAGAAGACGCCGGATATTCCGGAGCAGGTCGCGGCGGCGGCCATGAAGAAGATCGGGCGGTTTGATCGTTCGGCTTCTTCGAGGGCAGTGTCCCACGTGGTGTACCACATGATACCGGCATCGCCCACCGGTTGAGGAGAGGCTGCAATGTCCGTCGGTCGAGCGCCCTGGCCGAAAGATGAGCCGACGAGAGCTGCCGTTGAGAAAGTGAGGAGAATGAGTCGCTTCATGCAGGAGTGAACCTGCGAGCAAGCCAAAGGTTTCGAATTTTCATCAAAAAAGACCGGGAA
>JARGOD010000174.1 GCA_029210205.1 Verrucomicrobiales bacterium | reverse complement strand
GCCGTGAAAGGGCGGTGTCCTAACCACTAGACGAACGGGTCACGTTCGCGCTGAACCCCATCGCTGAGCGCTTGGGTAGCGGGGCGGAAATATGCGGGTATCTGAAGGGTTCGCAAGTTGAAAATGTGAAAGAATTTTCAGTGGAACTCAGCGGTCGCCCTGTCACAGTGCGCCATGCCTGTTTTGATTGATTTGCTTTGGCTCCTCGCCGGTCTCACGGCGCTCTATTTTGGCGCTGATTGGCTCGTTGGAGGTGCCTCGAAACTTGCTGTAAAATTTGGAATTTCACCCCTTGTTGTTGGTCTCACCGTGGTCGCTTTCGGGACGAGCGCACCCGAGCTGTTTGTCAGTATCGGGTTCAACCAAGGGGGCTATCCGGACATGGCTCTCGGAAATGTCATCGGATCGAATATCTGCAATATTGGACTGGTTCTCGGAGTCAGTGCTTTTATCTGTGTGTTGACGATCAAGAACCAGCTCCTGATGCGGGATCTGCCCATTTTAATGATCGCGTCGCTGGTCTTTTGCTGGATGCTGATGAACGGCGTGATCGGAAGGGTCGAGGGCTGCCTGCTTTTCGTGGCGGTTATCGCTTACACGTTCTTCCAGTTGGTTCTGGCGAGAAAGGTGAAGGATCCAGAGGTGTTGGAGGAGTATGAGAGCGAACTGGATCCTGATGCAGCTCAGAAGGAGCCGATCTGGAAGTTAATCGTCTTTATCCTCGTCGGTCTCGTCGGACTCTATTTCGGCGCTGAATGGCTCGAGCGTGGTGGCGTCAGTATTGCCAAGCGAATGGGCGTTCCTGAGGCGGTCATCTCTCTCACCTTGATTGCCTTCAGTACTTCGGTCCCTGAGCTGGCGACATCGATCATCGCCTCCTTGAAGCGGGAGGGCGACATCATCGTTGGCAATGTCATCGGGTCCTGTATTTTCAATCTCCTCAGTGTCGTCGGGATCACTGCGATGGTTTCTCCCCTCGTGACGACTCAAATTGAAATGGCCGACCTTATCGTGATGGGAGGCTTCACTGCGCTCCTCATCCCTATCATGAAGACAGGGAAAAGGATCAGCCGATGGGAGGGCGGGATCCTCCTTGCGCTCTACGCTGCTTACTGTGGTTACCTGTGGGTCGATCGCGTGGCCTAGGCGGCTGCAAAGCTGTCAAAGGTGGGAAAGTAAAAAGTGGGAAGGTGGATTCAGGTGGCTGCGCCACTTTGGGTAAACAAGGTGGTCACGATCGCACTGCTGGTTGTGTTGAGAAGGTGCCCTTGTCGGTAGCGACTTTTGACCTTTCACCTTCCCCGTTTTCACTGATTTAATTTTGTCAGGACAAAATTAAATCATCCCCAACTTCATCTTGCCCTCTTCGGAGATCATCTCCTGATTCCAAACCGGGTCCCAGACGATGTCGACCTGAGCGTTGTCGATACCGTCGAGCATGAGGATCTTGGACTGAGCGTCGGCGGCAATGGTCGGTCCCATGCCGCAACCGGGCGCGGTAAGAGTCATCTTCACTTCGACGTTCTTCTGCCCCTCCTCTTCCTTGATCGAGCAGTCATAGACGAGGCCAAGGTCGACGATGTTTACGGGGATTTCCGGATCGAAAACGAGTTTGAGTTGCTCCCAGATCGCTCCCTGGACGTCACCGCTTGAAATGGCCTCCTGAGCGGCGGACTGTTGAGCTTTTTCGGCTTCGAGATCAATCCCGAGAGCGTCGGCGTTCTCTGCTTTGATCCGTGCAAGGCCGGACTGCGTCGCAACGGTGTAGGTTCCGCCAAGGGCTTGAGTGATCATTACCTTGGTTCCAAGGGGAAGCCTGACGAGGTCACCGCTGGGGATTTGGATGGCTTCAACTTCGCGGGAGAGTTCGATTTCTTCGTGCATGTTTTTTGGGCGGTTTTGCCGCAGTAAAAGGTAAAAGTGGGGCGAGCAGACTTCTTTGCTTCGCTTTTAGGTCGCTTCTCTACTTCTTCAAAACAACCTTGAGTTTTCCACTCTTCATTTTCGGCTGATTCATGTCACCGAGGAGAGTGTTTTGGGATTCCGGAGAAGGGGGGGATGCTTCCCCGGCCGGGTCATTGTTCAAGGCATCGCGGAGCGCGCCTTCGACCATTTCCCCGCAGTGAATCTTCATGGGGGGGAGTGGGCCGAGGGGAGAAGAGAGATCAGTGGAGCTCAGCGCCTGCGCTTCTTCGACAGTTTTGCCCTTTAACATCTCGGTCGCCATGCTTGCGACGGCGATTGAGGTTTGGCAGCCGAAGCTTTGGAAGGAGGCTTTGTTGATCACTTTTTTGCCGTCTTTCTCGTCAAATTTCAGCCACATTCGGACCATGTCGCCGCATTCAGGGTTGCCGACGGTGCCGACGGAATCGGCATCGCTCATTTCTCCCTGGTTCTGAGGGTTGGCGATAGCGTTCTGGAGTTTGTCTTCGAAGTCGCTCATGAATGCGTGCCGCTTTGCGGCAAAAAGTAAGAACGTGAAAGGTAAAAAGTTTCTATTCTTCGAATTCCAGTTTGTATCGCGGAATTTCGGGATCAGCTTCCTGCGCATAGGCGTCGATGCCACCCCGGAGGGCTCTCGTATTCTTAAAGCCGTGGCCAATGAGGTAAGCAGCCGCGTCGAGGCACTTGTCGCCGGTGTGATCATAGAGAATGATGACGCGCTCCTTGTTCTCGTGGCCGAAAATTTCCTGGAGAAGATCGTTACTGAAAAGTTCCGAATGGGGCAACGCAACGGCCTCATGCTCTTCGCGAGTTCGTAGGTCGAGGAGTCGAGGGGGAGGCTCGGAATCGAATGTAGCTTTCAGCTCAAGCGGTTCGAGGAAGATCTTTTTGTCGTTCTCATGGGCGGTAAGGATGTGGCCGATGACTTCGTCGACGGGCAGCTCTTCATTTCTTTCACATACCTCAGCAAGAGTTTCTTCATCGTCGTAACTGCAGCTTTGGCAGCCGCCGATGTGATACTGCGCAAAGAGGGATCGTTTCGCACCGGGAAAGCGCTCAAGCACTTCTCCCATCGTGATACTGCCGTCGATGAGGGGTTTTTCTGCGGTGGCTGACATGAGAGATGAATATGGACCGTAAAAGGCGCTTGGAAATTTGAAATTTGAGTTTTGGACAACTGGAATGACCTTTAGTTCATGAAAAGACACGTCCCCGGCCCATGGAGCAATCCTCAGGTCTACCTTCTGCCGAATTTGATGACGGCTGGCAATCTCGCCTGCGGCTTCAGTGCAGTGATTACGATTTTTGATGGAATGCGGGATGTAGACGGTGGCGCGAAGGACTTTTACCTCGCTATCTTCCTGATTCTCGGGGCCTGTTTCTTTGATGCTCTCGATGGGCGATTGGCAAGAATCAAAGGCCAGGAGTCAATGTTTGGAAGGGAATTTGACTCGCTCGCTGATATTGTCTCGTTTGGCATCGCACCGGCACTTTTGGTGATGGACATTGTGTTGAGCACCTTTGATAGCCGCCTCGGGTGGACGATTGCATTCGTCTATCTGCTTTGTGGAGGGATGCGATTGGCGCGATTTAATTGTCTCGCCCAGGAAGCTGCTGAGCATCCTGAGCGGGAGAGCAGTCGCGAATTTGTCGGCTTTCCAATTCCTGCTGCTGCCGGACTGATTGCTTCGCTGACCATTTTCATTCTCTGGTTGAATGAGGGTAATACCGAGATCGGGGGATGGAGATACGTTATTCTTGCGCTGATGTTACTCCTCTCATTCATGATGCTCAGTGAATTTCGATATCCGAGCTTCAAAGCAATGAACTGGAGGACCCGCCGCTCGATGGTTTGGTTTTTCGTTGCTGTTCTGGTCCTCGTTTGTGCGGTCAATTTTGTTGAGTTTGTTCCGCTTGGCATCTTTCTCTCCTATTTTATCTACGGATTGATTCGGCCCTGGATTTCGCGCCGCTGGCGAAAGGAGATCGAAGAAGGGCTCGATGCTGAGTTTGAGCCTGAAGTCGTTCAGGACGAAGACGACGAAAGTGTCGCCTGAT
>JARGOD010000173.1 GCA_029210205.1 Verrucomicrobiales bacterium | reverse complement strand
CGCACGATCGATTGGAAGGCGACGGCCCGGCTGCGATCTCCGCATGTCCGGGTTTACAGCGAGGAGCGGGAGCGGCCGGTGCTTTTGTTAGTCGATCAGCGCCTCCCCATGTTTTTCGGAAGCCAACGAACGATGAAATCGGTCGCGGCGGCCGAAGTCGCTGCTTTGTCTGCCTGGCGCACGCTGAGTGGAGGGGATCGTGTCGGAGGCATCGTCTTCAACGAAGAGGAAATTATCGACCTGCGTCCTCAGCGAAGCCAGACCTCGGTGCTGCGTCTCCTTCATGAAATGGTGAGAATGAATCAGCGCCTTGCTGATGGCGAATCTCACGAAGGAAGTGTCACCGTGAACGAAGTGCTGGAAGCGGCGGTGAGGCGGGCGAACCACGATCATCTAGTGGTCATCATCAGTGATCTCGATGGAGCCAACGAAGAGACGCAGCGTCTCGCGACCCGTCTTGCGGCTCACAACGATGTCCTCATGGTCGCGGTTTACGATCCACTCGGAGGCTCTTTGCAGAATCAGGAGGGGATGGTCGCGGCGACTCCGGATGGGGCCTTGCCTCTTCCGGCGGAGCGTTCTTTTCGGGGAGCGTTTCAAGAGGCCTTCTCCAACCGTCTCGATGAGTGGCGGGAAATTTTTCAGGCCCTCCGGGTGCCGGTGATCCCGATTTCGACGGCGACGCCTCCGGCGGAGCAATTACGTGATCTTTTCGGCCAGCGACTTTCCGGCATCAAATGAGTGATTCCGCTACCAGCCTCGACCGCCTTCATGATCTCGTGCCTCCTCCCGCGATCAGTTGGTGGCCCCTGGCTCCAGGATGGTATCTTGTCGCGGTTCTGGTGTTAGGGCTTCTTCTCCTCTGTGCATTCAGAGCGTGGAAAAAGTGGAGGCAAAATGCCTACCGACGCGAAGCCTTGCAGAAACTCAGCGATGCTTCGGAGGCTGCCGAGGTCGCCGAAATTCTGCGGCGGACTGCGCTCGCGGTTGCGCCAAGAAATCTGATTTCAGCGACGACAGGGGACAACTGGGCGGATTGGCTAGATTCTCAGGTAGCTGAGCCGATGAGCGATGAAGTTCGCCGCGAGGTCTCCCGAGGGATCTACGATCCAAGCCCTGTGGCAACCCCCATCGATGATCTGAAACGTTATGCTGAAAGCTGGATTCGAAAGCATTCCTCCGAACTGGAGTTAGCCAGCCCAACCTCTTGAATATGAAAACACTCATCCGACTAGCCTGTATTCTGACCTTTTTTGGGATTTCCTCTGTCATGGCCGGGGAGACGAAGCCAAAGCTCATTCTTCAAATAACCGTGGACCAGCTCCGGGGAGATTTTCCGACCCGATTCCTCGATAGGATGCCTGAGGGAGGGTTTCGCTGGTTGTTGGACAATGGGGTTGTCTACAAGAACGCTCACCACGGTCACGCCAATACTGAGACCATCGTTGGTCATGCGACGCTGGCGACAGGAGCCCATCCCTCCGTTCATGGAATGGTCGGAAATGTTTGGTTCGATCGTCAGTCCGGCGACCTTACCTATAATATCGAGGACCCCCGTTACAGCATCCTCACCAAAGGGGCCGGAGTCGATCAGTCCGAGGAGATCGATCCGACGCAGCGGGTCGCAAAAAGCGACGGACGTTCGCCGGCTGCGATTCTCTGTTCGACATTCAGTGACGAACTCGCGATTCAAACCGCTGGAAAGGCCAAAATCTTCGGTGTTTCGGTGAAGGACCGTGGAGCCGTTTCCATGGCCGGGCATGCAGGCAAAGCGTTCTGGTTTTCCAAGAGCGCGGGCGAATTCGTCTCCAGCAATTTCTACTACGGGGAGTATCCGGAGTGGGTCGAAAAGTGGAATGAAGAGAAGTATCCGAGCCGTTATGGTGGGAAAGCCTGGGAGCTAATGCTCGATCAATCGACTTACCTGTTTGGCGACCGTGATGACCAGGAGTGGGAGACGACGATGCTTCCTTTCGGTCGCACCTTTCCGCATTCGTATGGTTCTGCCGAAGGAAAAGGCTTCACGACCTTTCTCACCTTAAGCCCGGCCGGTGATGAACTCACACTCGACTTCGCCAAAGCTCTGGTCGAGAACGAGGAGATTGGTCAGGACGAGATCACGGATTACCTTTCAGTCAGCTTCTCTTCAACCGACTACGTGGGCCACCTTTTCGGCGCCTCGAGTCTTGAAGCCGAGGACAATCTGCTCCATCTCGATCGGACGCTCGCTGCGCTGCTTTCGTTCATCGATGAAAAGGTTGGTCTCGAGAATACCCTCATTGCCTTTTCGGCGGATCACGGCGGTCCCGAAGTACCGGCGGATTTGAACCAGCACGGATTTGAAGCCAATTATGTCCAGCCCGAGAAGTGGGAGAAAGAGTCAGGATTTGAGTCGCTCAAGGAGCGTTTTGGTATCGGCGAGGATCTCGTCCGTGAGTATGCTCACCCCTACCTCTATCTGAATCGTGAGCTCATTGCTGAGAAAGGTCTCGATCAGGAGGAGGTCGAAGAAGCCGTTGCGGAAGAGTTGGTGAAATTCGAGGGCGTTGCTCTTGCAGTTTCAAGCACAGCTCTTTCGAAGGGAAATGTTTCCGGTACCGAAGTGGTGCAGGCAGTGTTGAATAATCATCATCCTAAACGTTCCGGTGATGTCTATGTCGTCTTTGAGCCTCACTGGTTTATCAATGACATGGACGGTCTTGTCGTTGCAGCGACCCACGGCTCGCCGTGGAGATACGATACCTTTGTCCCCGTGATTTTTGCCGGTTTTGGAACTCAGCCTGCGACGATCTATCGGGAGATTGAGACCACCGCTCTTGCTCCTACGCTTTCTGCTCTCATGGGAACGAAATCTCCATCGGGGAGTTTTGGTGAAGTACTCGTGGAAGTCATGAATCGTCCCTGACATTATCTAAGATTTCTACATGCTGAGCTTCGCCTATCTCTGGATCTTTCTCCTCCTGCCGCTTCCGTGGCTGGTGCGCCTGATCCTGCCTCCTCGTCAGAGGTCGAGCGTCGCGGTTCGCGTGCCCTTTGGGGATCGTCTGCGATTGGCCATGGCGGGCGGCAATGTCGGCGACAAGGCGGTGAAGAAATCGCTGCAGTGGTGGGTGCCGACCCTACTCTGGATCTTGTTTCTCGTTGCTTTGGCGCGACCGCAGTGGATGGAGCCTCCGATAACGAAGGCGCTTCCCACTCGTGACTTGCTGCTTCTAGTGGACTTGTCAGGATCAATGCAGGCGGAAGACTTCACCAATGCCGAAGGGGAGAATGTTGATCGTCTTTCTGCGGTGAAGGAGGTGCTCGACGAATTTCTCACGAAGCGGGAAGGGGACCGCGTCGGACTCGTCGTCTTTGGCGATGCCCCGTTTCTGCAGGCTCCGTTTTCGACCGATCTTGATCTTTCGCGGCAGCTCCTTGAGGAGACCGCCGTCGGGATGGCAGGAGCAAAAACCGCTCTCGGGGATGCCATTGGTCTCGGGGTGAATCTTTTTGAGGAAAGTGACGCGCCCGCCAAAACGATCATCGCCCTGACCGATGGTAATGACACAAAGAGCCAGGTGCCGCCAGTCGAGGCGGCTCGTGTTGCTTCCCAGCGTGACATCCGGATTCATACGGTTGCGATTGGCGATCCACTTTCCGTAGGCGAGGAAAAGCTCGACGAAGAGACGCTCAAGCAAGTCGCCAAAACCGCCGGCGGCTCCTACTTCTTTGCCGGTGATCGCGAGCAGCTTTCGGGAATTTACGACGAGTTGGATCGCATCGAAACGCGGCAGGTCGATGTCGTGAGCTATCGCCCGAGGCGTGACCTCTTCTTTTGGCCACTTCTCGCGGCACTGCTTCTTTCATTGCTTGAAAAGAGTGCCCTCATTTTTCGACAGACCCGGAGTTCTGCTCCCGTCTCGAAGCGTGGCACCGTTCGTGTCCATCCCCTCACTGGAAAAATGGAGGTGATCGAATGAATGCATTTCTCGAGAACTTTCACTTCCTTCGTCCCGCTGCGTTTCTTCTCGTTCCTGTCGTGAT
>JARGOD010000172.1 GCA_029210205.1 Verrucomicrobiales bacterium | reverse complement strand
CGTTGGGCGTTGCGCCGTCGCGGCGAAAAACGAAGGATTCATCGGCATCGAACTCGTAGCCTCCGCCGCGTGTGATTTTTGCGGTTGATGAAAAAGGTTTTTCGAAGCTGCCTTCAAGTGGGTTGGAGCGGGGCTCGTCGGGGTAGGGCCGCATATAGGCGTCGTCGTGGCAAAATTCCCAGAGGTTCCCGGTCATGTCATAGAGACCCAGCTCGTTGGGTTTCTTTTTTCCGGAGGGGTGAAGTTTCCGCTCACCATTTCCGGCATACCACGCGACTTCGTCAATCTTGTCTGAGCCGCTGAACCGGTAGCCCTTCGAAAGTTGCCCCCCTCTCGCGGCATACTCCCACTCAGCTTCGGTGGGAAGCCGGAATTGTTTCCCGGTCATCTCATTGAGCCGCTCAATGAAACGCTGAATATTGATCCAACTGACATTGTTTACGGGGAAACCGTCTCCGGGAAAATAGCTGGTGTCCCAACCCATGACTTCTTGAAAGAGTTGCTGGCTGACCTCATATCTGCCGATGTGAAAACCATCGAGTTCCACTTCATGGGACGGGCCTTCCGAGGAGGTTGCTTCCTCCGCATCTGATCCCATGAAAAAAGTTCCTCCTTCGACCCACACCATGTCCTCGATAAGGCGGGAGATTGATTCCCCGGAAAGGGCTCGCGGAGTTTTTTCCTTTTCTTCGGCGATCGTGAAATTCGCCAAGACGAAACAGACGAGGTGGGGGGTGATTCTTTTCAGCATCAGCGTTCTTTCGAAAATGGAGTTACCCTAACAGGTGCGCCACAGCCGCTTCTCCGAGCGGCTGACAGGATCGGAATCCCTCACCGCTGTCCGGTAAACTCCGGGCAAATTCGTCGCGCTCTCCTTCTGATTCGAAATCGATGCCGATGAGCGCCCGCCCGACGCGCTCGCCTGAATAGAGGTAGTTGAAATAGCAAAAGCTTCCGCGACCGCGAATTGTTTTCGTCATGTAAGAATGCAGAGCGCCGGGGCGTTCGTAGAATTCGAGATCGAGAAAGAGCGGCGCGGTGAGAAGGTCGCCCCGGAGGGGGATGAGGCGATAGCTGATTTCATCGGGATTCTGAACTTCTTGAAAGGTGTATCCTTTTTCACGAAGCGAACCTCGAAGGTTCTCAAGGGCGGTCTCTGAAACCGTGAGGCCGAAAAGGGGCCAGGCAGTATCCGGATTGTTCTTTCCGTATTGAAAGGCACGGATCGCGACTCCGTCGAAGGCGTCGTCGAGGAGCTGCAGCATCGTGCCGCCACGTTCCGGGATCTGAATGCGAAAGTAGTGCAGGGCGCGGTCGTCTTCCCCGACGTCGGTGGCGATCGCGGCGAGGCGATTGAAGTCGATGTTCGCGCCGCAAAGAACGGTGAGAACTTTCTTTCCATCGAGGAGCTCCCGCTGTTTCCAGGCACCGGCGATTCCCATGGCCCCCGAAGGTTCGGCGAGGCTGCGAAGGCGGTCCCATCCGAGCCGGATTGCTTCAGAGACTTCCGTGTTCGTCACGGTGATAAATTCATCGATCAGCTCGCGACACACCTCGAAAGGGATGTCCCCGGCCTGACGCACGGCGGTTCCGTCGCAGAAAATATCGAGTTCATCGAGCCGGGTCGGCGCGTCGTTTTCGACAGCCGTTTTCATGGAAGCCTGCCCGGCTCCCTCGACGCCGACAAGATGTATGTCAGGGTAATAGGTTTTCAACCAGGTGGCAACGCCGGCGGCCATGCCGCCTCCGCCGATCTGGAGGTAAGCGACATCGAAAGGGCCTTCGCCTGACATCACCACTTCATCGGCGAGAGTGCCTTGTCCGGCCATGACGTGAAGGTCGTCGTAGGCGTGGATGTAAACGAGCTCGGCCTGTTTGGCGTGTTCGAGGGCAGCATTGCAGGCTTCGTCGTAGGAGTCTCCCGAAAGGATCACTTCGACGCGATCACCACCGTGTTTGGCGACGGCGCGCTGCTTCACCAGAGGGGTCGTGAGCGGCATGTAGACGAGGGCGTCAATGCCGAGAGCGGCGGCGGCAAGCGCAACTCCCTGGGCGTGGTTCCCGGCGGAGGCGGTGACGACACCGCGCGTCTTTTCCTCCGATGAAAGAATCGCCATGCGATTGTATGCCCCGCGCCATTTGTAGGCTTTGATCGGGGAAAGGTCTTCGCGCTTGATGAAGACTTCGGCCGTTCCAAAGTCGTCGATTCGCTCAAGCGGCGTTGGTCGCGCGATCTGATAGACGCGCTCGCGAGCAAAGAGGATTTCGCGACGCAGTTGGCGCAGTAGGGGGATTTCTCCTTCGGTGTCGAACATGGGTGGGGTCGGTGAAGATAATCCGTACCCGTGATTTTGAAACTGTTCGCTTTCAGACAGCGATCCAGCGCGGCTTGAGCTGTTTAATCTCGTCGAACACGGGACAGCTTTCCGCGTGAGCTCCGGGGAGGTAGCCAGTGCTCATGAGAAACTCTCCAGTGATCTCACCGCCAGTGAACTTGAAGGTTTTTTTGAAAAGCTTTACCCATTCTTCTTTGCTGAGCGGATGATGATGGTCAAGCCAGGCGAGAAAGGATCCGAACTGTTCTTGTAGGATCAGGATCTGTTTCGCGTTGTGGATAGCTGCATCCACTTTGAGGCGGTTGCGGATAATGCCAGCGTCGTTGAGAAGGCGTTCGCGCTCTTTCGCTCCGTAGTTGGCAACGACGTCGATCTGAAAATCATCGAAGGCTTTCGCGAAGGAATCCTTTTTCTTCAGAATGGTGAGCCAGGAAAGTCCCGCCTGATTGATCTCGAGGACGAGTCGCTCGAAGAGGCGATTGTCGTCCTCGATGGGGAAACCGTATTCGGTGTCGTGATAGGGGCCGTGGAAGGGGTGGCCGGGGGCGATGTCGCAGTAGGTGGGCATGGGATGGCACAGCTCCTTTAACACGAAATCGCTGCGCTGGCACGAATGGAAAGGAATGGCCACGAATCATGAACTTCGTGGTTATTCTTTTTCATTCTTCCCATTCGTGTTTCCAAACTACTCCATCTGCGGCTCGGACACCAACATCGTCAGTGCCTCTTTCACCCTCGCAGTCTGGATCTCATCCATGATCAGATATCGATCACGGCCGTCGTGTTCCTCGACCGGTTTGTTGCGTCCCGGAGGTCGGAAGAATGTCATGCCGTCCTCATGCATGTTCACAGTGCCGCGCGGCGAGAGATCGAAGTAGCCCCGATCCGGATAGACTGCGTGGAGGACGGTCGTGAGATCCCAGGTGGGGCGGTCATGGGGAATCTCGGGCGCGTAGGCGATGTACGATTCCTTAAGGATGTGACGATCGAACTGTTCGAAGTCTTCGTCGATGCTCTGCCATGGGTAGGTCGCGGCAAAGCCGATCTCGAATCCGCTCCAAATGATGGGAGTTGGCCAGCTGGCGCAAAGTCGCTTTGAAGTCTCAAGGTGCTTTGTGACGTTGTATTCCCGATATCGGTTGTTGTAGTGAACGGTTTGAAAGGCGCCGGCCATGACGTGGAGCTCTTTGACTTTCTGCTTCACGAGTTCCATCCCGGTGAGCGGTGAAATGTCGTCAGCCTCGGTCTCGATCAAGCGGGCAAAGTTGGTGAAGAAGCCAACCTGCAAGAGGGTGACGGAGTTGTCTGGCTGGTCGACGAGAAGCTTTCTGAGAAACGGCATGGCGCGTTCGGCGTCCTGCCCGCTCTTGAGGTCGTGGGGATACTCGGCGGCGAACTTAAGGAAGTCCTTCATCTCCGGGTTCACTCCATTTCGCACCGTGCCGATGGGAATGTCAGGTCGACCGTAGAAAGTGTTGAAGGCATCGAGGTAGGCAGCGGAGCGGGGGTCGTCTTTAGTTGAAGTGATTCCTAACAGATTCACCACGCCGCGGCTTTGCAAAGAATGGAGCATGGCGAGAGCCATGGCGTCGTCGGTATCGTTCCCCATGTCGGTGTCAAAGATGACATTGAGCGCCTTGCTCATGTCCGGTTCGATGTGGCGGGGTGGCTGCACGACGAGCTGGACAATCGCTTCCAGAACGCGGGCGGCTTGCACTTCATCCATGAGGAGGTAGCGGTCGCGGCGCTGAGCTTCGGGATTGTCGCTCTTTTTCTC
>JARGOD010000040.1:22700-44293 GCA_029210205.1 Verrucomicrobiales bacterium | reverse complement strand
CGGCGATCAAGGTGCTGTTCCGGCGCTACATCTGGGAGCGGCGTCTCGAGCCGGCTGTCGAAAAGCGACTCAAAGGGGAAGATAATGATGAGCCTGACGTGACTGACGACGGAGTTGAGGCCCAGCCCGGCTGAGTCTCACTGAGAGATCGGCTTGCGTCGTTGCAAATTCCGTCCATCCTATCGAATACAGGATTTTTGGCCCCGAATGCAGAACGTAGATACCACTAAACTCGCAGAGCAGATTCAGAAGCACGGTCCCTGGGTCCAGGCAGTTCGCGACGAAATGGCTAAGGTCATTGTCGGACAGGAAGCCCTCGTTGATCGGCTCCTAATCGGATTGCTTACCAATGGGCACGTTCTTTTGGAAGGAGTTCCCGGGTTGGCAAAAACGCTCACCGTGAATGCTCTCGCCGGAGCGCTGAAGGCCAAGTTCCAACGGATCCAGTTTACTCCTGACCTGCTTCCTGCCGATCTCCTTGGAACGCTCATCTTCAACCCCCAGACCAACGAGTTTTCTCCCAAGCTGGGACCTATTTTCTCCAACCTCATTCTTGCTGATGAGATCAACCGGGCCCCCGCAAAAGTACAAAGTGCTCTGCTCGAAGCGATGCAGGAACGTCAGGTCACGATCGGAGATACCACGTATCAACTCGAGGATCCGTTTCTGGTCCTCGCGACTCAGAACCCGATCGATCAGGAAGGAACTTATCCGCTGCCTGAAGCGCAACTCGACCGCTTTCTCGTGAAGGTCGTTGTGGATTACCCGTCCATTGCTGAGGAGCGTGCAATTCTGGACCGGATGGCGACTTCTTCAGCGAAAACGTCGACCCAGGCGGTGGTCGATCCCAAGACCGTGATCGCCGGCCGCGAGCTGGTGAACTATGTCTATGTCGATGACGGTGTGAAGGACTACATCGTGAATATCATTCACGCAACTCGTCAGCCCGGTGAGATTGAAGCGGCTTTGGGCCCTCTCGTTCGTGCGGGAGCTTCTCCGCGGGGAACCATCAATTTGACTCTCGCCGCGAAAGCGAATGCGTTTCTGCAGGGGCGGGGATACGTCGTTCCGCAGGATGTCAAAGATCTCGCCTACGATGTCCTTCGTCACCGGCTTCTCCTCAGCTACGAAGCAGAAGCCGAAGAAATCACAAGCGAGCAAATCATAGCGACGATTCTCGACCGGATTCCGGTTCCTTAGTCGATGCGATCTAAGTTTCCTTTGAAATGAAGCGTAACTGAAAAGGAGCCCTACTGTTTTCCTGAACCGCCACTATGAAAGATACCGCTCGATACCTTATTCTCTCATTTGCTGTTCTCGCCGTCATCGCCGTTCTCGTGATGTGGAAGAAGCAGGATAAGGCGGAGGCGCTCAAAGAGTTGAGCGAGCGCTACAAAGCTGATATCAGCATCCTTGAGGAAGATTTTGCAGTGGGTTGCTCGAGCGATCTTCTCGTCGATCTCGTTGAATTTTCTGAACTCCTCGCAAGAGCTGGTGAACCAACTATTCTCGATTTGACCGGGGCTTCGAATTTAGAATCCTTTTCCGGGATTGAGAAACTCTTGAAGGTGCATTCTCTGATTGCAATCGACTGCCCGAAGCTGACTTCTGCTCACGGAGTTGCCAAACATCCCGCCTTGCGTGAAATAGTTCTCACGGATAGCAGACAGTTCTCAGATGCATCGGCAATCAATGGATTGCCGGCCCTTGAGACTGTGGACTTCAGTGGGTGCGAAGCTTTAGAAGATATTGATGTGTCAGGTATTCCGCAATTAAATAACTTGTACCTGAGCAGATGCCGCAAGGTTAAGGCGCTCGATGTCACCAGTGTCCCGGGTCTAAAGCAACTCTACCTCGATGGTTGCAGCGGTCTCGCTTCGTTGAGCGGCCTCGAATCGTTGACTGAACTCACGGATCTCGACGTGAGTAATGCATCAGCGTTAGAAAGTTTGGAAAGCATTGAGTCGCTCACTTCACTGATCGTTCTTGATATCCGAAATGTCGCAATCAGTGATTTCGCAGGGATCGGAGAACTGCCGGCTCTTCGCGTCCTTCGTATGGGAGGAAATGAGGCCATTGAGAATCTTGAACCTTTCTCCGGGATGAAGGAGCTACGCGAGATCCATCTCGAGGCATGCCCCAATTTTTCTTCATTGAAAGGAATTCCAACCGGACTCTCGCAGTATGCTGGATTCACTTATTGTCCCAAGCTGACAAGTCTCGAAGGGATTGGAGCTGCGGTTGGCCTCGAACAACTGGATCTCACCGGGTGCGAGGCACTCAAAGATGTCAGTTCGCTCAAGGGGCTGAACAATCTTGTTCAGCTCAGTCTCGTGAAATGTCGATTGGTTGACGATGTCTCCGTCATCGAATCGATGGAAAAGTTAGTTATTGTGATGCTGGGTGGTTCCGGAGTTGTCTCGGCATCGCTGGAGAATCTGAAGCCGGTGAACGACGAGATCATTTTTGACTTCACCGTGTCTGGATAAACCGGGCTCAGTCGTAGCGGTGCTTCTGAAACTGTCTGCCGTCGAGACTCGCAAAAGGAGCAGAGAGAGAAAGCGCAGAATCAAACCTCTCACAAAAGTTCCAGCCCTTTCAAGCTCGAGGCGCTACTGCTTCCAAAGGAATCAATCTCGACACCCATGTTCTGTGCGAGGCTGACGAAAAGATTCGCTAATGGTGTGTTGTTAGTCTCGTCATGTGCGATGTAGGAACCATGCTCATAACCCCCGCCGGCGAGAATGACGGGGAGATTTCTCCAGTCGTGACTGCTCGCATTTCCGAGGTTTGATCCGTAGAGCACCGAGGTGTTGTCGAGCAGGCTGTTACCCTGCTCATCGATTGCGTTTAGCTTACTCAAGAATTCATTGAAGACGCTCAACTGTGCTTCTTCGATGATCTGAAGTTCCTCGATCTTCTCGGGATCCTTGCCGTGGTGAGAAAGGTTATGCCAGTCGGTTTTCACCCCGTCGATCGCCGGGACAGAATTCATCCCTGCAAGCTGGAAAGTAATTGTTCGCGTTGAATCAGTCTGCAGCGCGAGAACGATCATATCATTCATGAGTCGCTGCTTTCCGATCGCATCGGCTTTGTCGTCGATATCTTTAGGCGGAGGCGCGGCCACGCTTGGCTTCGGCTTCTGAACCCAGTTTTCAGACTCCTGGAGTCGTATCTCGAGGCTACGAACGGAAGTGAGATACTCGTCCAGTTTTTCGCGGTCTCGATGGCCAACCTGTTGCTCCAGTTTCTTTGCTTCGCCGAGCAGGGTGTCGAGAATGCTTCGGCCACGTCTGAAGTCTTTCATCTCGTTCTCCACTTCCGCTTCGGTTCCGTCAATGAAGAGAGATCTGAAGAGCCTTTCCGGCGAAGTTTCTCCGGGGATTGCGACTCCGTTCGAAGTCCAGGACATCGAACGTCCGTTTGTTGAGAGCGCAAGATATGGGTAGCGAGTTTTGACCCCGATTTGCGATGCGATGAGTTGATCAAGCGAGATCGAGTTTCTAAATCCAGCGAGACCGGGTCGGCGTGCTGAAGTCAACCAGGTCATTTCAGAAGCATGCCCGTTGTTGCCCTGCTGATCCGGATGGGAGAGGCCTGACAGAACTGTAAAATTATCGCGATTGTCACGCAGTCGCGAGAGATAGGGGGTTATCTCATAGTCCCGGCCCGATTGAGTTGGAAAGAGACTCGGTCCGTGGAACCCGAGGGTTGCACACATTGCGACGATCCTTTTTGGAGGGGCGGTGGACTGACCCCGAAGGAAGGCAGGGGACATGGCCTCCAGAATAGGGAGGCTTAGAATGGCGCTGCCGGTTCCCTTTAGAAAATGTCGTCGGCTCAGAGCGCGGCCGAAAGCAAGATGGGGCGTGTTCATGCGGCGATTATTTAGATTGGAAGATGTCGCTCGCGATCGCGGCGTGAATGAGTTCGCGGATTCCATGACCGTGTTTAGCGGAGTGCTCCACGATCTCCTTGATTTCGGGTCGGTCTGAGAATCCCATTTTTCGTCCCGTGCCAAAGGTCAAAAAGTTAGTGAGGAGAGCTTTTGCCAGTTGGTCTTCTTCTTTCGCAATCAGATTACGATACTCTTCAAATCCTGAGAATGGTCTACCATCTTGAAGCACTCCGCTCGAATCAACCGGAGGGCCGATGTTGTAACGAATTTGCTTTGATCCGACCATTCGAGTTGCAGGCTTCGTCCCGCCGCCGAGGCTGCGAAAAGAATCCCTCCATCCCCCAATAGGATTGAAACTCTCGAGCGCGAAGCCAGGAGGATCAATCATTTCGTGACAGGATTGGCAACTTTCGGAATTGCGATGTTTTTCCAGCAGTTCACGGATCGTTTCTGCTCCGCGAATATCGGGTTCGACGCCGGGAATCCCGGGTGGTGGTGGGGCAGGGTGTTTTCCAAGAATGCGCTCATTGATCCAGACCCCGCGCAGGACCGGGGAGGTATTGGTCCCGTTGGCAGAGACCTTCAAGATGCTCGCCTGCGATAAGAGTCCGCCTCGTGGGGAGTTCGCCGGAAGTGAAAATTTGGTGATCATCGGAGAAGTGACGCCTGAAATGTCGTAGTGCTCCGCGAGCCTGTCATTAAGCATCGTGAAATCGGATTTCACGAGATGGGCGACGTTCAGATTTGAGCGGATCAGTTCGAGAAAGTAGGACCGTGTTTCTTCAACCATCGAATCCTGAAGGTAGGTATCGAATTCGGGAAAAAGCCGGTCGTCGGGAGTGGTGAATTCGATATCCCGTAGATCAAGCCAGCCATTCGTGAAATCAGTGATGAACTTATCAAATCCGGGATCTTTGAGCAGTCTCTCCGTCTCGTTGCGAAGCGAAGCAGGGTCGGACGTCAGGACGCCTTTGCGAGCGGCGGTCCGCAAAATCTCATCAGGAGCAGTCCGCGCCAGGAAATAGGATAGGCGGGAGGCTAGGGCATGGTCGTCGAGGCGACCTGCCGGCTCGCGGAGGTAGAGAAAATCGGGAGAGCAGAGGATCGCAGCAAGAGCAGTTCTCAGTGACTCTTCAAAGGAGAAGCCTTTCATCATCTCTCCCTGGAGAAGAATCAGGTAAGGAGCGATCGTGCTGTCGTCGACGTCGCGGCGGAAAGCGGCAGAGGCAAAACGACGAAGCACGGTGATGGCGTCTTCAGTAGGTGAGTCGGTGACGACTTCGAATTGCGGGACATACCACGGCTTTGTCTTGTTGGCAGGATTTGAGGGTTCTACTTCAGGTCGATCCAATCCCTCGAAAATTAACTGATATCCTCGACTCGGAAATTCCCGGGAGAACGGACCAACGACATCGACAGATGAAATGGCGAGGCCGGGACCTTGATAGTTTTCAATGCCGTTCTTACGGATGAGATTTCCCTGATCGTAAATTCCCTTCGGTGTGATTTCGACCATGAGCCGCTCACCGACCCAAACATCAAACGAAACTGAGCTCGGTTTTCCCGGCGGAAGAGAGAAATAGCCCCAGCGTGGTTTTCTGCTCCCCCGGGCGAACGAGGTGCCATTGACCGAAAAGGTCACCGGCTTGTCGCTTTGAAACGCGTATCCGGTCACCTTGATCCGATAGTATCCGGGCTCCCGCGCTTCTGCTTCGCGGAGCATTCCGGTGGGGTAGCCGATTTCCCGGAAAAAGACAACCGCTCCGTCGGGGGCAAGGAGCCAGGAGTCCCCAAGGAATTTTTCGGCACCACGCGTCTCCGCATAATTGGCCGAGATTTTTTTTGTTTCCGGTGGAGCTGTTTTTCCCGCAATAGCAGTGTCGAGGGCGAGATTGGCCGCCTCAAGATACTTCTGCATTTGAATCATCGAAATCCCAAGTGCCTCGCCCACGGTATCGAATCCCCGGGCCCGCCCGTCTTCCGGGAGCGTTTCGGCGAGGGAGAGGCGAACGCCGAGGAGGTCGTTGATCGTGTTTTCGTATTCCTGATTGTTGAGCCTCCGGAGAACAGTGCCCTTCGATGCTGCGTGTGCCTGTGAAAGTGAGGGGCTGAGGAATTCACTGAAAAGCCGCTTTTCCCCGTCAGTCGGACGGAGTTTTTCGGGAGGAGGCATTTCGCCGTTCGCAATGCGGTCATAGATCCGTTCCCACTTGGAAAAAGACTCAGGATCGGTGAGATCAGGCGAGAGGGCGTAAAGATCAAGTCCGGCCTTGCTCGAGAGATCGTCGTGACATTCGTAGCAGTGTCTCTCAAAAAAGAACTCAATGCTTGAGGTCGGCACTTCGGCGGTCTGACCGAGAGACAGGGAAAGCACCGCTGCTGAAATGCGGAAGAAGAGGGCTGAGTGCTTCAACGAAATTTAGGGATTCAGGACTACAGCAAGTTATCTGAGACGATGTGAAGGTGTCAACGTGAGAGAAATCGCATGATCGTGGAGACCGTAGATACCACGCCCGGGAAAGCAAAACAGGGTTAGGTGAGGCACCTAACCCTGTTGACTTGGGAAGAAATGTAAGGGCCCGCTTACCAGGCTTTTTGCCAGCCCACGGTCATCATCCAATCCATGCCGAGGCGGGGACCATCCAGGTCCTGGTAGAGTGGTTTTCCAGCCTCGACCGCGAGACGATGTCCTTTGAGAGCACCATTCGTGAAAAGGTAGTTCACTCCGTAGAAGAGATCGATTCGCTCCCCACCCTGAATCGAAGGGTCAGCTGTGGGAACGGGACCTGCTATCAATGGATCGCGGCCATCGATATCACCCCAGCTTGTCCCGGAAAGCCGCAGCGAAGTGCTCACTGAGTCGGAAAGCTTCAGCGCTCCCCAGATGTTAGCGGTGATGTCATCGCCGAGTGAGTAGTTTTCGTTGTTTTCGCCGAGGCGAACTGTACCAAGCAGTTGGCTTCCCCAGGAGAAGTTACCGTTCTGCCCGAGGAAAGTGACACCGGGCCGAAAGTCCCATGTTCCCGAGCCGAGTTGCATTGGGTATGGGAGCCGAATGACTTGGCCTGCCGGCGCGACGAAACCAGTCTCTTGGACGGAACCCGTGGGAGCGCTTATCATGAGGTTGAGGTGACCTTTGACATTCTCCTGCTCGTAGAGCTTGACGAGGCCACCGAACTTGAAATCTCCGATCCCGTTCGTCGCAGTGGTGAAGTTTGTGCCCGCTGCCGTAATGTGATCCATCGTCTTGTCGATGATTGGAAGCATGAATGACAGGGTTACTTCATCTGAAGGAGCATACATGAGACCGACCATGTGCATTTCTGTCTGCATGTCAGTTGGCATGATCATGAAATTGCCACCATTAGGACGCAACTGTGACTGAGCTGTCACTTCATCGCTGCCTACGAAGTTAGGACGCATGTCCATTCGCATGTAGCGGTAGGAAAGCATCATTTCACCCTCGTGGTGAAGGTGATCGCCCATCACTCCGATGGGAGCGTGGGCGTCGACGCGCGTGTGATCGAAGGCTTCGAGTGTGTCGTGTTCGTCGAGGCTGATCGCTTTGGCTGGATCGTAGTCCCCCGCGGTGGAATTGAGGGCGAGTGATGTAAAAAGGATAGAAAGTAGAAAAGATTTTTTCATAAAAACAAAAGATTAGTAAGTTGGGATTGCGCTGACCGGGCGCGTAGCTTGCATTGCCTGGCGCTTCGAAAGAAGCGAGCAAATGGTCGGTAGGGTGCGGAATGAGTCGAAGATGACTCAGGCGCGCGGAGGACGATCAATCCCCGTCGCAAAAATCGGAAGGTCCGGGTTGCCTACGGTGGCTAACTCAAAAAGTCTCAGACCTTTGTGGCTGAGGCGGAAAATAGAGGTGCCGAGAGGAGCGAGGAGTGGACCTTTGCCGAGCAGCGAGAGAATTTCGTTTCGCTCAGACCCTTGCTCCGCGGCTAATGCCTCACAGTGATGACAGGGGGCTTCGCCTGTGATCGTTGAAATCACTTTTTCTGAAAAACTCGCTGATGAATCTGACTGGTGAATCATTTTGGCCCAGATCACCGTTTGCACGACGCTCCAATGCAGATCCGTAGAAAGGATCGCTGCAGCGAATGCCAGGATGGTGATGAACTTCCTCACGACGAGTATTCCTCAGGTTATAACGCGCTGAATGCAACCTTCGATACGCCAAATTTGAGGAGGGATTCGCTTTGACTTCATTCGGGGCGGGGATCAGTTTTCGGAACGAGATTTGAGACCATGGACACAAAAATTGCGTTTGTAACAGGAGCCAGCAAGGGAGTCGGTCGAGGCATTGCCTATGGGCTGGCCGAGGCGGGCTGGGATGTGGCAGTCAATTACTACTCAGATGAAGCCGGCGCTGAGGAGACGAAGTCAGTTATCGAAGAAAAGGGGCGTCGATGTTTCACTGTTTCCGGTGATGTCGGTGACAGAATGCATGTCGAGGCTATGTTTTCTGCCGTCGTTGCCGAACTTGGTGGACTCGATTGCCTCGTCAACAACGCAGGGCGTCAGACGTTTGCTCCACTACTGGAATTGGATGAAGCCGATTGGGATAAAACGATCCGTACTAATCTGAAAGGAAGTTTTCTCTGCACACAGATTGGAGGTCGCATTATGAGAGATCAGGGCCGCGGAGGCTCGATTATGAATATCGGATCCGGTGCGAACAAACAGCCATTTTTGAATCTTGTTGATTACTGTGCCTCCAAGGGTGGCCTTGAGCAGCTCACCCGCGTCAGCGCTTGTGAACTGGGGCAGTATGGCATTCGGGTGAACTGCGTCGCTCCGGGAGCGATCGAAATCGAGCGGACAAAAGAGGAGTCAGATGACTATGCCGGCACCTGGTCGCCGCTTACCCCAATGGACCGAATCGGTTATCCCGCCGACATTGCAAATATGGTTGTCCATCTCGCTGCCGACGCGTCGAGCTTTGTTACCGGGCAGACGATCTATGTCGATGGTGGTCTATGGACAAAGACGCACTGGCCGTACGAGACGGAGTAGCAGAGTAGCCAATCGACCAGTCCCGTTGCTTAGCCACTATCATTCCCACATCACGACTTGAAGGAGATTGCAGTAGTCATCGCGCCAGAATATCTCTTTCGGTTCCTCGGTTGCCCATTCACCGAAAAATCCTTCCACTTCAAGAGTGAGGGCGAGATCCGGACTTTTTGAAATGAGAACCCAGTCCGAGTAGTGGGAGTGATAGTTGTCGAAGTCTGGCGCGAACTCGACACGGTAGGCGTGCCGGTCAAAGGTAGCCGCAAGATTTCTCACCGGATCACTCAAGTCGAGGTGTAAGTTGCTGATGTGAACAGCAAGGATGCCATCCGGATTGAGATGCTCAAAGTAGAGCGAGAATGCCTCTTCCGTGAGGAGATGGAGCGGGATCGAGTCGCCTGAAAAAGCATCGACGACGAGAAGGTCAAATTCCTGTGATCCGGTGGATTGCAATTCGTGGTCGAGTGAAATACGCGCATCACCGAGGACGACCTTTTCTTCCCCGCGGCAGTCCCCGAGAAACGTAAAGTGATCCCTCGCCATCGTTTCAACCTGCGGGTTGATTTCGTAAAAACGCACCCGGTCCTCCGGCTGAGCGTAGGTGGCGATGGTTCCGACACCCAGCCCGACGACACCAATATGCATTGGAAGAGGCGTTTCCCCGTATCGGGAGGGGTGAATCGCGAAGGCCGCTCCGAGACCGCTTTCCTCGTTGTAATAGGTTGTCGCCAGATTCGTCCAGGGGGTTTCCATGTATTGACGTCCATGACTGATGCGGCCGTGGTAGAGCGCCCTGTAATAGTCGTCGGTCAGGACGTTTTCTTCATAGACTCGAAGCACGCCGTAGAAACCCCGCATTGAGGCAAGGCTTCCCTCGCGACATTCCTGAACGTGTTTCCAGAGACCGTTCGAAAGAAGGCCAATGAGAGCGAGAGAGGCAGCCCCGGAGATGATCAAAAGTAATTTTGATCCTCGTTTTCGGAGCGCTCTTAGAGCGGTCAGTGTTCCAAGTGCAGCGAGGAAGAGAAGGGAGATATGGAGCTCCCAGTAGCCATCAAATATGAGAGGAGAAAGCAGGCTCACAAAAAGCCCGCCGAGAGCACCTCCCAGAGAGATCGCGAGATAGAAGCCCGTCAAGTAGTGACTCGGAGGCTTGATTTTCACCATTTCACCGTGACAGACGAGGCAGCCGCAAAAAATTGTCCCGAGGAAAATCAGAAGCTGCCAGACGAGCAGCATTTCCTCCGAGGCGAACTGCTGGTTAATGAGATAGACGACTGCGGCGACGGCGATGATCGCAAGCGGAAACCAGATCCTCCGGCGATACCAGCGGTCATGATCAAAGCTGATGACAAAAGTGAGGAGATAGAGTGACAACGGAAGCACCCAGAGAAACGGCACGACGGCCACGTCCTGGCACATCTGATTGGTGAGAGACAACAGGAGCATTGACCCGCACGCCGCGAAAGCGACCCAGAGAATTCGATCAAGCCATGGTGGGCGTTCAGGGATTGAGGCCTTCCCTCCGGATTCTGAGGGTCGATCAGGAATCCGTCGCAGGAGAAAGAACCCGCAGGCAATCGCCATGAGGGCATAGAAGACGAAGGCCACAGACCAGATCTTCGTCTGCTGAGTGACTGCGAGGAGTGGCTCGAAGAAGAAGGGGTAAGTGAGAAGTCCGAGGATCGAACCGACGTTCGAGATAGCGTAGAGACGGTAGGGGGATCGGCCCGGGAAAGCGTCGCCGAACCAGTGTTGAAGGAGCGGTCCCGAAGCAGAAAGAAGTAGGTAGGGAAACCCCACCGTGCTAGCGAGCAGCTTAATGATTCCCAGTACAGGATTTTCCGATTCACCAGTCGGTTTCAACGACTCGTCAGGCGTGATTGGAAGAATCAAGAAGCACAGCGCGAGGAGCCCAAAGTGAATCCCCACTTGCCACTTTGGTTTGCTTCTCAGAAAACTCACGAGTCCATGCGCGTAGGCATAGCCGCCCAACAGGCCGACTTGGAAAAAGAGAAGACAGGTTGTCCAGACCGCCGGGCTCCCGCCATACCACGGGAGAATGTATCGGGCGATGAGCGGTTGAACCTGAAAGAGCAAAAAAGCACTCAGGAAGATGGCAATAGCAAAAAGCGGCATGAGCGTGAAACCGTGGGGAATGGGGAAAGTTGCGGAGTGATTTTTTATTGGCTTTCCGGGGCCGATTTTTGATCCTCCGCATCGTTTAGTTTTTTCCGGCCAGCTCACGCAGTAGCTGAATCGAGGCTTCACGGATCTTCGCCTCTGCTCCGACTTCAAGACAGGCAGAACGCGCCGGCCAGGTTTCATAGCCTCCCCATCGATGCTGCTCCGCCGTAGGAAGATAGCCATGGTATCCATTTGCCAGTTCCATGATCATGGTCGCGGGAAAGACCTTTGCCGCTTTAATTGCGAGACCAGTTTCGGCGAAGACTTCGCAGGGAATACCAATGATTCCCAATTCTCCGATTTGAATGGCCTGTATTCTGACATCGACAGTTTCCGGGTAGTCAGCCAAAGCCAGTATTTCCTTAGCGTAGACCTGAGGACGCGTCAGTCGAAGTGGCGTGCCTGTTGGGGCTGCCGTTTCTTTTGCCCAGGCGAGTTGCTCTTCATCGGGCTTTCTAACTCGAAGCTTTAAAACAACTTCCCGTGCGCCAACGGTAAGAGATCGCTGATGCAAAATCTCTTTCACGACAGGAGCGGCGCGCTGCGCAAGATCGGTGCCCACGCGTTTCATGTTTTGAAAAGGGAGGAGCTTTTCGGGCGGGCGCGAGAAATCGACCGCATTGACATCACCACTGGTCCCATTGCTCATCAATCCGACAAATGTTTCTCCGGCACCTAATTCTGAACGGATCGCTTCGGAGAATACGGCAAAGTAATCTGCACTGACATGCCCACGTTTTGTGCCCCCGACATAATGAAGTCCATAGTTTCCGATAACTGAGAGAGGCAGCCCCGAATCGGATCGAACTGACAATAGAAAGAGTTCGGGATCAACCGGTCCCGCGGGTTTCAAGAGCCCTTTTCGCCCCGGATTCATGCGGACTACTTCTCCTGCCTTGCCAAAAGGGTTTCTAATCTGGGCTGACTTTTCTACGAACCAACGGCGATTGTGAACGTGTTCAGGCGCTTCCAAACTATCCCATCCCACCGCTGCATTCTGCAAATTATCGTTCGCTGTTATGACTGCGTTTGCAATCTTCCGGGGGAGCGATGCGAGGTAGGCTTCATGCAGAAGGTTGTCCACGAGGCCCACGAAACCTCGGGGCGTACTGTGCGTGTGGGTTGCCGCGAGAATCGTGGCATGACCGGGAATGCCCGTCTGATTCTCGATGAGTATTTTCGCTGCATCAAAAATCGAATCCGAGACCATTGTATTATCGACGGTGGCAAGGGCGACTTTTCTGGCTCCATCGTAAAATACCACGGCACGAACGTGAAGCGGGTCATGGATTTCGACTACCACCCCATTTTGGCTGATTGCCCCGTCCAGAGGAACTCCCATTTCCGGAGTAATGTCATATCTTGCCACTCCTACTTGAATTTCTGCGGCATTCATGGATGCCAATGCGAAGAGGAAAATGAAAGAGACCCATTTCATGAGCGGGATTCTATCGATCGGTCTCACCGCTGTCGAGTGATCGTTGGAAGGTTCAAGAGAACTAGTCAATCTGAGCCGCCTGCCACGACTCGATAACTATCCCTTCAGTGTGAATAATACCTCGTGGTTTCATTGAAACGGCCCGGCGAGGAGAGTGTAATGCGCACTGAAATTAAGGCTCTATTCGGGACTTGGTTCACCGGGTTCGCTGACTTTCGAGATCACGACACGGAAACCAAAGTCATGTGCGCTGGCCGTCGGGGGACCACCCCCGCGGCGACAGGATCGAAGGCTGGAAGCGACAGAACCAGTCCAGGATGAGCCGCGTAATACTCGACTCCTTTGATCTTCCCCCGCCCAATCACTGCACCACTCCCAGACGTTGCCTCCGAGGTCGTAAAGGCCCAACTTGTTGGAATCAAAGCTGCCTACCGGAGCAGTGCGTTCGAATTTATCGTCGTAACCTCTGAGAATTCTCCTGCCAGCAACTGGGTTCGACTCGGTCTCTTCACCGTAGTAGCTGCCGGCTCCTCTTGAGGGAGGCCACCTTGTGCCCCAGGGAAACTCGCCGTCGGGTTCGTCATCTTTTAGATACGGAGCGATCTCCGCATCCTCATCTTCGCCAATTCCCACCGCGCAGCTCCACTCGTGATCCGTGGGCAGACGATAGTGCTCATTCAAGCTGAGCGTGCCTTTTTCACGTTCACTTTTGGTTAAGTACTCACAAAAATTCACGGCGTCTTCCCAGCTCAGGTTGACCGCTGGATGATCTCCGGTTTGTTCAAAGTCGGGTGATGGCCATTGACGCCCCTGAGCTTCTCTGAAGTACGTATCATAGTCCTTTACCCGGGTTTCCCAGATGCTGAAAAGTATTCTCGCGCCGTCGCTTGGTCCGCCGCTGATTGGAACGGGAACGAATTTCATTCCAAGGCTGTTTTCCGAAGGGGAATCATTCGTTGCTGATGAAAAGAGCTCTGAGTTGGCTTCAGGCTCACTTGGCACCGCCGGGTCAGATTTCACTGCCGTGGCCTCCAGGTCCAATGATTCTCGATACTTGGCTACCGCTTCCGCATTTGGAAAATCACGAGTCTTGGTGAGTTCGCTCTCTAGATTTTTAAGCGTTCGCAGCAACGCTTCGTCTAGCGGTTCCCGGATTTTTTGTCTCTCCACGTCCAATACCTTTCGCAGGTCAGCCAGCTCAGAAGGAGTCGCCTCTGCCAATGGGGATAGGGTCGCCTCTTGCGCAACCTGCTTCACTTCGTCATCTGATGAATTGGTGAGAGATTCACGCAACGCTTCGACAGCTCCTTTTTCTTCCTGAAATGCTTTAGCCAAGTCTAGATTTCCTGAGCTGGCTGCCGTGTTTAGTTGGCCTTCAATAGCGCGGCCGTAGGACTGAGCGAGAACGGTTACTTTCTCGCTTCGGGCCTGCAGGTAGCGGTTCAAGAGCGCTGCCAGACCCGGGACCTTGAGGATGGGATCCTTGGGGTCGGCGATGGGTTCAGACTCCGCGGAGCTTTCGGATGGAGCCGTTTCGGTCAACGACGGAGGAGGGGTAGATGATTCACCTTCAAAGCCCGCTACTTCCAAAACACATCGGAAGCCAACCGAGTTGCTCTGGACTCTGGAATTTGGCGCACGCCGTGCTGAGGAAAGAAAGAAACTGTCACTAGCATTGACCCAAGCCCCGCCACGAGTCGTTCGGGTATCCTGCTCTCCTACTCGATTCGAGCAGAATTCCTCCACGTTACCTCCCAAATCATAGAGACCTAACTGGTTCGGTTTAAAGCTTCCTACCGGGCTGGTGCGGTCGAAGGAATCGCTGTAATTCGCAATGAGCTTCATGGGGGTGGGGCCCCATGGATTTGCGTTCATTTCTTCACCGAAAAGATTAGCTGTTTCTGAAGGTGGTGGCCATTCACTTCCCCAGGGAAACATTCCTTTAATGAGTTTGTTCTTTGAGGCAGGCGAAGCGCCAGGATCTTCCAAATGACCAATACCAACAGCGCAACTCCACTCGTGATCAGTTGGCAAGCGATAGGATTCGTTCGGACTCAGTTCCCCGCTTTCCTGCCCCTCTTTCGTCAGCCATTCACAGAATGATACTGCGCTTGACCAATTGACCCTCACCGCCGGGTGTTGATCCCCTTGCGGAAAGGCGTTTTCATTCCATCTAATTTCGCTGTTGGCTTTGCTAAAAGATCGAAAGTCCTGAACTCTAGTCTCCCATATGCTAAAGAGGACAAGTTCCCCATCGCTCGGCCCCCCGGTAATTGGGACGGGCACGAAACGCATCCCGAGAGTGTTGACAAAGGGCTCCTCTTTAGTCGCTTCGAAAGGATTGATCCGATCATCTGGAATGGGGGGCGGCTTTGGCTCGGTTTTGGGAGTGACTTCAGCAAGGGATTCTTTGGCAGGAGGAGGGGTGGGATTTTCTTCCGGTTCAATCGCTTCGTTCTTAGCTGGAACGGGATTGGTTGCCTTACTGGTTTCAGCGGCGGGGGGATTACCTCCCATGATTTTCAAGGCAGCCACCGCTCCTCCGATGACAATCACTCCGGCGAAAATCCCGATGTAGGTTCCTGATTTGGAGTTTGCCGATTCTGATCGCCGGGGTTGAGGTCGTTTGGAAGTGGGCCTTGCTTGAGAAGACTGTAAGAGTGCTTGCGATCGTTTTTTTTCCGCGACCTCGCTTGCCTGCTTTTCCTGCTCGGCAATCATCTGCACTCTGCTCATGGGCGAGGAAATGACCGGGTCCAGGGCTGTTCTTAATTCGCTTGCCGAAGCATAGCGGTCATCGGGATTGGACTGCAGCGTCAGATTGACAATGTCGTCAATACGACCATCCAGTTGATCATTCAGTTCCGAAGGAAGCTTAAACTGGCCGCGGGGAAGCTTCCCGGTGAGCATTTGATAGAGCATGACTCCGACCGCGTATAGGTCAGCCCGGTGATCAGGAATGAAATCGCCGTCCAGCGCCTCAGGTGCAACAAAGTCCGGAGTGCCTACCGCTACGTTAGACATCGTGAGGGCTGGCTCAGCGTCGCTTCCTGACTCTGAAAACGTTTTTGCGAGTCCGAAGTCGGCAATCTTTACTCGTCCTTCGTGATTGAGGAGAATATTGGCAGGCTTAATATCCCTGTGAACGATGCCGTTCTTATGAGCGTAGTCGAGCGCATCTAACACGTGAGCTGTGATCGACAAGGCCTGTTCCTGAGGAATGACGCCCCCGCATTCCAGAAGGTATTGATGGATATCCATTCCATCGATGAACTCCATGACAAAATAGAGTTGTCCTTCGCTGGTTTTTCCAAAATCGAACACCGACACGATCGCAGGGTGGTCGAGTTTCGCCATGGCGCGAGCCTCCTGCTGAAAGCGCGCCACAAAGTTCAGTTCATCATTACCTTGTGAGAATGTCTCAGGCAGCAGCTTGATCGCAACAAATCGATCGAGATTTGCCTGCCGCGCTTTATAGACTGCACCCATTCCGCCCCGGCCCAGGATCCCC
Source organism: Verrucomicrobiales bacterium (assembly GCA_029210205.1). Classification (GTDB taxonomy): domain Bacteria; phylum Verrucomicrobiota; class Verrucomicrobiia; order Verrucomicrobiales; family DEV007; genus Arctic95D-9. The sequence continues at coordinate 28,237 of JARGOD010000040.1, read as the reverse complement.
GTGATCTCATACTGAGGCAGCATTTGTTGCAATTCCTGCGGCAAGGGAGGCTCCCACTCCTGAGAGGAGGAAGAACTGGAAGATGCTGAACTCATGTGAGTTGAGAGTGAGATATCTCCTTACCCTTCGCAAGATGAAAAGGGCTAAGTGCGTGAACTACGGAAAGGCATTTTCCGAATCAGGAGGCAGTGGATCGCATCGGTGTCGCCACAACTGATTGCTACTCGTTTCCTAAGGAGGGATGACAGACCCAATAATTAGCGCTGACTGTTGCTCTCAAGCTGTCTGACTGATGAGGACTCACATAGTGAGGCAGTGATGAAGGGAAAAACACTGCCTGACCTTCTCTGAGCCCCGGGGCGACTCGATCACGTGAAAAGTCGGGTCGGACATAATCAGTGAGCCCACGAAAAAAAGTGTCACCGTTCCGGTAAAATACAAAGGAGCCTGATCGTGCCGGCTGAGCCAGCATGTAAGCCATGCTGATCACGGTTCGATTGCCGACGTGATTATGAATCTCCTGATAATCCCCTTTGGAATATACATTCAGCCATATCTCCTTCTCTTCTACTCTTGCGTCATTCTGTGGTCTGAAGAACTCTGAAATGTAGTCCTGTAAATGAGAATTCAGACTCGACCGAAGCAACTCAAAGGGAATCTCTCTATTAGCCTGACCAAATGTAGATTTGGTGTCGCACTCCCAAAGTTTCTGATTTCGCAACTCAGGGTGAGTCGAAGAAATCCAGGGCGCAAAGGCTTCCTTGATTTGGGTATGATTCTCCAGATCGACAACTCTGACAGGGATGGAAAAAAGAGAATGATCTTCGACAGCCATAGGATTCGAACCTGCTTTTCGAAGGAGGAAAAATCAAGCTATACAAATTGCTGAAAGATTGGCCTCTATTCAAGCTGTAGCTTTGCGAGCGACCCATATAAGCCGCCAGCGCTGGCAAGGAGTTCCTCATGAGTTCCCCGCTCGAGGATTGCGCCGCCTGACAAGACCAGAATTTGATCGCAGCGACGGATCGTGCTGAGGCGGTGAGCAATGATGATGCTGGTGCGATTTTCCATGAGCTTGTCGAGAGCGCCCTGGACGAGGCGCTCGCTTTCGGCGTCGAGGCTGCTCGTTGCTTCGTCGAGAATGAGGATCGCCGGATCGGCGAGGATCGCGCGGGCAATCGCGATGCGCTGACGCTGTCCGCCGGAAAGTTGAGTGCCTCGATCTCCAACCAGGGTGTCGTAGCCTCCGGTTAGACTTTCAATGAACGAATGGGCATTGGCCTGCTTGGCAGCTTCGACGATTTCTTCATCGTTTGCGTCCGGTTTGCCGTAGGCAATATTTTCTTTGATGCTTCCGCCAAAGAGCAGCACTTCCTGGGGTACCAGAGCGAGGTTCTTTCGCAATGTTTTCAGTGACATCTCCCGAACCGGTTTTTGATCGATCAAAATTTCACCTGAACTCGGGTCGTAGAAACGGAAGAGAAGCGAGACGGTCGTTGATTTTCCGGATCCGCTCGGGCCGACGAGGGCAATCCTTTGTCCGGCCCCGGCCTTCAAATCGAATTCATGAAGGACGATCGCATCGGGGCGGGTCGGGTAAGCAAAACTGACGTTCCGCATCTCGATGTCCCCCTTAAAACGAGTCACGACTTCCTCGAGATCATCTTCCGGTTCGATATCGTCCTTGAGTATTTCCCGGACTCTTTCTGTCGCGCCGAGAGAGCGTTGGAGTTGAGCAATTAGCTCAGGGAACTGGACGAATGACGCGGCAATCATTCCGGTCAGACCTACAAATTGCGTCAATTCTTCATTGCCGATGTCGCCGTTGTTTAACATCCGCATCGCAAACCAGGTCACAAGTATAATCGCGACGCTGAAAGCGAAAATGATGAAGGCGATAAAGGACGCCCGGGGAACGGCAGCCTTAATCACGGTGGTGAGGTAGTCGCCGAGATTTTTGTTGTACCGGGAAAGCTCGTAGGCTTCATTGCGGAAGGCTTTCACGCTGATGATGCTCTGGAGGCTTTCATCGACGACGACCTGAGAAGCAGCGAGATTATCCTGCGCGCGACGCGTCAGTTTCCGGATCCGGGCGCCAAAGACGGCAATGAGGACAATCACGACAGGAATAGTGCCGATCATAAAAAGAGAGAGTTTGACTGACATCTGGAGGATGAGAATCACGCAAAGTAAGAGCATGACGGAGTGCCGGATCAGCATCGGGATTGTCCCAACGAGTGTTTCCCGCATCGCCTCGACGTCATTTGCGAGACGGGAGGCCAGTTCGCCGACGCGCCGCTCATTCAGAGTGGACATTGGGAAGCGAATAATTCGGCTGAAGGTATCGAGACGCAAGGCCGAGAGAGCTCGCTCCGATGCCTTGGCGAAAAGGAGAATCCGCCAAAAGGCAATGAAGGCCTGCAATGAAACGATTGCGACGAGAAACCAGGCTTTATCATTCAACTCCGCCATCCACTCCATTCCGCTCGCACCGCCAATGCCCTTGCCGATCAAAGCAGTTAGTTCCTTGATGAAGAGAATCGTCAACGCGCCAGTGAGAGCGAGCGCGAAAAGGGCGGGAATGAAGACCTTGTAGTGCGGGCGCAGGTAGGTCAGGAAAAAGCCGGTGTCTTTCCACGCGGCGCGGTCCCAGATTTTTTTGCTGTCTTGTTCTTTCGGGGGCTCCATTGAGTAGGGTTAGATACGCGACTTAACAGGGTTAGGTCACCCACGGCAAACACGGAATGGAGGAGATGAACGCGTCGCGGAGCTGGAGGCAACTCCGACGAGATTGATGTGCCTTTCGCGTGTAGCCTCTTTCCATGACTCCCGACCAAGTTTTCAGCATCGTCAATCTCACGGCTTTCCTTGCCTGGATCTATCTCATTGCCGTGGCTCGTTGGACGCCCCGTGTTTTTGTGGTAATGCGCTATGCAATCCCGATCTTCTTCGCTCTCGTTTACATGGCTTGCCTCGTTCTTTCAGAGCCCAATGAGGAAGCCGGTTACCAGTCGCTCGATCAGGTGACCGCTATTTTCACACAGCCCTGGGTCATTGTCGGCGCGTGGATTCACTACCTTGCTTTCGACTTTTTCGTCGGTTGCTGGATTCTTGCCAAGGCGAAGGCAGAGGGAATCGGCCATGGCTGGATCGTCGTTCCCATGATCTTCACGTTCATGCTCGGGCCGATTGGGCTGCTGCTGTTCCTGATCTTGCTGGGATTTCGCAAGCGGCATGGGAGCAAAAAAGCCGCATCAATCTGAAAAAGAGAATTCGCCGAGCGGCCTGTCACAGGGTATTCTTTCAGCATGACGACAGAGGAACTGAGGCAACTCCCAACTGAGGAAAAGGTTCTCATGATGGAAACGCTGTGGGATGATCTTAGAGAGCATTTCGATAATGCTGAGGTTTCCGATGATCAAAAGCGTCTCCTTGACCAGAGGCGAACTCGGGTGGAATCGGGGGAATCCCGACTTCTCGAATGGGACGAAGTGAAATCGTCAATTGGTCGATCATGAATCAGATTCAGATCTCGCAAGAGGCACTTGAAGATCTAAATGACGGATTTGTCTTCTACGAAACCCAGCAGACTGGTCTGGGCGACTACTTTGTCTCATCCTTACGATCAGACATCGAACGGCTCAAAATTGCGGGTGGGACGCACCGGATCGTGTTTAAAGATTACCACCGACTCGTCTGCTCTACGTTTCCGTTTGCGGTCTACTATACTTGCGAAGGAGATCAGTTGACTGTTTGGGCCGTTTTCGATCAGCGTCGCAATCCGGCTTCAATCACGGAGCGACTAAAGTAGACGTTTCGTTCAAACCGCAAATCCAAGTTTACGGAAAATTATCCGAAGCGTTTCCTTGGCTTCAACTTCAATCGGCTCGCCGTGAGCGACGATGATTCGCTCGAAGTCCAGTTCCAGAATGTGACGGAGCGATTCCTCGAAGGCGTCGCGATCTTTGATCATAAAGCGGAACATGCGGCTGTTTCCGGGATGAGACTTGATGCCGGAAATGAGTCGAAGAAATCCATGCGTGAAGGCTCCGGCGGATTCGGGAATATTGAAGAGCAAATCGGCGACGATGAGTGACTGTGATTCCGCGTGGAAAAAGGCGAACTCATTGATCTTCGGCATCCCGTCGATACGAATGACCTTAACCTCATCGCCCCATTCGGTCGGTGGCGAGTCGAGAGGCTGCCCCTTGAGTTTGTCTGTGAGAGGGAATCCGGGCGGAACGAGATAGGGTAAGTCAGGTAGGGCCGCGACGCCTTTGAGGGCCAGAGTATCGTGAAAATTAGTCGCTTCGACGAGCCAGGTCGGAGTGCCCCATTGACGAAGCTCTTCGAGGTCTGCTTTGGAAAACGGGGCGGTCGAGTGAATGATGAGCTTTCCGGAATTGAGCCGGATCACGGAGACATTTCGACCCATTTTCATCCCCATCAGGTTGAGGGGGTAGCGCACGAGTCGCAGGTTTTCGACGAAACTTTGCATGATTAATGACTGCGGTCGCGGGTGAGCATAAAGTCGTTGCCCTCAGTGTCGATGCACATCGCGAGGTGGGGAGGCTCGCCGTCTTCCGGCTGCGGCTCGCGTGGGCATTGTCCCCCTGCCGCCACGACCTCAGCGGCGCCAATGACGACATCGGCGACCTGGAGAGTGATCCCGGTCCAGGTCCGCTTTCCTTCGCCTCCGCTATGGATCGAGAGCAGTCCACCCGCGATTTCCAACTCGGTGATGTGTGGGTTTTGTTTCACCACCTCAGCCCCGAAGACGCTGCTGTAGAAGGCGGCGGCGCGTTCCGAGTCGGCCGCCCAGATCGTGTATTTGAATTTTTCGACGTTCAACATGCTTTGGGATCTTACGGTCGTGGTCGGCTCGCGTAAACGGGAAACCCTGCTGACTGAGGCTTGCATGAAAGGCTTGGGGAGGGGATGGGTGACTCTTCCGTGAAAATCTCGTTTCCAGATCAGCTTCCTGTCTCGCGACGGCGGGAAGATATCCGCGAGGCGATGGCGAAGCATCAGGTCGTCATCGTTAGTGGAGACACGGGCTCCGGTAAAACGACGCAGTTGCCGAAGATCGCGTTGGAGATGGGGCGCGGTCTCGAAGGGAGGCGTATCGGCTGCACCCAGCCCCGCCGGATCGCAGCGACCTCAGTCGCCAAGCGGGTCGCCGATGAACTCCAGGTCACGCTTGGGAAAGAGGTTGGGTATCAGATTCGTTTTGAGGATCGGACCGATAAGAAAACGACGGCGGTGAAGTTCATGACCGATGGGGTTCTCCTCGCGGAAACGCGGAAGGATCCTGATCTCCGGCAGTATGACACACTCATTATCGATGAAGCTCACGAGCGGTCTCTGAACATTGATTTTATCCTCGGTTATCTGCATCGGACTCTCGCGCGCCGGAAAGATCTCAAGGTCGTGATTTCTTCGGCGACACTCGATGCGAGTTCGTTTTCGAACTTCTTTGGGGATGCTCCGGTGATCGAGGTCGAGGGTCGGACCTTTCCGGTTGAGGATCAGTTTCA
>JARGOD010000040.1:0-22600 GCA_029210205.1 Verrucomicrobiales bacterium | reverse complement strand
CGTTTCGTGATTGATTCAGGGATTGCGCGGATCAGTCGGCACGATCCGGGATCGGGGATTCAGCGGCTGCAGATTGAGGAAATTTCGAAAGCGAGTGCCCGTCAGCGAAGGGGACGGTGTGGGCGTGTCAGTGAAGGGATTTGTGTTCGGCTTTACGATGAGGACAATTTTGAAGGCCGTGATGAGTATACCGATCCAGAGATTTTGCGATCAAACCTCGCCGGCGTCGTCCTCCAGATGGAGCATCTCGGGTTGGGTGATCCGCTCGAATTCCCCTTTGTCGATCCGCCACAGGCAAAGCGCGTTTCACAAGCCTATCGAGTCCTCGAAGAGATTGGCGCCGTTCGGAAAAAGGGCCGGCACATTGAGCTCACGCGGTCTGGACGCTCACTCGCGCGCATGCCGGTGGACCCGCGCGTTGGAAAGATTCTCGTTGCCGCGAAAGAGGAAGGGTGTCTCTTCGAAGGGCTTATCATTGCGAGCGCTCTGACCGTTCAGGACCCGAGAGAACGTCCAAAAGAGAAACAGCAACTCGCTGATGAAAAGCACGCTAAATTTCGGGACAAGCGTTCTGATTTCACGGGTTGGCTCCGGCTCTGGTATGCGATTCAGGAAGAGCGCAGTGGATCGACGAATAAGTTGCGCCGCTTTTGCCAAAAGAACTTTATCAACTTCCGCCGCGTTCAGGAATGGCTGAATCTGCACCGTGAGTTGCGGGACACAGTCCGCAGTCTCAAGTGGGAGCTGCCGGGCAAGGATAAGCGACTCACTGATCCGGAAGACACCTACTCCGAGCCATTGCACCGGGCGATCCTCGCCTCGATTCCGTCTCAGATTGGTATGAACCAGGGGAAGAAGCTGGGATACAAAGGCGCAAGGAACACGATCTTTTTCCTCTTTCCCGGTTCCGGAATATTCGGCGCGGCGCCTGCCTGGGTCATGGCGTTTGAGATGGTCGAGACCGCCAAGCTTTACGCGCGCAACGCGGCGATGTTTGATCCCGGCTGGTTTGAAAAAGTTGCGCCGCATCTTTGTCGCTACAGCTACACCAATCCGCAGTGGGTCAAAGAGCAGGGAGCGGTTTATGGCGAGGAACGGGTCATTGCCTTCGGCCTCCCCGTGGTCGAGAAGCGTCGAATTCATTACGGACGGATTGATCAGGCTGTTGCGCGTAAAGTGTTTCTGCTCGAAGCACTCGTGAACCAGAATACACGTGCTCCGATGCCATCGCTGGCGCGAAATCGTGAGACCGTCGCGGCTGCGGAGCGACTCGAGCACAAGATGCGGCGGCTGGGTGGACTTATTCATCCCGAAGCAGTCGTCGCGTTTTACGAGGACAAGGTCCCAACGGACATTTGCACACAAAAGGATTTTGAGAAGTGGGTCGCGGCGAAACCGGAGAGCTTCATTGACTTCGAACTCGAAGACTGCCTCCTCCCGCAGCGCGATCAGATTTGGGTGGAAGGCTATCCTGACACAGTGTTCTCACCGGATGGGGAAAGTGAGTTCTCGCTCTTCTATCTTCATTGCCCCGCTGATCCCGGCGATGGCATGAGCGTCGAGATTCCGCTCGTGGAACTGCCGCACTTACCGGATTGGTTTGGTGATTGGTTAGTGCCGGGGTGGCTCGAGGAGAAAGCCAGCGCCCTGATACGATGCTTGCGGAAGGACACGCGAAAGCTTCTCCCGTCGAACCGTGAAGTGGTTGATGCCTTTCTCGATTCCTGGGTAGACTTTGAGCCCGCTTGCGGCCTTATCGAAGCGATCACTGACTTCCTCGAACATGGCTACAACGTCTCGGTTTCAGCGGCTTCGTTTGAACTCGAGCGTCTTCCCGCTCACTTATCGATTCGCTATGTGATTCTCAATGACAAAGGCAAGGAGATGGCAGCAGGGAAGGATCTCGCAGCGCTCCAGTCGGAGCTGAGCGGAAAAGTGAAAGCCCGCTTCAACACCGTTTCGCGTGGCAAGTTTCAGAGGCAGCGAATTGGCTCGTGGTCATTCGGTGATTTGCCGGAAGAGGTTGAATTGGATCGTCACACCGTGGGATATCCGAGGCTCTATGACAGCGGTCAGGACCTTCCTTCAATGAGGCTCTGGCCGTGCGCCGACTGCGCTGCGGTTCAGCATCGACTTGGTGTCGCCAAGCTTTACGAAGTCACCCAAAGGGAATTGATGACACGACTGCTGGATGAACTCTTTCGCTCGTCTCCAGCTGCCACGAGCAGCACTCCGGCGAAGCCGAAAAAAGCGAAGGCTTCCTCGAAGTCTGATTTTGGCTCGCTCTCGGCGGCCTTTGGGAGTGTCGGCGAAGCAAAGGCTGTTTCACCGCCTGTGAAAGCAAGCGCATCAGCTAAAGCCAAACCCGGGGTGATGACTTTTCTCACCGCCGATGAAGCCTGGCTCCTCTCGCAGTTAGGACCGAGCCCACAAAGAAATCGTGATGACTTGTTGAAGCGCATCATTGGGGATGAACTGGGTGGTCCGCTCCGAACCGTAGCCTGGGAGGAAAAGATCGCTGCGCTCGACGAGGTCCTTTTTGAGAAGGCGTCCGCTGTCTGCGGGAAGGTTTCGAAAGTGCTTCAAGTCGCGAATCGTGTTGGAGGGCTGCTCGATACGCAGGAAGCAGGATATGAGGAATCGATCACTGACGCGCGCGAGCACTTTTCGAGACTCCTCGCGCCGGGTTGGCTTCTACAAAGTGATCTCACGATTCTGGCGGTGCACTTTCAAGGCCTCGAGATGCGACTGACGCGGATGCTCGGCGCACCTCCGATGAAGGACCTTCAGAAAGTCGAACGCTATTGGGATGACTCGTCAGAAATCTGGGAGGCAGAGGCCGGCTGCGAGTGTGGACATTGCCCGGAAGCGATTGTTCAGGCGCCGCAGTTGATCAAGGACTTTGCTCTGCGCTTGCATCTCTTCGCGCCCGAAATTAAGGCGCGGATGAAGTAGTAGGGGAGTTAACGAAGGGCAGAGTATCGATTTCACCAATTTTGAAATATGTCGTTTGTATGGACTTTGATTTATGCGGATTTATTATTGTATGGATGGCTTACCCTAGTAATTTACATTGATGAAAAAAGTAGTGTTTTTATCTCTCATCGGTCTGGTGAGCTATTCTCCATACTTCGTAAATTCCTCAGAATATGGAGGTAAATGGACCGATGAAGGTATTCGTGAATACTCGTTGAGATATATAGAAAATACTAAAGAGCGTTTTGCTCAAAGAGCCTTGCGACTCTCTGAAGTGATTGACTTTCCGATTTTGGTCAGTTACCGCCCGTTAACAGAAAATCAGCAGGAAGTTTATGAGAAGTTTCTCGCAGATCGAATTAGTGATGGAGATCGGGAGAGGCTTTTTAGATTACTTTTGAGCATCCTTGAAGAAGCAAGGGTAGAGCTCGCGGAGGCTGAAAATCGGGCATATCCGTTATGGGAGAAGCTACCAAAAGAGGAGCGGGAAAAGCTCACCAGTGTTACGGCTGAAGTATACGGTACTGAACTCGTTGCAACTAACCTTGGAGTCGTGCTGGATAATTCACCGAGCATGCTTCCCTATCTGGAGCAGGTACGGGCTGAGGTTGGTAAATCATTTCCTCTTGCGCATTTTCGGGAAGCAGCGGGATCCGGTCTTCATCAGCGTGGTTTTTACGAATCCGGCGAATACCTGACTGTCGACGATTCATGGTTTTATGGACAGCTTTCGCTGAGCGAATCGAATCCTTTCGATTCAAAATGGCATCAGTCAAAAATCTATGAACGGTTTCAGCCTCATTACCGTCAGGTGAAACTGGAGAGAGACCCCCTTGCCGCATTGATGGGCTTGATTACCTTGCAGGGCGTAGACACCATCTATTGGTTTTGTGACTTTGAAGATGACATTGAGGATGAAGCCCTCGAAATGCTCGCAACGGCAATCGAGGACTATGAAGTAAAATTCTATGTTCACTCCTCAAATCGGCGACCGGATCGAGATCTCGTTGAAGTGATTGAGAAATCAGAAGGGGAAGTGATTCGGAAACGGATTCGTTAATCCGTATTTTTCGTCAAGTGACGGGCCGTATCAAAAAGGTTGGATTACCTGCCCTCTACCTGCGGACCAATTTTTTTTGAGGGGTTGGGTAGGTGTCTTGGTATTGGGAACAGCGCCGATGGAGGCAATGCCTCATCTTTCAAACCTCACCCCGCACCATCGCGCCGATCGATCTGAGAACATCGAGTCGTCCATCGCTCGACTTGGCGGAGGTCGTGAAGATCGGAGGGACGCCTTCGACAAATTCAGCGAGAGCTTTGAGGAAGAGTTCCTGATTCGCTTTGATGCGGCCGGGCTTCATCTTGTCCGACTTGGTGTAGACAAGAGAAAAGGGGACGCCACATTCGACTAACCAGGTCACAAAATCGACATCGATCTTCTGAGGCTCGAGGCGGCTGTCGATGAGGACGAGGACATGGGTGAGGCCTTCGCGAAATTCCAGGTAATCCGCGACGAAGTCGTTAAAACGATGGCGGTCTGCTTTCGGGGCTTTCGCATAGCCATAGCCGGGGAGGTCAACCATGCACCACTCTTCGTTCACGACGTAAAAGTTAATGAGGCGGGTGTGTCCCGGTTTTCCGGAAACGCGAGCAAGGCCCTTTTGATTGCAGAGTGTATTGAGGAGCGATGACTTTCCGACATTGGAACGTCCAATGAAGGCAAACTCGGGGAGTTCTGCTTCCGGGCAATCTTCGAGCCCGGCGGCGCTGGTGGCGAATCGGGCAGTGTTAATCTTCATGATCGAGGTAGGCCGATGGTTTCGGCTTTTGTTCGCGCTCGTAATCGACGCGATCGGCGAGGTTTCTCGCTTTGATGCGGTGGTCGCGTTTCGCGCGGCGTTCAACCGTCATCTTACGTTTTTTCAAACGGCGGGTCAGTTCTTCGATTTCCTCGTCGAGCTTGAGGTATCCTTCATAGCGCTCGAGGTCGAGTTTTCCCTCTTGCACCGCTTCGCGGATCGCACAGCCGGCGTCGCTCGCATGTTTGCAATCATGAAACCGGCATTGCATCGCAAGCTCCTCGATGTCGGCAAAACGTTCCCGCAGGGTCTGCTCGTCGGTCCACATCTGAACTTCGCGAATCCCGGGGTTGTCGATCACGATGCCACCTTCTTCGAGCACGATGAGCTCGCGCGCCGTCGTCGTGTGACGCCCTTTCCCGGTGACTTCGTTTACCTCTCCGTGATCCTGCCACTCTTCACCTAACAAAGCATTAATAAGCGAGGACTTCCCGACGCCGCTTGATCCGACAAACGTGATTGAAATTCCCGGGGCGAGAACCTTGGCAATGTCAGAGACATTCTGACCATCGACGGCGGAGGTGACAATGACCGTCGCGTCGGGGTTCAATTCCTGAATGGCACGAGCGGCCTCTTCATTTTGCTCAGCAGGGAAGAGGTCGGATTTGTTGATGAGAACAACCGCTTGTGAGCGACTCTTTCCGATGAGGGTGAAAAAGCGTTCCATGCGGCGGGGATTAAAATCTCCTCCTGCATCGGTGACAACGCAGACAATGTCGACATTCGCGGCGATGACTTGCTCTTCACTACTCTTGCCGGGGGCCTTGCGTGAAAAGCAGGTCTGACGGGGGAGGCGGGCGCGGATGATCGTATCGAGATCGCCAGTGCCGATTTCGAGCGCGACCCAATCGCCAACGGCGGGGAGCTCGGCATCGCAGGTCGCATCGTGATAGACTTTCCCGGACATAATGACCTCGTATTCCTCACCCCCTTCGAGGAGCGCACCGTAGGTGATCTTGTTGTCACGAATAAGCCGCGCCGGTTTCCACCCCTTTTTCTCAAACGGGGCGAAATCCTTCGCAAGCTCTTCGTTCCAACCCAGATCGTTGAGTGTCATCGGGTAGAGTCTAAGGGAAGGCGGCAAAGGTTCATCTGAAAAATGGGATCGCTTTCCGATGGGTTCTGACGATACTCTGCGGCAATGAAACTGTGGTTGAAGATTCTGATCTGCGTGGTGGTGATCAATGCGCTGGGTGCTGCCGGAGCGATCTTCACGAGTGGTTCGTTGAAAGACTGGTATGCTTCGCTGGAGAAGCCTCCGGGTGTTCCTCCAAATTGGGTCTTTGGACCGGTTTGGACGACGCTCTATGCGATGATTGCTCTTTCGCTCGCACTTTTTTGGGATCGGGTGGCTTCGGGACCGAAGAAGAAAACTGCGCTAACGTGGTTCTTCGTGCAGATGGTTCTTAATCTGGCCTGGACCCCGATCTTCTTCGGCGCCCATCTCCTTGGACTCGCATTGATCGTCATCGTGTTGATGCTTGTTGCGATCCTCGTGACACTGGTTCTCTTTCGTCGGGAGCGCAAAGCGGCTGGACGGTTACTTATCCCGTATGCGATTTGGGTGGGCTACGCCACGTATCTGAACGCCGGCTACTTCGTTCTGAACTGAGTCAGGCTGTTTGCTTAGGCTTTGGATTTTTTGCCTTAGGCTTTTTGGGAGCGACCGCGGGCGGCGGCATGTCGTTTACCAAATCGAGCGGACCGGCTTCGCAGTACTTCGCATTCCCGAACACGCCAATGTCATGACCCATTGATTGAGCGATCGACAACCAGAGTCGATTGTGAGGAGTGTTTTTTGGCATTTGCAGGTGGCGGCCCATATTGAACCCGGTCGCTTTCTCACCACCGATCAGAACGAAAGGAATATTTTCGAGAGTGTGGTTGTTACCCTTTCCCAGTTCGTTGAGCCAGACGACGAGGGTGTTGTCGAGCATGCTGCCATCAGCGCCAGGCTCAGGGGTGTTGTCGAGTCGCTCCACAAGGTAGGCTAATTCACCGGCGAACCATTCGTTGATTTGAATGAGTTTTTCTGTGGCGTTGGCGTTGTTGTCAGGCTCATGGGAAAGCCCGTGGTGTCCCTCATCAACGCCGAGCCAGTTCATGCGTGCTTGTCCGACCGAGCGCATGTATTGGAGAGTGGCGATGCGACTCATGTCATTGGCGAGCGAGTTAACGAGGAGGTCAATCTGCATGCGTGAAATGCGCGGCGTGTTCTCATTCACAAGCTCGATTGTTGGATCGATCTCAGGCATGGGATGAACCAGTTTTTCATCACTTTCCTGACGGGCGAGTTCCTGTTCAAGGTCGGCGACGAGGCCAAGATGCTGGTCAAGAAGAGCGCGATCATCGGCCCCGAGATTCCCGGCGATCCGCTTGAGGTCTTCGCGGACGTCATCGACGACGGAAACGAGACTCTCTTTGTCGCCCATTTTCCCGTAAAGCTTTTCGATGATGCGACCGGGATCGTCAATAGGGGCAACGGGTTCGTTCGGACCGGTGTAGGACATGCGAGTCCAGGGGTCGGCACGATTTGGAATCGCGACACCAAACTCGAGTGAACCGAATCGGGTTTCCGTCGCCGCATTGGATTGGAAGAAATTTTTCAACTCCTGATCGATCGAGATGCCGCCGGCCCATCCTGCCGGAGTATCCGAGCCGCCCTGGATATTTCCCGGAAGGAGTTCAGTTCCGGTGAGGAGACAGCTCATGCCCCTCATGTGCCGGTCCCCATCTCCGCCGATGCGGTTGGAAATGCCGTTGAGCAAGGTCATGCGGTCACGATAAGCATCGAGTGGTTTCAGGATGCGCTTGGTCTGGTAACCGATTCCCGTTTGGTCAGGCCAGAATTCTCCGGGGATAGTCCCGTTCGGAGAGAACATGATGATAAGCCGCTTGCGCTGTCCGGCATCGGCCGCAAGAGCAGATCCAATTCCCGGAAGGCCGGAAAGAAACGGAGCGGCGGTAGCGGAGACGCCTAGCTGACGGAGGAAGTGACGGCGATTCAGAGAGTTCATGAGTCGGGCTGGGAAGGTTGCGTGGAAGTGATGGCGATCTTCTCGATCAGGTTACGAATGTTGAAGCCGCTCTTGCGAAATTCCTCCTCGAGCAATTCGGGGGTATCGATTCCGTAGGCGAGAAGGGGTTGCTTCGTGATGTGATGAAACAGTTGCCTGACAAAAGCATCGTGGGCGACGGGGGATTCGGCGGCGTAGGTCGCGACTTCGCGAGGGCCTTTGATGTCGATTTTATTCCCGTAGTCAGTCTCGAGGACCGAGTCATCATTGATCGGTTTTCCATCGGCGCGGTCTCGCCAGCGACCGATCGCGTCATAGCCTTCGAGGCTGAAGCCGAGTGGATTGATCGTTGAATGACAAGCCATGCAGGCTTTTGCCTGTGTCATCTCAGTGACTTTTTCTCTCATCGTGAGATTGGCAGGGAAATGATTATCTTCGAACTCGATCGCTTCCGGTGGAGGATTGAGAGGCAGACCAACAATGTTCCGAGTGAGGAAAACACCACGATGAATTGGTGACGTGTTGTTGTGATAGGCAAAGTTGGTGAGCAGGTAAGGGTGCGTGATGACTCCGGTCCTTCCCTGTTTCGGGAAGGAAACTTTCTCGAAGCCGCCCTTGAGACCTTTCTTCCCGTAGATGTTGCCAAGACGTGGATTCAAATAGAGTTGGTCAGAGAGAAGCAGTTCCCGGTAGTCGGATTGATCGCTCCAGACGACATCATCGAGAAAAAGCTCCAGCGACATGCGGAGGTCTGCCATGACCTGTTGGGAAAACTCTGGATAGAGCTCTTTGTCCTTCGCGACGTTCTCAGCGCGAGACAGTTCGAGCCAGTGATGGAAGAAGCCCTGCAGCTTGTTCCGGGTCCGGCCGTCCTTGATCATGCGGGCGACCCGGGCTTTTTGGTGATTCGGAGCGCTGACCTGATTTTTCATGACCGCATTGCGCAATCGCAGGTCAGGGATCGAGTCCCAAAGCGATAAAGCGAGAGTGCTCGCGATCGCCCAGGGATCGTCGGGAGACTCAAAGGCGGTTCCGGGATATAGAAATTGAGGGGATGTCAGGGCATAAAGGGCAATTCTTCGGATCGCGTCTTCCTCGGAATCCGTTTCACGGAAATGAGTTTCGACGTGTCTTTCAATTTCATCCGCAGTGAGAGGACGGCGATAAGCCCGTGCCACAAATTCACGGGCGAATTCACGAATCTTCTTTTCACGGTCCTTCTCGCTGGATTTGGTTCTCGCCAGCTCCTCGCGACGGCTCGCGGCCGCGTTTGCCGTTTCAAAAGCGGTCGATGTTACGGCGTCGAGCCAGACTCGCGAAACGCTGGAGCCCCGTTCGTAGCCAAAGCTCCGATCATCGGCCGGCATCGATGTTTGCGGGATGAAATGCTGATGGGAGATTTCGGTGGTGAGCACTCTTGCGGGAACGGTTTCGAGTACTCCGTGGGGTGGCGTCCAGAGGAGTTCGATGGATGATTTTGCCTCCTGATACCGGAAAAAGTCGAGGCGGAGATAGTAGCGTCTCCCCCCAAGAAGAAAGATTCTCCCGGTCTCGTCGCGGACTTCATTGTTCGGAGCGACCCAGGCATCAATCGTCGGTTCGTTTTTGTCGTTTCTCTCGTTAATGTAGAGATTTGCTCCGTTGCGAGTTCGCAGGGTGAACTCGTAATTCCCGGTTTCGCGAATATAAATTGAGCCGCGCCAGGAAACGGAGAATTGCTTCATCTCGGAGCTTTTCCCGTCGGGCAGTTCCGGGATGCCTTCACCGTAGTCGAAGCGGATTCGCGAATCGACTCGATCAAACTTCTCTGTCTCAAATTTACTGTTTCCGGCTCTCGTCTTGTTGTTGAGCGAGTAGGAGCCTTTCAGTCCGGGCTTGGTGATCTCAGGCGGATGATTCGTTCCGAGGAAACTTCCAATGAGATCGGAAACTGAATTCTGGAGTTGGGGACCGGTGAGGCGGGTCAGATCGGTGCGGATACCGGTGAGTCTTGCCTGGGCCTCAGGGGAATAGAAGGCGTGAAAGATGTATTCAGCGACGCTCTTTGCCTCGTCGCCAACGCAGAGATGCTCCTCATCCTCGGGCATCGTGCGCTCAACACGACCTGCCAGTGACTCGATCGAGCGATTTCCGACGAGAGGATCGGCATCGATGCCTTCTGCCGGTTGACCGGTTTCTCCATGACACTCGAGGCACAGCTTTTGGTAAATGGCCTTTCCGGGGTGGTTCTCAAGATCAAGCGAGAACGCAAGCGGGAGTGCCCCGTGAAAGACGGTGCAAGCAAGAATGAAGAGAGTGAGGGGAAATCGATTCAACGTTGCAATGTAGGATAGGCTGGGCGGATTCTCACGGTACGTAAACTGGGTAACAAAGTTAGTTCGAAAGGGGCGCTCAAAAGGGCTGGTAGACCCCACGAGTCCTCTTTGACGCGTCATTGTTCGTGGGCGACACTGCGGGCTATGCCAGGACTTGTTGTTAAACCCCGCTCACGCATTTTTCACGGCCATGACTGGGTTTACGCCAGTGAGGTGCAGAAGGCCTTCGGGAATCCGGTGGCCGGGGATGTGATTTCGCTCAAAGATTTCAAAGATCGCCCTCTCGGAACCGCAATCTACAATCCGGAATCACAGATTGTAGCTCGTCGATTTTCCCGTCGAAAGCAGCAGCTCGACGCTGAATTTTTCGTGCGGCGACTCGAGCGGGCTCAGAAGCTTCGAGAGTCGCTCGGTTTTACCGAACCCCTTTACCGCCTCGTCTGGAGCGAAGCGGATGGCCTTCCCGGTGTCGTCATTGATCGTTATGGAAGCCACTTTGTGCTGCAGACCCTGACTCTGGCAATGGATCGTCGAAAGGCGATCATTGTCGAGGCAATGCAGACCTGCTTTGGAGAGGATATTGTCGTCGTCGAGCGCAACGATTCGGCGATCAGAAAAGCCGAGGGCCTCGAACCTTCAACTGGCGTTATGGCTGGTCAGTGGAATGGGCCTTTTGAAATCGATGTGAACGGATTGAAGCAGGAGATCGATTTGATCGAAGGCCAAAAGACCGGGATTTACCTCGATCAGCTCGATAATTACGCAAGTGTTGCCGCGCTCGCAAAAGGAAAGCGAGTCCTCGATTGCTTCTGCAATCAGGGAGGCTTTGCGCTTCATGCTGCGAAAGCTGGCGCTGCCTCTGTTCTTGCGGTCGACATTTCGGCGACCGCCGTGGCATCAACGCTTGAGAATGCGGCTCGCAATGAACTCACCGTTGAAGCAGAGGAAGCGAACGTCTTTGATTTCCTGAAAGAAGCGGAAACTGCAGGCCGTGAGTTTGATCTCATCGTTCTTGATCCTCCTTCTTTTACAAAGAGTCGGAAGTCGGTGAGCGGGGCAATGCGCGGCTACAAAGAGATTCATCTGCGGGCGCTCAAGCTGTTGACCCGTGAGGGCATTCTTTCGACTTACAGTTGTAGCCACCACATCAACGAGAAGGAATTTTTCGGCATGGTTTGCGATGCGTCGGTCGATGCGAAAAGGACTCTGAGATTGATTGATCGTCACTCTCAGCGGCGGGACCACCCCATTATTGCGACGATTCCGGAAACACACTACCTGAAGGGCTTCACCTTTCAGAACGTGGGTGGGTTTTGATCGGCTTCTACTTCTTCGCGACGGATTCCCGTTCGCAAAGAGACGCTTCAAAGACGGCTGATTCTTGCTGGCCAACGCTTTTCGGATCTTTGAGCGTGACGTTGAGTAAGGCGGCCGCTTTTTCGGCCATTGCTTCGATAGGCTGAGCAATCGTTGTCAGCGGCGGCTGCATGAGAGCGGACCAGGGCTGCTCGTCAAAGGCGAGCAGCGAGAAGTCTGACGGAATGGAAAGTCCGAGGCGACGGCTTACTTCGAGGACACCAAGAACACCCTGTCCGCTTAGTGAAATGATGGCGTCGGGGCGGTCGGATGCGGAAAGGAGCTTTTCGGCTCCGGCGAGGCTTTCTTCGCGAGTGTATCCTTCGCCTGCAATGACAAGGTCGTCACTTTCGAAACCCCGCTCGCGCAGAACTTCCTGAACGCCCTCGATCCGCTCACGATCCGAAACCGCTCCGGGATCACCGCGGAGGCAACCGAGGCGTCGATGTCCGGCATCAAGAAGATGAGCAGCCGCGAGAGCTCCCGCCTTTCGATTGTCCAGCGAGACGGAGGGCGCGTCGATGCCGGGGAGAAGTCGATCAAGCAGCACGATTGGCATCGAGGAGTCGGAAATGGCTTTCTTCAATCCGTCAGAAACCTTTCCAACGGGAGCGAGAATGAGCCCGTCAAGTCGACGTGAGAGTAGCTTGGTGAGAAGGAGCAATTCAGTGTCGGTGTCTTCCGCTGAATCACACAACTGCACTGCGATGCCAGTTTCCCGAAAGCGAAGCTCGATCGCTCTCGCCATGGTTGAAAAGAATGGGTTGGTGATGTCGGGAACGAGAAGGCCAATCATTCCCAGTTTGCCCCGTCGCAGGCCGGCGCCAAGGGGGTCGGGGACAACTTGAAATTTCTCCGCTGCCTCCTGAACGCGCCGAACCGTCTGTTCGCTGATGCGATATTTCTCCGCATTTCCACTGAGCACGCGGGAGACGGTGCTCACGGCGACACCAAGATGTTGGGCCAGTTCGGAAATATTCATTACCGGAAAATAGTAGGAGGGAACAAACGTTTGCGCCAGCGAAAGGTGGGCGATCCGATTTTGTCTGGACGAAGTTCGCTGGCTTCTTCATGATTTGTTGACCGATGAACGAACGGGACTTCCTCCAGTCTTTCCTTTGCTTCGCGACGGGCTTTTGTTGCCTCGTCGTCTCATCGTTTGCGTTGGGCAACGAGCGCATGCGGATCTGGACGAGCGCTGACGGCAAAGAGTTGGAGGCCGCGTTGGTGAACGTCGAAGAGGAATCAGTGACTTTCCTCTTGCCTTCCGGCCGCGAGTCGAGAGTTCCTCTCGATCGATTAAGTGAAGCGGATCGCAGATTAGTCAAAATGCGTGCTGCCGAGTTGATCTCCTACGTGACGGCGGATCTCCCGGAAGAAACAACCGTCCCTTCCGAGATTGCCGTGAGCGGGGGCCCGGATCGTTACTTGACCCCTAATTTTTCATTTGAGACTGAGGAGCCGGTTTCCCGTGCATTCATCTCTGAGGCAGCTCGTGTTTACGAGGGTACTTTTCAGGCTCTGGCTGCAATTCCTCATGGATTAAGTTTTTCCCCGCCGGGAACGAGCCGTCACTTTCAGGGTTCGTTCATGAGTGATCAGCGCTTTGATGCCATTGCGAGATCGAAGATGGCTTCGATTCCGGGGCAGCGAGTTGTCGGCCTCTACCTTGGGAGTGAGCAGCGGCTTCTCGTACCGTATTCCTCACTTGGAGCGAAGAAGCTGGGAAGTCAGCTGACGCTGCGGAAGCGCAGTGACACGACAACCCTGGTGCACGAAATTGTTCATCAGGTAATGCATCGTTACCTTCCGGTTCTACCGACCTGGTTCTCAGAAGGGACAGCGGAATACATCTCGGCACTGCCATACCAGAGTGGACGGTTTGAGTTTCGAAATGCCGAGCGGGGCTTGAAAGAGCGGCTTAAAAATGAGTATCGTAGTGATGGTCTAAGAGTGGACGGAGTCATGCCTCCGTCTTTCTACCTCGTGAATCGCAATGTAGCTGTCGATGTTCAGTCCAGCGTTTCGAATTCAGATTCGGGGGCGGCAAGTCGCGAAGTGATAGCATCGCCGAAAGTCACTTGGCAGGGGACCGTCAGTGAATATCGCGACGCTCTTCTTCTCGTGTATTATTTCATGCACCTCGACCAGCCTGAGAGATCCGGCTATCCCGTTGGGGCTTTTCTTCAAGAGACGGATCGGGCGATGAACGAGACGGAAAGCATTGTCAAAGAGTTGAAACGTTTCGAATCAGAGCGCCTTGCCTACAACGATAGTGTTCAAGGTTTTAATGATGCTCTCGATGAATATGAAGCAGAGGCGAAGGTCTACAATCTCAGGGTTGAGCAATACAATGAGCAACTGCGAAATGGTTTTCCCGAAGATGAGCGAATCGATGTGGGGACTCCTCCGGGTGAGCCGACGCGACCGGAGGCACCGGTTCTTCCGGAACGGCTCCGTGAGTTGAGTGGAGGAAGTCAACGGATTGATCTCGTGGCGCTCGTGGAGAAAAAGGCCCTTTCCGCTCTCATTCTTGGGCGCTCCCCCGAATCTATCGATGCCCGAATGCAGGAGGAGTTTTCCGGGATTGGGATAAAAATTTCCTATCGTCGGTAGGGGTAAGGTCAACGCATAGGATCGAGAATGCTCCTGTGCGCACAATCACGTCCCCCGGTCGTTCTCGTCAGGTAAGTAAGCGGAGACTATGTTTTTCAAATGAAGTTGATACTCCCATTGTTCTTTTGCGTTGCCCCTCTCGTCTTCACTTCGTGTGGTGACAGTTTTCCTGAGTCTTCAAAAGTCGAGGAGTCCGCAGATATTGGAATCGTCGATGTGGACGCCGAAAAAGCTGCTGAATTAGTGGCTTCGAATGGAGACCTTGTCATTCTTGACGTGAGAACTCCTGAGGAGTTCGCTGACGGGCATTTAGCAGGTGCAGTGAATATCGATTTTAACGGAACTGACTTTGAAGAGAAAGTCAGTGAGCTCGATACATCTAAATCTTATCTTGTGCACTGCCGGAGCGGTGGCCGGAGTGGTGCCTCGCTTCCAGTTTTTGAAGGGCTTGGCTTTTCGGAAGTGTATCACCTCAATACTGGCTACCTTGGGTGGACAGAGGCTGGTAAGCCGATCGAGAAGTAGTCGTATTTTCAGCTTTCGCTATCGATTGGCTGAACAAGGACGAAGGGAGATACCACGAGAGCACAAAAGCAGGCGTCGATACTTTCCCAGTACTCAGCGTGTGGTTCTGACGGGATGAGGAGTAGACCCTGTTTCTTCCACGAATCAACCGTGTCTGAGTGATCATTAGTGACGGCCTCTCCGACTTCAGTTAGCGAAAGTTCGTCGCTTACCCAGATCAGGCTGCCAGCTTCAAAGTGCGGTTTCAGATAGGACCACCGTATTTCACCGGTGTACTTTTCGAGTTTTTCTCCAGTACTGATCTCCTCGGAATTCAGCACCGCGTAGTTGAGATCCCCGGTTTTCTGCTTGTCCTTTCCCATGGCGAAGAGAAGCGGCAAGCGGGGCTCTACGCAATGGGATTTTTCGATTTGGGCCAATCGGGCTAATCGCTTGACCCGCGGGAGCTTTCCCCGACGATGAGCGTCCGCGAGGCAGTTTGTGCGGGTGCCTCGAAAGATCATGGAAAGTCAGTCAAACAAATCGTCCGGAGACGAGCCGATCAAAGGACCGACGGCTCCCGACGAACCAGCTCAACTTCCATTTTCTAAGCGATCCCTGAGCGAATGGCTGCGGAGTCGTTTTTCTGAAGGGCAACGCTTTATCATTCTCTGCCTGGTAGCCGGACTTCTCTGCGGTCTCGCTGCCGTCGGAATCCATCTTTCGATTCATCGTGTCTTCGACCTCGCCTGGGAATTTGCGCATCATTGGGAAAGCGCTGGAGTTCCGTGGTGGCTGGTCATGCCTTGGATTCCAGCTTCTGCCGGATTGATTGTCGGAATTGCAGTGAATCGCTGGGCGCCCGGCTGCGTCGGAAGTGGTATCCCACAGACGAAGGCTGCTTTTTACAATGAGTTCGGGCAGATTCCCCTGAAGACGGCGGTTTGGCGTTTCCTGCTCACAACAGTCTATGTAGGCGGGGGTAACAGTCTAGGACGTGAGGGGCCGACGGTTCACATGTGCGCCGCAATCGCATCGTCACTCGGCCGGACCTTTGGTCTCGCGAAGGCTCGCGTGCAGGCGATGGTCCCCGTCGGCGTCGCCGCGGGTGTCGCGGCTGCGTTCAATGCGCCGATCTCTGCAATCCTGTTTGTCTTTGAGGAAATTCTCGATGACTTCAGCACGAAGGCCCTCAGCGGTATTGTAATAGCGGTCGTTGTTGCCGATGCGATCGCGCGGATTCTTCTTGGAGAGGATCCGATTCTTCAGGCGCATTTGGGTGATCAGCACGGTGTTCATTGGTGGATGCTGGTGGCGATTCCTCTCGGTGTGTCCGCTGCTTTGATCGGACATCTTTTCACCGGATCGGTTCTCGGTTTCCGCCAGTGGTGCGCGGATCGATTGAAGGTTCCTAATATCATCAAGCCAGCGCTTGGAGGATTGCTCGTCGGGATCATTGGAACCGGCGCCTTTTTTGCAACTGGCATGTTCGGAGATCCGCAGAACACGGTGTTCAGTATTGGCTACGAAAGTCTTGAGCTGGCTTTTGAATCGAAGTTGGTCGTGGGCGCGGTAGCAATTCTGTTAGTCGCTAAGCTGGTCGCGGTCGTAGTTTGTTACGGAACTGGAGGAAGTGGCGGGCTTTTTTCGCCGACGCTCTATTTTGGGGCGATGTTAGGAGCGTTGTGGGGGCTTCTCACACTTCAGTTTGCGGAATGGGCCGGGCTGAATCCTTACGAAGAAGGCAACCGTCTTGTCGGTGCCTGTGTCCTCCTTGGAATGGGCGCGATGTTCGCGGCGATCATTCGCTGCCCCTTTACTTCTTTGTTCATCATTTTCGAAATGACGGGGAACTACTCGCTCATTCTCCCGCTCATGACCGGAAACATACTCGCCTACAGTCTTTCCGGCTGGATGAGAAAGATCCCGATCTACAATGCAATCCTTATTCAGGACCGGGTCACGCTTCGAAAAATGCCGACCTATCGAGGCGCTCAGGATTACCGGAATCTTCCGGTGAGCACGATCATGCACTATGACCTCATCACAGTGACTGCCGCCGAGACTCCGGCGGAGGCCTTGAAGCGATTACGCGAGACGCCAGAGCAGTTGCGGCGCAGCTATCCGGTGGTCGATGGAGAATTGAACTCGCGCCGCGGATTCCTCGGCATGGTCATGCAGCACGAGCTGGAAGAGCAGGCTGAGGCTTCGCCGGACCTCACGGTGAGGGAAATGATCGCTGAGCAGAAAGTGCAGACGATCAATCCGGAGACATCGATTCGTGATGCGGCGATGCGGATGGTGAAGGCGGACATTCGTCAACTCCCGGTCGTGAGTGCAACGGATCCCGGTCGCTTGCTGGGCGTGCTCACTCTGAATGACATCGCCCGACAGCAGAACGCGATGAATGATCAACTGGGTCGCGAGTGAGTCGGCTCCCGCAATTCTTTGAGAAAACGAAGTGAGATTCTGCGGTAGGTTGGAATATCCTTTGGTGCAGGTTGCTCCTGGCCCATCTACTTATTTATGAAAATTCCCGCTCGAATTGTTTTACTCACTTCGCTTCTCTCCGCGATTGCTTGCCCTTTATCCGGAGCAGAGAAGCCCAACATCGTTTTCATTTTCGCCGACGACTGGGGCTGGGGCGATCTAAGTTGTCACGGGCACCCTTACGTGAAGACCCCGAACATTGATCGTCTCGCGAAAGAGGGGACGGATTTTCATCGTTTCACGGTCGCAAGCGGCGTTTGTTCTCCGAGCCGCACCGCCGTGATGACAGGACACTTCCCGGCCCGCTACAACATCGACGGTCACTTCGCCTGGGTGCCGAGCAATGAAAAACGAGGCATGCCCGACTGGCTCGATTTGAGTGCGCCTTCGTTGCCGCGCATGCTGCAGGGAGCGGGTTACCGAACCGCCCACTTCGGGAAATGGCACCTCGCGAATAACATGATCCCTGACTCTCCGGTTCCCGGTGAATACGGCTACGACGTTTACGGCGCCTTCAACTGTGCGGGCGAGCAAATGCCGGTCCACGAGGATGCGATGCACACGAATGCCTTCATCGAAAGCGCGGTCGAGGAGGGAAAGCCGTTCTTCGTGAATCTCTGGATCCACGAGCCGCACACGCCGTTTCATACCGTCCCGAAGTATGAGTGGTGGGTTCGTGATATCGAGGACACGGCCGATCAAATCTACGCGTCCGTGCTCGCGCATGCCGATGATCGAATTGGTGATGTATTAGATAAATTGGACGAGCTCGGAGTCGCGGATAACACCCTCGTGATTTTCAGTTCCGACAATGGCCCGGCTCGAGCAGGGAGGGCGACAGAGTTGAGTCTGAGCTATGACACCGCGACCGGAGCCGGGTGGGGGATCGCCGCCGCGAAAGGAATTACCGCAGGAAGAAAAGGTTACAAAGCTTCTCTTTTTGAAGGGGGAATCAATGTTCCCTTTCTTGCGCGTTGGCCCGGTAAGATCCCGGCAGGTGAAGTGGACAACGTTTCTCTCATCTCTGCGGTTGATCTGTTGCCGACGTTTATTGATATCGCCGGGTCTGATCTTCCAGAAGGGTATATCCCCGACGGCTTGAGCCAGGTCGATGTCCTGACTGGTAAGAGAAAATTAACGAACCGGGAAAAGCCACTCTTCTGGAAGAACGGGGCAAAGGGCTTGCCAAGTGAAAGTAAGCCGCATCACTGGGCGGCCTGGGTCATTGTTCACGAGAATTGGAAACTACTTCTGAGCAATGACTTTTCCCATGAGGTTCTTTATGACATTGCGGGGGATCCTCTCGAGACGAGTGATCTGGCGAAGGAGAAGCCTGAAATTGTTTCCGGTTTGCGGGAAAAACTCCTTCTCTGGAAGGGGACGCTTCCAGAAAAACCGAGCGGTGAGGTCTTTTCAGCGGAGCGTAAACCGTGATCCCGTAAGCGCTCTTTCAGTTTTGCGCTTTCAGAAAAGTTAAGATTTTGTCACAATTCACCATCGTGTGGAACAGGCTCTGCTTTCTCATTGAGTGAAGCGGGGAGCAATCTGTCCTGCAGAACGAGTGGTTGAGTTGATGGCATGAAAGAGAAAACCTCAAATCAAAAGCGGCATTTTTCCTCCTTACTTGTTCATGCTGCTTTCCCACTATTGGTTTTCGCTTTTGTCCTAGGGTTGCCACAACAAGGTGAGGCGCGGCTCGGAGAGTCTTTTTCACAATGTGTAAAAAGATACGGTGAGCCGATCGGCACAATCGAGATTCCCGGACTGATCACGAATGGCGTGAGATTTCATCGCGGTGAGTTTTCCATCACCTGTGGTTTTGAAAGCAATCGCTGCGGGACAATTGTCGTGATGCACCTTTCTCCCAGTGACCCAAAGCAACAGCCGCTCTCTCGAGACGACATTGATTTGTTCCTCAATGATAATTTTGGGCACACAAGCTGGCGCTACACTTTGTTGAGTTCACGTGAGAATAAATGGAAGACTTACGATTTGGAAGTTCCCAGATTATATGTTGCCTCCTATTCGCACGTCTTGAAAATGCTCACGATGAGCATCGAACAGGGTTGATTCACTCCACGATGAGAGTGGCGGGCGCCTCCGTTGTCCCTTCCTCCTTGAGCGCCGGGGGCGGTATTTTTACGATTATCCTCACTTCGCCACTGTCAGCATTGGATTGATCTTCCACGGTCTCAATCGTCATCAGCGAAGTGGAAATACCTCGACTGCTGAGAAGTTCTTTTGTCGCTTCTCCACGCTTCTCGACGAGATAGTCTCCGAATGCTCCTGACTGAGATGCGCTGATGACTGGTCGTATAAATATGGGGTGCCCTGAGAGTGGAGGCGTCGAAAGCTGTTTCACCACTGAGTCTATCGAAGACTCCTGATTCGCTTGAAGGAGAAATGAGCTCCGGGTGTAGGCGATCGAGGGGAGTGGCACGAGGGTTGGCTGCGGTTCCGCAGGAATGGCTCGCAGAACTCCCGGGGCGGGAAGAGTCTTCCGGCCACCGATGTTTCTGATTTGAGTTAGAGGCACCGCCTGAAGAGGGGGAGACGCACTGCCTATCCCAGCGTTCGATGGATTGCCTGTGAGTCTGGAAAGATCACTCAAAGTCAGAATCATGGGAAACAGGTTTGCCAGAGAAAGTCCCGGAGGTTCGAATGCTTCGGCAGCGGTGGGAGCGACATCAAAGTCCAAAAGCGGTCCCGAAGTTTCCCCGCTGGAAAGGCGGACCGTCAGCTTGGGCATGTCGTCATTGCTGACGATACAAAGACGGTTGATCAACCTCCGGTTCTCCAAGAACGGTTCCAGTCGGATCCTCAGCGCCGTTAGAGTGATGCGGCTGTCGGTCATGCCGCCAATGATGAGCGAGTTCTCATAGAGGCTGAACCTTCCTTCATGAGTGGCGATGCCAAGCTCTGCGAGGAGGCTTTTGAGATCCGAAAGGGATGGCATTGATGTCCCGGCGTCGATCTTGAGGCCGCGATTGAGAATCTTGAGATCAGGCCGGATTGCTTTCACTGATTCCGCGAGAATGAGAGCGTTTTCTTCCGTATCCACTGATCCTGCAAAAGCCACGCCGTCACGTGTGAAACGGACTTCGAAGAGAGGTTCTTCGTCGGACGCCGATAACCATGCTGATCCACTGAAAAGGAGCAGCTGAAATATCAGTGCGAAAATGGGAGTTCGAAAGGTCATCGAGCCGGTGACCATAAAGATGGCATATCGTCGTGCCGATTGCAGTATTTTCCCGCCGCTACGAAGCTTGATCTGAGACCTTTCGGTTGTATTCCGTGATTGCAGGCGACTTCAAGGCTTGCTTCGAGCACCGCTTTCGTTTTCATTTCATAACCCCACCTCTTTCGATGGCCGACATTCAATCTCTCAAACAGGCTCTCTCGGTTTCGCCGGATAATCTCCCGATCATTTTGATGCTGGGGCAGGCTTATTTGGAAGAGTTTCAATTCGATGAAGCTCGTGCTGCTTTTGAACAGGCGGTGCAACTGGAAGCCGGCAATCCCGTCGCGAGAACTCTGCTGGCTCAGATACTGGAATTGGAAGGGAAGTCATCCGAAGCTATTCTTCGATTGGAGCAGCTTCTCGGTGAGCATCCGACACATGCGCCTGCCTGGATTTTGAAGGCAAAGATTCTCTTAAATGAGTCAGATGGAAAAGGGGCGCGTCAAGCTTACAACCATGCTTTGGAGATCGACAATTCGCTGGCAGACGAGTCGCTTCTGAAGCGAATTCGAGAGGCCGGCGGACGTCAGGCCGGAGGATGTGCATCGCATCAAGATAGTAAAAATCCGACCCCGCAGCAGCAGGGGGACTTTCAGGCGGGAGCGATTTATGACCCTGATTTTGAAGAGGAGTTCGAGGAAGATCCTTTTGACGAAAATTCTGATCCAGGGATCGAGTTTGAGCAGAATCCAGGATCTGATTTTGATCGTGTCGGCGGAATGGAAACCGTGAAAGAGGATATTCGAATGAAGATTCTCTACCCGATGGAGAATCAGGAACTCTTCGAGGCTTATGGAAAGAAGGCGGGTGGTGGAGTGCTCCTCTACGGCCCTCCCGGTTGTGGGAAAACTCTGATCAGTCGGGCCACTGCCGGGGAGATTAACGCAAAGTTCCTGAGCGTGGGACTTCACCAGATTCTCGACATGTGGATTGGTAAGTCAGAGGAGAAACTGCACGAGATTTTTGAGCTGGCCCGTCGAAACGCACCTTCGGTTCTCTTTTTTGACGAAGTCGACGCGCTTGCCGCCGACCGGAAAGACATGAGGACTTCGGCAGGAAGAACTTTGATTAACCAATTTCTTGCCGAGTTAGATCGTGAATCGGCTAAAAATGACGGAGTTCTCGTTCTCGGCGCGACGAATGCGCCATGGCATCTCGACTCCGCATTCCTGCGGCCGGGACGTTTTGACCGTCTCATTTTTGTTCCGCCACCCGATGAAGCGGCGAGAACTGAAATCGTCAGAATCATGGCTGAGGGCAAGCCGGTAAGTGATCTTGACCCTGCTTCTTTGGCGAAGCGACTCAAGGAATTCTCCGGAGCAGACATCAAGGCAACTTTCGATCAGGCGATTGAGATTTCTCTCGCCGAAGCGATGAAATCGGGAAAAATCGTTCCGGTGACTCAGAAGCAGCTCGTGAAATCGTCCCGCCAGGTGAAACCCAGCACTCGCAAGTGGTTTGAAAGTGCGCGGAATTACGCTCTCTATGCCAATCAGAGCGGGTTTTACGACGATATTCTGGAGTATCTTGGTATTGAGAAATGAGCGAGCTGGCTCATGGCTTGTTGCTGCAGGAACAGGGCCGCCTCGAAGCGGCCGAGGCCTGCTTCTATACTGCTCTCGGTCAGGAGCCTGAAAACGACTTCATCTATAGCCGCCTCGCCCTCTGCCAACTGAGTCAGGAGGGAAAGCGAACACAGGCTCTGGAATCGATAGGCGAAGCAATTCGGCTCCGGGCGGATGAAAGTTACTACCACTCGGTGAAGTCACTTATCCTCGCCGATTTGCGACAGGGCAAAGAAGCTCTTTCAGCTGCAGAAACGGCGATTGGTTTCGATCCTGAGGATGCCCTTGCTCTTGCTGTGAAAGCAAATGCCTACTGCAATATGGAACGTTGGGCGGAAACAGAAGAGTGGAGCCGCCGTGCCCTCAGTGCCGACAGTGATCACAGCCTCGCCGCTAATCTCCTGACTCATGCATTGAGAATGCAGGGGCGAACTGCAGAGAACCAGCAGGCGATAGAACAACAGTTAGCGGCGGATCCGGAGAACAGCTTTGCGCATGTTAATGCGGGCTGGAGCGCACTTCAAAATGGTGATCACAGAGGCGCCGAAAGTCATTTCAGAGAAGCCCTGCGCCTCGACCCCGAAGCGGAAATGGCACGGGAAGGATTGATCGAATCGTTCAAAGCAAGATCCCGCTTTTACCGCCTCTATCTTTCCTACTG
>JARGOD010000039.1 GCA_029210205.1 Verrucomicrobiales bacterium | reverse complement strand
ATGATACGTTGCCTTTGTTAAGCTCCTTCGACAAGTCGAGGAGAAAGGAACGCTGGGCGAACATAATAAAGTCCGCCAAACGATCTGCGTTGGGCTCTACGGCCGCTGTTTCTTCTGATATTTGCATAATATAACCTCCAAGCGATTTTAGATTTACTGAAAGTGATTATAAATAAAACACTTCAAAACACCCCGTGCAACTGATTTGTTATAGATTTCATAATTATTAGATAACAAAACCCTTTTAGTCGCACGAACTTTCAAAATAGATTCCCATTCTTTTTGAATTTCGCAATCTTAAATTGTAAATCTGCGTTAATTTTCAGTTATGAGAGGATTCTCCTCGAAAGGTATTTAATAGCATTCCAGACTGTAAAGCCAGCCAATTTGTCTTCCTCTTCTATGTTGGTGCCTCATTTCGTGATATGATAAGTGAGGGATCACCTAAAACCCTGCGGACGGCGTTAATGAACTAACACCGGTGCCGACGTAAGCATTTTCCTCCATGCGATTTCAACTCACTGAAGACTACTGGGCGCTGGATGCTCTTTCTCCGGCCGAATGGCACCTCGTTGCGGAACTCCCCCCCACTGCTGCGGGCGAAAAATTCAGCGAAAAGACGAAAGCTCGGCTCTTTCCCTCCCCACTCTCCCCTGATGCGCTCGCCGATGAGGATACCCTGAGTTCAGTCGATGACTGGAATGAGTTCGTGCAGCCGGAAATTGAAACGACCTTCAAGGAGGCCAGGGAGGTCGTCGAAAAGGACCTTTCAGAGGTAGAGCTCGTTTCGATGGAAGAATATTTCAGCCCTGAGCAGTATGAACTGATCAAAGAGGACCTCCCTGAACTCCGTAAGATCACGGTACTCCTCGAAAACACCGAAGCTTGGTACAGCACCCTAAATCAGGCCCGCCTTCTTATGAACGAAGAATACGACCTTGCCTCTTCAGAGGAGAGAATGATGCTCCGTCTTGAGCAGGCAGAAAATGTCGATCAGGAGCGCCTTCTCATTTTTGCCCAATACGAACTCTACTCGGCAGTTCAGGGAATGTTGGTCGAAAATGTAATGGGACTATCCTGATGAATACTTCGACAATTCGATCTGAGAACGGTCTCTGGACTCTCGTCGGAGATTTTCAGATTGAGGACCCTTCTCAATTCGACGCGCTGATGCAGCAAGCCCGGAATGCTCAGAAAAATGCCTATGCGCCTTATTCGAAGTTCTATGTCGGAGCAGCAGTATTGGTCGATGAGGAAACTTTCATCGGCTGCAACGTTGAGAATGCGAGCTACGGAGGCACGATGTGCGCCGAGCGGACCGCTCTTTTCAGCGCAGTCGCGGCGGGAGCCCAAAAGCTTCAAGTCATAGCGATCACAACCGATGCGAGGACAGAAAAGACAATCGAATCGAGATCGCCCTGCGGAATGTGCCGCCAGGTGATGTCTGAATTTTCCAGCGACGAAACCCTTGTCCTCCTCGATGCGGGATCCTCAGAAAAATTTCTCTACGAGGGAGAAGTCATCCGCTTTGGTGATCTTCTGCCCTGGCGCTTCCGCCTATCCTGATCCCCGTTCGAATTGGTTTTCGACACGGAGCCAAAGACTAACGAAAAGCGCTCTCGCTCCTTGAGATAGCCCGTCGCACTCAAATTTCGCTCCCCGCAAGGAGGCTGCGTGTCCAAATTTCGAAAGATCCGTGAAAACTGCGGAATCACGGCAAAACGCGCTTTTTTTCAAAAAACGACGTTTCATTCTTGAAAATTTTATCAAAAACGACTATTAATTATGAAAATTCGAGATTCCACGCATGACTTCCCTGTTTTTTTCCCTCTTTTCGAAGCTAAGTCTTTTCGTGGCATCAGCAGGAATAGGAATGGCCGCCTACTTCTTTTTTGCAGGGACTGACAGCAAAGCGAGCTATGACGGTGGTTCCGGAGCTATCCGTATTCCTGCAGTAGAAAGCCGTCTTCACCTTCCAATGGAAGCCTCTCTCCTTGCCCGGACTCAGGCTCCCGTAGACGTCAGTGGTGATTCCAACGGAGTTCTCTACATCCTTCAGCACGACGGGAAAGTAATCCGCATCGACAACGAAGGAACGACGATGAAGGTTTCGACGCAGTATGCCGACTTAAGCGACAAGCAGACCGACCGGGAGATCGGATTTTCCGCGATCGCTTTTCATCCTGAATTCCTGATGAGAGAGCGCCCGGGATTCGGTAAGTTTTACGTTATCGCTGCAGAGAAGGCCCGTTCAGCGATGCCGGACTTCATTCCTCAGTTCGGATTTGGCCCTGAGACTCATCAGGAGGTCCTTTACGAATATCGGACTGACTTTCCCTACGCTTCCAATTTCAAAGGACAACGTCGCGAAGTAATGCGCTTCAGCCAGCCTGGCCGGGAGCACAATGTAACGAGTATCACCTTCGATCTCTACGGGCACCTCTTTCTCGCGGTGGGTGACGGTGCCGATATGAAGGTCGACAATCGCAGCGCCTCGAAAAATGCTTCTTCCCTCGCAAACGCCTATGGGAAGATTTTGCGGATTAATCCAATGGGTCGGAACTCGGTTAATGGAAAATACGGCATTCCGAAAACAAATCCGTTTCAACTTGTCTCTAATGCTCTCCCTGAGCTCTGGACATTCGGCCTCCGCGCTCCTCACAGTCTCTCATTTGATCCGTTCCTCCAGAATCTTTGCATCGGAGAGTCAGGTGAGAATGGTATTGAGAAGGTGAACATCAGCGAATACGGGGGAGAGCACTTCGGCTGGGATCTCCTGCATGGAAGCGGTCTTTTCAATCTCGTCTCGAGCAGCCAGCTCGCTGAAGTGGTCACGTCCCCGAGCTTCGCGATCGACCGGAAATCCCAGGCGATGGGAACGCACAAAGGAAACGTCATTTACCGTGGTGAGAATTTTCCATCGCTTGCAGGACGACTCATCGTCGCAAACGAGTCCGGTGATCTAGTCGTTTCCGAGCCGGAATTGAAGGGGCAACTCCAACTGTTAGACCTCGGCTCCGTTTCAGACAGGGGTATCAGTGGGCTGCGCACCACGCCAACTGGTGAACTGCTCGTTCTCTGTGCTGACGGCAGCATCTTCGAATTGAAGAAAACCGAGTCGACCACGGAAGGAAGCTGGAAGCGCAAACCCCTATACTGCCTTCAGCTGATCGATCCCGTTAACGCTCGCAGTTAAATTCTTGCTCTAAAATTCCGCAGAACCGGGAGTCCGGGGAAAAGGAATGACATCGCGGATATTCGCGACCCCGGTGACAAACATGAGGAGCCGCTCAAAGCCCAGTCCGAATCCGGCGTGCGGCACCGAGCCATAGCGCCGCAGATCGATATACCAGGAATAGTCAGCCTCTTCAAGCGCATGAGCTTTCATGTTAGCACGAAGAACATCAAGACGTTCTTCGCGCTGACTACCTCCAACAATCTCCCCGATTCCCGGCACGAGAAGATCCATCGCAGCGACCGTTTTCCCGTCATCATTCGTCCGCATGTAGAAAGGTTTGATCTCCTTCGGGTAATCATAAACCGTCGTCGGGCACTTGAAGTGAGTTTCCGTCAGGTAGCGTTCGTGCTCGGACTGGAGATTGTGCCCATACTCGACAGGGTATTCAAATTTCGCACCACTCTCCTGAAGGATTTTGACTGCGTCAGTGTAACTGACCCGCTCGAAGGCACGGTCCCTAACCGACTCAAGACGCCCGATTAGCCCTTTGTCGACAAACTTGTCGAAGAACCCCAAATCTTCCCGGCACGATTCGAGAGCATCCGTGACGAGGTGCTTAATCATCGCCTCGGCCAGATCCATGTCCGCATTCAAATCACAAAAGGCAATCTCCGGTTCGATCATCCAAAATTCTGAGGCGTGGCGGGATGTATGAGAGTTCTCAGCGCGAAACGTAGGTCCGAAAGTGTAAATATTAGAGAGCGCACAGGCGAACGTCTCACCTTCAAGCTGACCGCTCACCGTCAAATAGCTGGGCTTTCCGAAAAATTCATCATCACCGAGTCGGACCTCTTCTCCGTCCATCGTCACGACGCGGAACATCTCACCGGCTCCTTCGCAATCGGAAGCAGTGATGACTGGTGTGTGAACATAGACAAATCCCTGTTCCTGAAAAAACTGATGGATCGAATATGCCATGCGGCTGCGCACGCGAAAAACGGCACCAAAGAGGTTGGAGCGCGGCCGGAGATGGGCAATCGATCGGAGGAACTCCATTGAGTGTCCTTTTTTCTGGAGGGGAAAGTCGCCTTCCGCAGCGCCCAGCAACTTAACTGAGATCGCCTGCATTTCCCAGTTCTGACCTTTCCCCTGCGACTCGACAACCTTGCCTCGAATAGAGACTGATGCTCCCGTTGTGAGGGGAATGACCGACTCATCATAGCCTTCCAGAGTCGCGTCTGCCACGATCTGCAAATTAGCGAGGCAACTGCCATCATTCACTTCGATGAACGAGAACGCCTTCGAATCACGCTTCGTTCGCACCCAACCCTCAATCAGTACTTCCGGCTCGGGAGAATCACTCTGAAGAACTTCACGGATGGAGGTGCGCGTCATACCGTGGAGTATCGAAACGCCCCCGCGATTTTCAACAGGATTCGGCGATCATTCACTGATCGGAGCGAGAACAAACCGGAAACCGTAAGACCCCCCGCGGGAATCAGTCGGTACGGGGTTTCGATAGGAAGTTCGTAGAACATTCCGGTCATGAGAGTCCCAACCCCCACCTCGTAGCACACCCAGCTCCGGTCGCCCCTTATTGTAGGAGTCGCTGACCCATTCCCAGACGTTCCCCCCCAGATCAGCAAGTCCGTTCGGTCCCGGGACGAAACTTCCGACCGGAGAAGTCGTTGCAAAGCCATCGCTGTAATCCGCGATCACATATTGACCAAAGGTCGACTTTGCTGCCAAATCGGCATAATTCCCAGCCGGTGGAGGCCACTCGCTTCCCCATAGAAAACCGTTCCCTCCATTGCGTCCCCGTTCCTCCGGCGTGCTCCCGGAGGCAGGATTTTCGCCTGCCATGAGGCTCCACTCCAGGTCAGTGGGGAGTCGGTAGTGTAAAGTGCTCTGGATGAGACCAGCCTGTTGCTCACGCAAGGTTAACCAGTTGCAAAAAGCGGCAGCCTCCGCCGGAGTCACTGAAGTGACAGGATGGGTAAGGGTTTGGGGGAATCCCGAAGACGGCATCGGGACGATTCCAGAGTTCGTCACGAACTCACGAAAGTCGCTCACCCGGGTTTCAAATTGGGCAACCATGATCGAGCCGATCGGCACCAGGGGCATGCCGACACTGTTCGTCCATGGCTCTCCGAAGATGACAGATGAATCGCGAGTCAGTGTTTCCTCTACCAGTATCACTTCCGTTTTCGTGATCTCTCCGCCGTTAATTTTGTTCGCATGTCCCGGCAGCTCGTAGAGCACTTCGAAAGGGCCCAGCCTTACATCAGTAATCGTGACCGGTGTCGGATCAGAGTAGCGCTGACCGTTAACAGTGACCGTCGCTCCAGTTGGCTCCGAATTGATCACGAGCGAGCCAAAGCGATTCTCGGTGCGGCAACGAAACATCTCACCTCCACCTTCAGGCAGAATATCGACAGGACGGTAGTATTGATTTTGACCCAGGTAGCCACTAGCGCGGTCCTGTGCGGTCATCCAGTCGCAAAATTTCCACATCGCATCGCGTTCGAGAGTAATCGCAACGCCTTCTTTCCCGGTCCGCGGGATCTGAAGATTCGCCAACTCAGTAAAACTGTCGAAGAGCTGAGTCGAAACCAGTTGCGACATAACATGACCACCATCCGCGAGCGGCTCGAAACTCACCCCAACTGAATTGGACCATGAAGCCCCAGCGATTGGTCCATAGTCAGGGATCAGCGGCACTTCAATCAGCTGAAATTCCTCCGAAACCTCGACGACCTGGCGAGTGTCGCGATACCTCGGATGTTTCAAAACCAGCTCCACCGGCCCGACTGGAAACTCGAGCGGAGAGGTCTCTGTTCGTGCAACCTCTTCTCCATCAATCCAGACTGTCGCGCCGTTTGGCTCGCTCATTATCTTCAACTGCCCCGTCACAATGCTGGCGACGAGAAGCGGCTTATCTTCTTCTTTCGGCTCGTCTCCGGGAGCTTCAGTGGCTTCATCATTCACTTCCGGTCGATCTTCCGACATCTCTTCGCCGTTTTCAGCCTGGTCAGTGATCACAACATCTTCTTCACCCTCTCCCGAAACTACGGAAGGATCAGTCACTTCCGCATTCGTGTCGGGCTCAAGGCTCGAAGCATCGTCTTCCGCCTCGGACGAAACCGGATCAGTTTTCACTTCTACTTCGTTGGCCGGTATCTCTTCTTTCCCCTCTTCATTCGAAACGAATAGATTGGAGTTTTCGTCGACAAAAGACTGGGTGTCTTTCCAAACCCAATAGCCGCCATATCCCGCCGCTGCAAAAAAAGCGAGGAGAAGTAAAGTGACGAATACCTTAACTCCTCCCCGTGATTTTTTCCCGCTACCCGGAATGTTGGAAGCAATCACTTCCCGTAAGGCAAGCGCAAGAGTGTGCGCAGAGTCATAGCGCTTTCCCGAATCCGGTGAACCCGCACGGCAAATCACCGCATTCAACGCCCTCCACTCATCGCGGTTCACTGTGGGCGGAATTTCGAGATTGGTCGGAAGCTCAGGGAAATCCATCCGGTCTTTTCCGGTATGCATTTCGTAGAGCACCATCGCGAGTGAGTAGAGATCGGCCGAGCTGGTGCCCGGACCTTCCGGGGGAACATAGCCCTCCGTCCCAACGAAAGTGCGTTGACCCGTCGCTGCGACGAGTCCCACATCAGCGAGCTTCGGCACGCCTTTGACGAAAATGATATTCGAAGGCTTCACGTCACGATGGGTGAGACCCGCGAGATGAAGATGCCCAAGTGCTCCCGCCAGCGACATACCGATGTTCACACAGTTGCTGACATCGCGACTCGAGTTGCGGCGAAGTTCCGAGGTGAGCGTCTTTGCCTTGTAAGTCTCTGGATCAACCTCTTCCCCGTGACCGTTTTCATCATCGGCCAGCTCCATGACATAATAATAGAAACCGGCATCACTATCCCGACCGACGTGCAGCACATCAACAAGACCCGGATGATCTTGAGAAACCTGCTCGTAGCGCTGAATTCCCTCGAATTCGCGCTCAAATGTCCTCTCATACTCGAAGTCTTCGCGCCGCACCACTTTGACCGCGCGATACATGCCCGTCACAGAACGGGCAAGAAACACTTCGCCGTAGGCTCCGCCACCAATGCGACCGAGGATTTCAAAATTAGGGATCGAGGGTTTGTCGGGAGATTCGGGGATGGGGAAATCTAATCGATTCCGCCACGTAATCCAGTCCCTTCCACCTACTTCAAGACCGCCCAACTACGGCAATCCCACCGGAATCAGCGCGGGCAAGAACCAAATTACCCTCTCCCTGATCAGGAAGTTTCGTATGCAAAACGATCTCAAAAACCGTCTCTGCCGGGATCTCTTTGCCGGCCCATCCTGAAGCCTGAAGAGCTTCTCCTGACTCATTAATCTCACTCACGCGATGGCCAAAGCCCCATCCTCCATAAGTAAAACGGGTTTCCACCTCGTTCGGGCAGGCGTCAGAATACATCCCCAAATGTCGGGCTCCGTAAAAGAGCTCGTGACTGCCATTGAACCCAACCGAACCCGGCGTCTCAGAATTCGAGAGCGAAAAGCCATCCGTCGAGGTGTAAACCACGTCCCCCGTGTCGAGCCGGCGGATCGATATCCAATCGGCCCAATCCGGGATCACCTCAAGCGATCGGGCACGCTCATTTGCACCCCGATAAATATCCCGTCCCCAGAGACTGACATCATTTGAACGAAAAAGCACCAGTTCACCCCCTTTTGGCTCATCAATCGAAACGGACTGCTCACTGCCCATTTGACTGACAACCCGCTCATGATGGCCATTCACCGCGTGAGGTTCCACGCTTGCCGGAGAGAATTCTGTCGAGGGAACAAGGTCTGATTCCGAGCGGCACTCATGTGGTGGTTCGGCTTCACTCTCCTCAAGAAGCTCCAGCAATTTCTCGACGCAGGAGGATAGATTCACTTCACTGCCTCTCTCAATTGAGTCAGTCGCCCCACCATCGACCAGAAGAATATCGCAAATAGGCTGAAGGTATTTTTCACTGCCAGCGGAGAGAATGTCTCGAATTTGACGGTCTGCCTCATCTCTCAACACCTCCCAGTCGGAAGTGGATTCGCTCAAAAGCTTTTCGACACCAGTGAGTCCACTCCGGATACGCTCACGCTCCGCTTCTTCATCGCCGGCCTCAACTCGATATGACTCATCCAAACTATTCAGTTCCTGGCTGACTGGACGCATTTGTTCCCGAGCCCCCTCGATAAGGACGAGTTGGGAGTCAGCTATCTCCATACAAGCCTTCATGGCTTCCGGTCGGGCCGCTCCTTTTCCGGCCAGTTCTTGCAGCTTCGACTTCACCATCCCAAGTCGTGAATAATCCGTTCCTATACGCTGACGAATTTCACGTGCTTCTTCAGCGAGATGAGAAAGTCCCAGTTTCACTCGAACTGGGCGGAGGGAATCTGAATCCTCGAGCTCTGACTGCAATTGGGATTGCCTCACCAAGCGTTCGTTCTCCTGCCGCTCAAAAAGGATCAGTTTTTCATGCCTCCAACGAAGCAAGTCAGCGTCGATGGCGGCCGTTTCGTCCCCGGACGAATTCGAGCGCCGTACCGAAAGGCGTCCCAGGAGCATCGCGATAAATGCGACGAGGCCCAACACAATCCAGCCCTCAACAGGGGTGGATTCTATCCAGTTACGAAGCGAATCTCCGATAGCCGGGTTTAAGACCGGAATCTGATCAAGAAACGCAATCACTATGGCAGTAGGATGCATAAAATGGGGAATGGAAGACTTTCCAGTGGTTCTACCATTAATGAGAATTCATCCGCCGCCAAGCCAATTATTCGCGGGTAGCTTCAACGCGACGGCACTTCCCCGCGGAGAAGTCGCCCGCCTTCCCCTGTCAGCCAGAGGTAATGATCCGACGGCAGCCCTTCGTAGCTTCCGAATTGGGAAGCCCCAGTTGGGGGATCATTGGTGCACTTAAAGATCGCAGTGCCTTCATCAATTTCATCAAACATGGCCACATAAGCCGAATTATTCCCCGACGCCGCCGTCGCCTGAAACTGCTTCCAAAGAAACTTTCCTTTTTCACGCGGGATCCCCTCTTCGTCCTCCCCGTAAAGGTTTTTCCAGCTGAACCCCGGGAATAGCACCGGTAGCGTTTTGATCCCTTTCGGCTCACACCAGTCGCGATCTGCAGCCTGTTGCGCGGTCACCTCCGCCATCTCTCCCGGTTTTCCGCGATACCGACCGACGCTCCACGGGCTGATGATATCCGCCAGCTTCAACACTTCATGGAGCCGCTCGTGATCCGTCGCATCCCGGGACTGTTCCCGCCAGAAGTAGGGCACGCCTAACATGATACTCATCCCGCCCCATTCCGGATTGTGTTTCAGGAGGCGAATGAACCACTCTGCCTTCTCCAGCGAATACTCGCGATCATCGCCAAATCCCACTCCCCAGATTGCGACCAGCGGTTTTCCGTCCAGATGCAAATACGCAGAATCATTCGGGTCGGTTCCCAACTGCATCTTGCGGCGAAGATTTTTCCAGTCCTCGGCCAGACGCGTGAAATCATCATCCTTTAATCCTGACAAGTCATACATCAGGACCCAGCTACGATTATGCTTCATCGCCGCGTCCCGACACAGCTTGAGCTTTTCATTTTCCCACTTCAAGCTCTGCCAGTTCCGTCGTTCTCTCGCTCCGTGCGTCGCGAATCGCTGAACGAAGGCACCATCGATCCCGTAGTCCGCCATCCATTGGAAATGCCGATCCACTGTTTTCGGATGAATCGAACTGAAGACATGAGCAACACTCCCATCGGCATGACGAAACGGGGTCGGGAACTTTTCATCCTCATCGAACTCTGACAGATCAGGCCAGAGATCGATCGTGCAATGCCCCGGCTCGAACCGTTGCCTTTTTTCATAGTGATGAAATCCCATTCCGGATCCATCACCCTCCGCCCGGAACCATCCCTGGTAGCCAGTCACGACCCGACCATCGATGCCTTCAGGATTTGCCTTCCGCTCACCCTCAATCACCTCTGCCGGCGAGAGCACCGCATAAGCTGCGTCACGAGAGACAGGAGTCTCCGCCTGAGCGGACACTAACAATACAATCAGGACAGGGAGGAAGATTGAGAACCGTTTCATTTTTGGAAAGGGACTTAACAGGGTTCGGTCACCCACTCAACCCTGTTTAACGGAGGGAGGAAGCCTCCACCTTCTTCGCTTCAAGCAGCGCCCGAAACTCCTTAAGACGCTCCTGCTGTGCTTCCTTCCCCGCGAGGTTGATCTTTTCCTCCGGGTCGTTCGTTAGGTTGTAGAGTTCCTCGCCATTCGGCCACTGCCCGTAACGCCAACGCTGGTTGCGAATCGCATAGCCAAGCTCCGTCCCGCGACTCACGACGCTGTATGCCACCTTCTTCTTTCCAATCCGCTCCGGATGGCCAAGAACCGATTTCAGCGAAGTGCCCTGGAGATGATCCGGCGGGGTCAACCCGGTGAGGTCCGCCAGCGTGGGATAAATATCGATTAGCTCAACCATGGCTTCCGAGTTCGTTCCCGGCTGAGTCAACCCCGGCGCGTGCACGATAAACGGCACCTTGGCCCCGATATCAAAAAGCGTCACCTTCCCCCAGAGAAAGTGATCGCCGAGGTGATAGCCATGATCCGAGGTGAAGACCACGATCGTGTCCTCCCGCTGACCGCTTTCCTTCAACGCGTCGAAAACCAATTTGATTTGGGCATCGATGAAGGAAACGCACGCGTGATAGGCCTGCATGTATTCGCGGCGGAGCGCATCGTCCTCTTTGCTGAACTCAAACCCAAAGGCCTCGAAACGTTTCGAAATCGCCATGGATGGGATCGTTTCCCAGAGATTCGGTCGATCCGGGGAGTAAGTGATCCCATCGAGCGGATAGAGATCAAAGTATTTGTCGGGAGCCAGAAATGGCACATGAGGCTTTTGAATACCGCAGGCGATGAAGAAGGGTCGATCACCACTCGCATCTTCCCGCAACCACTCCGCCACGAGGCGGGCGTTTTTGCCGTCTTTGTGTTGTGCATCGGTCAGGCCACTACGCCCATAGCCCGGAGGAGTCTGGGCATCGAGCTTGGACTTCGCCTGCTTTTCGACTTCCTTCCACGCCTTGCGGTGCTTGCCTTCGATCGAGCCATGCTCGGCGAGAAACTCTTCACGCGCAGCGGTGACCACGGGAAGCTCATCGTTTTCAAAGCGATGGTGCTCATGCCAGGCCACTTCCCCATGCTCGTGACGTGTCGAGTGAAAGACTTTACCGACGCTCGCAGTCCAGTAACCATTCTCTTTGAAGAACTGCGGCATCGACACCGTCCCGGGCCGTGTCTCACGAATGTCGGCGGTGTTATTCAGCACTCCGCTCGACTCTGGATAGAGCCCGTTGAGAAAGGAGGCTCTCGAAGGACCGCACACAGGATACTGACAGAACGCCCGATGGAAGGTCATCGACTCTGAAGCGAACTGCGCCAGGGTCGGAGTTTGAATCGGATCATAGCCTGACGGAGACACATGAGTGTTCAGGTCGTCGCAAACAATGAAGAGAATGTTCTTCCCATTTCCTTTCTCCTTCTGAGCCGCGCCCGCTGCTGATTCAGGCGTTGCCGATGGATCGCGAAGCTCTACTTGGTCGATAAAGAAACGCCCCTCAAATCCGGGAGCCGGAAAGAACCGGATCGTCACCTCATTCTCTTCACCGCTTTTAAAGCGCCGCGAAAACGACATCCATTCGCCACCACCTTTCGCTGAATCAATGACCACCTGCGCAGCGTCATCAAATTGATCGAAGGTGTCGAAGATCACCCGCCCTTTCGATCCCGGTTCGATGAAAACCTGAAACGACACTTCGTAGTTTCGTCCGGGTTCGATCGCAATGGACTGACGAATCGCATTCCCCTTCTCGCCGAAGCTCTTCAGGGCCATTGAAAAGTCGCCGTCAGCGTGATGTTCCCTGGAACGTTCATACTTAGCGTCCACTGATTTCCAGGCGGGCCTTCCCTCGGGAAGCTCTTCAAAGGAGCCGTTCACGACGAGATTTTCTCCCGGCTTGCTGCCCGCCTTCGGTGCCGGTTTGGTCGCAGAGGCAGCCTTTCCGCCGGGCGGATTAGTATAAGGCAAATACTTCTCAGGTGTCGTGTAGTTACCCTCGCCTTTCTCCCATCGATAGGTGTCCCCCTCGATGACGAGATCCTTCTTCGAGTTAAACTTAAATTCGGGCTCCACGAAAGTTGCCGGCGCAAAGCCACGCATCTCTTCGACCTGATCTGCATGAATGGAGTCTTCGGCCAGGTTGTTCCACTCGTGCGGATCATTCTGCAAATGATAGAGTTCTTCGCCATCTTCCCCGTAGCGGATGTAGCGCCAGTCGCGATTGATGATCGCAAACTCGCCGGGGCGCACATGAGGAAGGTAGACATTCCGATCGGCGGCGGCGGCAGGCTCCCGAAGGGTCGCGGTCAGTGACGTGCCTTCCAGATCCTGCTGAGGCTCTGGCAGCCCACACATTTCGACAAAAGTGGGATACATGTCGATGAGACTCACGGTGACGTCACTTTTTTCGTCCGCGGCGACACCCGGCCCCGCCCAGAGAAAGGGAACGTTTGTGGTTCGCTCCCACAAGGTGTGTTTGCCCCAGTTTTTCTCGCCGAGGTGATAACCGTGATCACTCCAGAGCACGACGATGGTATTGTCAAAATAGGGACTCGCCTCCAGCGCATCGAGCACTCGCCCGATCATCGCATCGGCATAGCTGATGCAGGCGAGGTAGCCGTGAATGGAGTCTTTTACCGCCTCCAGTTTTTCCAGTTTCTGCCGAATTTTGATGCGGAGGGAATATTGCTTCGCGACTTTCGGGGGAAAGTCATCGAGATCGTCCTCCTTATAGCTAGGCAATGTGATTTCATCGCGATCATAGAGATCGAAGTATTTCTGAGGACAGTAGTTCGGGTAGTGAGGCGCATAGATCCCGCAGGCGAGAAAAAAGGGATTCTCGTGCTCCTTCTGAAGCTGCTCGACTGCCCAGTTGACCCGCATCGTGTCGGCCATTTGCTCCTCTTGATCGTCGGAAAGCCCGGCCCATTCGAGAAAGAGACCACCGGTGATTTTTTCGCCTTCGTTGTAGGGACTGGCGGGAAACGTTTCAGGGAAAGGAGTCCCCTCGCTCCACGAATCGAGCGCCCAACCGCTCTCGCGTTGCTCCTGCGTCCGCAGGAAGAATTCGGTCCAGTCCCGCTGATCGATCGCACCGACCGGATGGTGAAACAATTTTCCAGCCCCTAACGTGGTGTAGCCCGCTTTCGCAAAGGTGGTCTGCAGCCCTTCAATCTCGGGACGGTTGACGAAATAGTTCGCCGACTCATAGCAACCCGTCGTCGAGGCGTATTGACCGGTAAAGATCGCAGCGCGGCTGGGAGCACAAAAGACACCTGCGGTGTGTGCATTGGTGAAATTCACTCCCCTCGCTGCGAGGCGATCGAGGTTCGGCGTAATGGCTCTGGGACCTTCATAGGGTGCGGTATGAGCAAGGCACCCGATCCAGTCATTCATGTCATCGACTGCGAGGAAAAGGACATTCGGCTTCGTCTCTGACCCCGGCGAAGCGATGACAAGACTGAAGAGAAAAAGGAAAGTAAAAGTCAGGAATTTCATGGGATAACAATGCGCTGGAGCACTGCGGTAGCCTCCAATTCCCTGAGGGTATGGAATCGGCCCCGCTATTTGGACAATCGCTGACCGCAATGAAGTTACCGCGCCGCCTGCAGAATCTGTAGATCGTGAATCGACCAGTAGAGCCGATGCTCACCCGTCTGCATGATCCGAATGTATTTTGCCTCCTGCTCCGGAAATTCGAGGACGACTTTGGGATTCTTCTCCTCTGGTCGCTTGATCGCTTCACTCCAGGTTTCCCCGTCGGTGGAGAGCTGCACTTCACACCCCCTCGGGTAGTCATTGCGGGACTTTGCCGCATCGAGAATTAGTCCCGAGATTTCGGTGGCCTGAGGCAACTCAACCTGAACCCACATCCCCGGCTTCATGCTTTGACCTGTCGTGAAACGAGTGGCCAGGTCTCCATCAATAGCGTTGCCGATATCTTTGACTCCATGGCTGGCGCTGAGCTTCCAACCCGACCGGTCCGGGATCGCATTGGGCACACTGGCGAGCAGTTCCTCTTCCGTCCAGGGTGACGTGCGTTCGGCGTTCTCTTCACGAATCTGTTTTACTTCCGCCTCGCTCACAAATCCCAATTGGTTTCCAAAACTGTTCCGAATGTAGGACAGCACATCGGCGACCCAAGCATCCCCGTTGGACCCCATTGAGATCATTTCCCCCGGGTAAGTCTTCCCGTTCGATGTACCCGTCATGCCGTGGAGCACGACCTTGGTCGCGAGCGCCCGGTGCCCGTGAATGATGGGAGAATCAACCAGCGACGGAGCGAGAAGAGAATGCTCTCCACCCGGAATAGCCATTCCCTTACCGTCCTCACCATGACAAGCAAAGCAGAGCGAGGCGTAAATCGTCTTTCCTTCTTTATACTGGGAGAGCTCCTCGGGTGTCATTTTGGGCAGGTCTTTAGATCCGCCGGACAGCATCTGTTTCCCGAACTCCTTGACCCCGCGACTAGCGCTATTCGCCGATGTGTCAGTGATCAGGTCTTCAAACCCATCAAACTTCAGCAGCTTTGCAGTGAGCAAACTTTGAATCACGACATTCTCATCTGCATCACCAGCCATCGCGAGGAGGTCGTTGGTCAGATCTTTCTGTCCCGCTTTGATCAGCGTTTCGCTGGCCCGGATCGCGGCTCGTCGAACTGACGCATGCTCGTCCTTCAGCTTCTCCCGGATAAACTCTGGCGTCAGGCTTCCAATTCCTTCGAGAGTCCAGATTGCATGCATCCTCGCGAGATCACTCTCGCTTTCCCGGGCGACGGCCTCCAGCGCCGGGGCGACTGATTGATCTCCGCTAAGCACGAGAAGCTTCTGCGCGGTATCCCGCCACCATCCGTTCGGATGCTCGAGGTGAGCGACCAACTCGCCGGGCGTTTCATCGAGCATGCGGGGCTGTGGCCCGGGCTCGAAGTCTTTGTGCGCAAGACGGTAAATCCGGCCACGCTGAATATTTTTGGCAAATCCATATTCGTCGATCACCTCTCGCAGATAGCTACCCGGCTTAGTCCAGTTTCCCTGCTGAATAATACCTCGATACATGTCGACAATGTAGAGCGTACCGTCCGGTGCATTGACCATGTGCATGGCGCGAAAGTTGGGATCCGTGGAGCGAATGAACTCACTACCGGGATGCGCATTCTCAAGGAAGGTAATGCCGTCTCGAATCTCGACCTTGCTGCGGCGGATCAGTCGCCCCACCGGTTCGGAAAAAAACAGGTCACCCCGCAGATCCTCAGGAAGCCGGTCTCCGCGAAAAAGCTCCTCACCGCAGGT
This sequence comes from Verrucomicrobiales bacterium, assembly GCA_029210205.1. GTDB lineage: Bacteria > Verrucomicrobiota > Verrucomicrobiia > Verrucomicrobiales > DEV007 > Arctic95D-9. The sequence goes on along the minus strand of JARGOD010000039.1, from coordinate 29,638 downwards.
CGCCGTGAAATGATTTAAGGTGTGATTGTCAGGGCGGAACCGCTTCGTTCCACCCTGGACGTCAGGAATCCCAACGAGAGGAAACACCTCGCGGTAATCGATCGGAAACTGATCCGCGACATTCAACGCTCCGTAGACGATCGGCTGCTGAAAATTGAGGGGGCCACGCTCGCCCCCCGCATTCACATACCAGGGCTTTCCGTGATCGTCCTGACAGAGCCCCCACTGCCCGCCATTGGGTGCGGTTGCCTCTTTGTGCGCAAGCCCATTGGGATTGTGACGAAGGCGAAAGGCATTGTAGGTCGTATAAATCCAGTTATCCATCGACCAGATCAGGCCGCTGGGCTGGTGCTCCATATTGCCGCCGCGAGGCCCGCCTTCATACCAGAGCGTTTTCTCGTCTGAAACGCCGTCGCCATCGGTGTCGCGGTAGCAGTAAATGTCGAGCGTGTTTGTTTCTCCAATTAAAACCCGGTCATCGAGTGGAAGAACCATGCGGGGCAGGAGAAGGTCGTCGGCAAAAACCGTGTGTCTGTCCATGACTCCATCGCCATTCGTATCTTCATGGCGCGAGACACGACTCGTCGGTTCGTTCTCTCCGGTAGCGTCAGCATCCTGCATGTAGGTCCGCATCTCCACGACATAGAGACGGCCGTTTCCGTCAAAGGCACAGACAACGGGTTCAGCAATCTCAGGCTCGGTCACGACAGGCTCGAGTCGATAGCCCTCTGGAAGATCAAAGGTCTTTAGACTCTCTCTTCGACTGAGAGATACGGGAGGGTTCCGGTTGATTCATACATTTTCACCTCAGCGGAAAATGCAGGCAGAATAAGTCCAGCAGCGAGTGCCAGAGAGAGAGTTGGTTTCTTCATCACAAAAACAGAAAGTTGAATCAAAGTAGTCGAGTCAGGCAAGCAGCTCTTTCACCACCCGGCACTTTTCGACGCCGGTTAGCCTGACATCAAGCCCCTGGAAAGGGTAGGAAAATCGGTGATGGTCAATACCTAACAGATGCAGCATCGTCGCGTGAAAATCATGGACACTGACTTCCTTTTCAACCGCATTGTAACCCATCTCGTCGGTCGCACCGTAGGAGAGCCCACCTTTGACACCGCCTCCAGCCATCCAGATGGAGAAGCCTTTGATGTGATGATCACGACCCGTTCCCTGGGCCATCGGGGTGCGCCCAAATTCTCCTCCCCAAACGACTAGAGTATCTTTCAGCATATCACGTTGCTTTAAGTCCTCGACGAGGGCCCAGCTCCCGCGATCCACAAGCGCCGCTGTATTTTCCACGCCGCTCTTCACGTTGCTATGGTGATCCCACCCACGATGATAAAGATGAATAAAGCGGACCCCACGCTCGGCGAGGCGGCGAGCGAGGAGACAGTTACTCGCGAAGGAACCGTCCCCGGGTACCGCACCATACATATCGAGAATGTGCTTTGGCTCTCCTGACAAATCCACTAATTCAGGGACGCTAGCTTGCATCTTGAAAGCCATTTCATACTGCGCGATCTTGGTTTCGATCTCAGGATTTACAATCGTTCCATTGCGAAGGCGATTGAGAGCATTAGCGCCGTCGACGACATTCCGCTGCGCCGCGCGGCTTACCCCTTTCGGATTACCGACATAGAGCACAGGGTCCCCCTTCGAATGAAACTGCACACCCTGAAAGCGGCTTGGAAGAAACCCGCTGTGCCACTGGCGAGCTGCGATCGGCTGGCTCTGGCCGCCACCTACAGAAGTCAGAACAACAAAACCGGGAAGGTCCTCAGACTCACTACCAAGCCCATAATTTATCCATGAGCCCATGCAAGGTCGGCCCGAAATCTGCGTCCCCGTGTTCATGAAAGTGTGGGCCGGATCATGATTGATCTGCATCGTGCTCATCGACTTCACAATCGCGATGTCATCAGCGAGCTTTGCAATATTTGGGAGAACATCAGAGATCATCTGACCGGACTCCCCATACTGACGGAAGCCATGCTGAGGCCCCATGCAGTTTAGCGCTTTCCCTTGAAGCTGCGCAATCGGTTGCCCATCGGTGAATGATGCCGGCATCGGCTTGCCGTCCATTTTTGCAAGCTCCGGCTTGTAGTCGAGCGTCTCAAGATGAGAAGGGCCACCGGCCATGCAGAGAAAGATAACGCGCTTCGCTTTGGCAACATGATGAGGCTCGACCGCGCCCGACCAGCGCTGCTCTATTCCCGCTTCGGCGAAGAGTTGATGAGTGAGTGACGTCGCCCCGAGACCAACGCTCGCCTGATTAAGAAAGGCCCGTCGGGAAACTTGAGTGGGAAAATCTGAATTCATGGAAACCGGGGTAGGAGCTCTTAATTTCGGGCCGTAGTTTCGTAGGCATTCAGGATAGTTCTCGCGACCTGAGCCCAAGCCGCAGCGGAAGCGACATCTTTTGACTGAGTTGGCGGCGAGTCCCCCACGCTGAGAAACTCCTGCGCACCTGCGGGATTGTCGGTGTAGGCCGCCTCCTGCCAGTCGTGGACACTGCGGAGAATTCCGATTTCGTCGGCGCTCGCGTTGCGGCCTGTCGCCATCTTCCAACCGGCAGCGATTTTTTCTTCGGGATCACCTTCACTCAACGCGATGCGCTCCCCGAATGCGCGGGCGGCTTCAACAAAGGCAGGATCGTTCAGCATGACGAGAGCCTGCTGGGGAATGTTGGAACGTGAGCGCCTCGACGTACACTCTTCACGGCTCGGCGCGTCAAAGGCCATCATCGCAGGATGCAGGAAGCTCCTACTCCAGAAGGTGTAGAGACCACGACGGTAAAGACCTTTCCCCTCATCGCGCTCCCACTCCCGTTTCGGGAAATTCAGGTGCTGCCAGTATCCTTCGGGCTGATAAGGCTTCACGCTCAATCCTCCGACATCCCGCTCTAACAAACCGCCTAAACTGAGAGCGGTGTCGCGGACGAATTCGGCACTGACTCGCCAGCGCCCCTGCCGTCCGTAAAGCCGGTTTGTCGGATCTTTTTCGACCAACTCAGGAGATGGGATCGACGATTGCCGGTAAGCATCCGACATCAACATCTCTTTGATCAATCCCTTCACATCCCAGCCGCTTTCGCGAAATTGGATCGCAAGCTGATCCAGCAACTCGGGATGAGTTGGTGGTTCGCCCTGCCCGCCGAGGTCTTCAACATTTCGGGAAATTCCCTCTCCAAAAAACAACATCCAGATTCGATTCACAAAAGCCCGCGCCGTCAGCGGATTGCTATCGGCGACAATCCATTGCGCCAGATCAAGACGGGTTCCGCGCCGGTCGGTGGGCAAGTCCGCATCTTTGGGAAGGAATGCCGGAAGCGCCGGCGCGATCACTTCTCCACTCGTGTCCATCCAGTCACCACGATGAAGAAGCCGGGTAACGCGGGGCTCGTCCATTGACTCCGCGACCAACATGGTGCGCAGACCCGCTTCGAGTTTCTCAAGAGATTTCACGACCCCGGCGTGAATAGATCTTGCTTCGGCGAGAAGAGGAGTGATCGCGAGATACTGATCCCGGAGCTTTTTCGCTTCCTCTTCACTGCGGTCCCCCGGAGGCTTTGCGAAGATGCTCAAGAGCTCAGGGGCGAGCTTCCCCACACCGGTCGGCGCAATCAGGGCCGTGTCACTGGTAAGCCCTAAGCGAAATCGTCCGATATTGTGCTTTGCGTGCCTCGAACGATGTTGCAGCTCGATCGTGAGCGCCTCGCCCGGGGCGAGAGTCACCGGATCACGAAGGACGAAGATCGCTTCCTGATTCGCCGCTGAATCAGTCTGCCCCGAAACGGCCCAACCGCTCTCCTTCGACGGATCAATCGCTCCCGCGACTGGATAGCTGTCCTGCTCAAAAGTCGCGCTCGCTTTTTCAAGCGGCAGAATCCGGTCTCCTTTTTTGACGCGAAAATGAGTGAGGACAAAATTGCCATTTCCCCGTGAAAGCCCTTTTGAAAACGACTCATGCATCATGACCTCAAGTCGCACTGCCTGAAATGTCCCGGTCTCCTTAATAGTCACTTTGTAGTCAGCGGTGTTTGGGTTACCACGCTCCGCGAGAAGCGATCGATCCTGAAGCAGCCTGAACCTCTGCCCCCCGGTTGAGGTGAAGGCGACCGGCTTTGACGCTCGCTCAATCGCAGCGAGAGCCTTTTCCAATTGATCCTGCATTTCGGCCTCCCATTGCAAAGCCCCTTCGTCCACCGCCTGCGAAAGTGCCGGATTCTGAGAAAGGACTGTTTCAATGGAAGTGGCTTTCAATTCGGACTTGAGACGATCAATTTCGCCCTGCTCCGCCTCCGTCGGCAGCTTCAAATTAATGTCCCGCTTTCCCACCGCCTTCTCTTTTATATCAGCGAAGAAAGCAGCAAAGGAATAAAAGTCCCGCGCCGTGAACGGATCGAATTTGTGGTCGTGGCACTGAGCGCATCCGATTGTCGATCCCAGCCATACCGTCGAAGCGTTTCTAACGCGGTCCGCCTCGTAGATCGCTTTGTATTCGTTTGCTTGAGCTCCACCTTCCTGCGTCGTCTGAAGGAGGCGATTATATCCGGATGCAATTTTCTGTTCGAGCGTCGCATTCGGGAGAAGATCTCCGGCGAGCTGTTCAATCGTAAAATGATCGTAGGGAAGATTCCGGTTAAACGCGGAGATCACGTAGTCCCGATATGCGGACACTTCCATGGGGTTATCAGAGTGATAGCCGATCGTGTCCGCGTACCGAACGAGGTCCAACCAGTAAACGGCAAGACGTTCACCAAAGGCTTCATCGGCGAGAAGCTGATCGACAAGCTTCTCGTAGGCATGCGCCGATTCATCAGCGACAAATGAGTCGATCGTCTCAACCGGCGCCGGCAATCCGAGGAGATCAAAATGCAAACGCCTCGCGAGCGTGACTCGATCTGCAGGCCCCACCGGCTCGAGATTTGCTTTTTTGAGTTGAGCACCAATAAAATGATCAATCAAAGAGCGGTCCACCGCAATTTCCTGATCCCGGATCAGAGGGACATAGGACCAGTGCGTTTTGTATTCTGCACCTGCTTCAATCCAATCCTTGATGAGATCTCTCTCACCTTCAGTCAGTGGCTTGTGAAACTCCGGCGGCGGCATAAGATCGTCCTCGTCATCAGTGACAATCCGATACCACGCCTCGCTGTTTTCGAGATCGCCGGGCACGATCGCGGCATACCCACCGAGATCTTCAAATGCGCCCTCTCGAGTGTCGAGGCGGAGGTCCGCTTTCCTCTCATGTTCATCAAAACCATGGCAAGCGAAGCATTTGTTGGAAAGTATAGGACGAATGTCGCGATTAAAATCAACAGCACCAACCGTTTGGGAAGCTATGGCAAGGAGAGCGATGAAAGCTGATTTCATGAGGGCTATACAAAATTTCGCAGCTCGGCAGTTTTCTTCTTTTTCGCAAAGAGGTCAATGAGTTGACGCGACGGGAAAAGGCCAGATCGCAGGACAATCGCTCAGGATTGTTTTCTTCAAACTCAGGAATTACACACAGTTGGAAAGAAAGAAAATGCCTCCGCGTTACCGGTTCAGCGAGCGCAAATTCAGTGTTGTCGGAGGTTTCCTTAGCCGATACGATCCCGACAATGAACCTTCGGACCCTACTCCCCGCCGTAATCGTAATTGCATTTTGTCAGCTTCAATCACGAGCATCAGATCTTACTCTCGAACAAATCGAATCAATAAAGAAACAGGCGGAAGAAATTGAAAAGGCGATCGAAGAAAACAGCGCGAATCGAAATTTGACTGCAGGTGACCGCTTTGCCGCAGCCGCAGCAAGCCCACGGGAAGCTATGGATCTCTACATCGATTGTATTGAGCTAGTAAACTACGAGCGCGAGGGCCGTCCCGGGTCCGACTTCAGAGAATGGCGCGAAGATCCAAGGAATAACCTGGATGACCCTTCGAAAGCTAAGTCTATTCAAATTCAACTCCGTTATCTTTCGCTTACTTGTAAAGCAGCAGAGGCAAAAGATCGAGGTGATGTGATCGAACCCTTGATGGCCTACATTGAGAGCTTGAGTGAACTTGATGAGTTTCCCACTGGTGACCTGATCGGGCCGGTAACCAACTCCGTATTTGTAAAAGCTTACGACTTGGAACGGTTTCTTAATCAGAATTCCGGGTGGGAAGCTTCTCCTTTGAAAATCGGGGGGATGTACGAGCAGACCATCCTACCTTTTCTCCGTCTTGAAAATCCTGCAGCCCTGATGAACGCTTGGAGCAAACGTATCGAGCAAGAGCTGAGGATGGTTGAAATTTTGGAGGCAAATAGAGAAAGTTTGCTGCGAGGAATGGATCGAGATCAACAGAAAAGGGCTCGTGACAATCAGCAGCGGCAGGAAAGGGGAAGCGAACTACTGAGTGATTTTGATACACACAACTTCCGGGTTCGGACCATGCCCAGGTTGAGATGGAACAAGTTGAAAGACATGTTTCTCTATGTAAACGAGGTCGAAGCTGTTCAAGCAATGCTCCCCTTCCTTAAAGAACACCTCTCTCACGAATTGGGACCTGAATTTTTTGCTGACTTCGACGGAATGATTAATGGGGCAGCAACGGGCTCAGACCGGCTCCCTTAACCTCATCCAACTCCAGTTGTATCTGAAATTTCACTATGAATCGGCTAAAAACAACGGCGATACTTTTGCTATTGCTGACGACATACCTCCCCAGTGCAGAGCCTGAGAAGGTTAAAACCCTCGAGATCGGAGCTCATGCGCCGGACTTTGATCTTCCGGGTGTCGATGGCAAACAGCACACGCTTTCTGATTACAAGGATGCTGAGATTCTTGCTGTTCTTTTCACCTGCAATCATTGTCCGAGCGCCCAGGGAGCTGAATCACGGGTAAAAGCCATCGTCGAAGATTATGCCGACGAAAGCTTCCAACTCGTCGCGATCTCACCCAACGACCCCGAGTCAGTTAGACTCAATGAACTCGGCTACTCAGTCTACGGCGACACGCTCGAAGACATGAAAAAACATGCCGTAGATTTCGAGTTTAATTTCCCCTTTCTTTATGATGGTGAAACTCAAAGCGTAAGCAAAGCCTTCGGGGCGATGGCGACACCCCACCTTTTCATTTTTGATAACGAGCGGATCCTCCGCTACGTCGGAAGAATCGATGATTCCAAGTTTGGCGATCCTGCCACCATCAAATCGCATGATGCGAGAAATGCGATCGACGCTCTCATTGCCGGTGATGCGGTCCCCGTTCCGAAAACAAGAGCACACGGTTGTTCTACGAAATGGGCCTACAAGCGTCATCTCGTGACGGAGTATGACGAGGAGTTTAAATCGAGAGAAGTTACTGTTGAACTGATCGGTGAAAGTGGCGTCGAATCGTTGCGCAAAAATTCGACAGAGAAACTTCGACTGGTAAACCTGTGGGCGACCTGGTGTGGCCCCTGCCTCGGCGAGATGCCCCACCTTGTTGATATCGGACGCCAGTTTGAGACTCGCGGATTCGACATGATCACTATCAGCACGGACAGTCCGGAAGCGAAGGATAAGGTACAAACGCTTCTGGGCCGTTTCCATGCCGCGATGCCCCGGTTGACCGAAGCGTCTGTGCTCGAAGAGGGGCGAACGACAAACAACTATCTCTTTGAAGGCAGTACTGACGAACTGGCGGAGGCGCTCGACCCCGAGTGGGAAGGCACTCTTCCTCACACGGTGATTATTGCGCCGGGCGGTGAGATCATCTATCGAGCTTCCGGAGAAATTGATCCCGACAACGTGAAACGGGTAATCGTCGAGAAGCTCGGCCGCTGGTATTCGCCGAAGTGATTAGCCAAGTAGCTTTTTCAAATCCCATCCTTCGCGGTAGTCGCGGGAAAGAAATTTGTTCGCTTCGTCATTGTTGGTGAACTCCATTCTTTCAGCATCCCATTTCAATGTTTCCTTTGGAAAGCGGATCGCAATATTGGCGAGAAGAATGACTTCAGTGAGGCGTCCGCCGTACTCGAAACCATCAGTGGGCTGCTCTTCAAGAATGCAGCCATCGATCCAACCGTGATAGTGATCACCGTCTTCGGCCATTTCATAATCTTCTGTGAGTTCACCATTCGGGAGATAGATTTTTGGTTCCGCCACGTGAGGTATTACTAAAGTTCCGGTCTCACCGACTAAGAGTGATCCACTGCGGGGGAGCTCCTCATTTTCAGGAACGTGAGAACCCTTTTTGGAAGCGGACCGCCCTCCATCATTCCAGGTAATCTGGAGACGATCTTCCGCTGTATACTCGGTGCCGGGGACAGTGAACCGATAAGTAGTCTGTGCCGGCCAAACCTCATCGTTCATTCCTGAGTGGTCCGCGAAATAGTCATCACTTGGGCCCGTGATCTTGAGCGCCGTGAAAACGGGATCAAGAATGTGACAGCCGAAATCGCCGATCGCGCCGCTTCCAAAGTCCTGCCAGTCACGCCATCCCCAAGGATGATAGCATCGATGCTCAGCCGAATACGGGCGCATCGGGGCAACTCCGATCCAGCTGTCCCAGTTCAGTGAATCCGGCACCGGGTCGACGCCTTCAGGTCGATTGAGGTGCATGCTGCGCCCGTGCCCGGGAGTGGCCACCCAACTTTGCACTTCTTTCACTTTCCCAATTCGTCCCGACTGAACAATTTGCACTGCAGTCCGATAAAACTTATGAGAATGGATCTGGTTACCGAGCCGTGTAATCACCCCGGTCTCACGAGCCACCCTCATCATTTCACGATTCTCCCAGACATTGTGAGTCATCGGCTTTTGACAGTAGACATGCTTGCCAAGATTCATCGCGGAAATCGCGCAGTAAGCATGCATGTGATCCGGAGTGGAGACCGTCACCGCATCAATTTCATCAGACTTCTCGGCAAACATCTCGCGGAAATCCTGATAAATTGGTGTCTCCGGGCTGAGCTTCTTCACATTCAGCGTCCGTTCCAAATCAACATCACAGAATGCGACATACTTCTGGTAGTTGTGAGATGACATCGCTTTGACATCGCTGAACCCCTTACCATCTGATCCGATTGAAGCGAGCTGAAGCTTCGAGTTCAGATTTTGCCCCCGAACAATTGCCGGCGCGGCTGCAATAGCGGAAGCGGTAGCCGCCCCTTGAAGAAAACGTCGTCTCGTTGTCATGGACTAAGGACAACGATTCGATCCACTCTCGTCGAGCCGTTTTCCGGCGCAACTACGTCTCAATCCAGCTCGCCCTCGGGCAGCTCATACTGCCCGCGCAGTCGAGTGAGTTCTTTCTTCAGGCTGCGTTGCACCTCTTCCAGAGTCGAATCGCCATAGCGACTTTCCAGTTCAAGCGGATCAGCCTGGATATCGAATAGCTCCCAGTCATCAATCTCTTTCTCAGGAAAACGAATCAGCTTGTAGCGCCCATCCGTCACTCCGAAATGGAGCGGGACTCCATGCCCTCCCGATTCATAATAGTGGTAGTAGTGCGTTTTTCGCCAGCCGTCAGGAGTGTCGCCCTTTAAAATTGGAACCAATGAACGCCCCTGAATCTCCTCAGGAACCGGCGCTCCGACGGCTTCAAGAAAAGTGGGAAGGAAATCAAGATTCGAAACAAGGTCAGTATCATTCTCAACATTTTCTTTGACGACTCCGGGCCAGCGAACAAGCAAGGGGGTGCGGAAGCTCTCCTCATACATCCAGCGCTTGTCGAACCATCCGTGCTCTCCGAGGTAAAACCCCTGATCCGAGCTGTAGATAACGATAGTATTTTCCGCGAGGCCATGGTCTTCTAAATACCCTAACAAACGCCCTACATTTTCATCAACCGCTTTGACACATCGAAGGTAATTCTTGATGTATCGTTGATAATGCCAGCGTGTGAGATCTCTCCCTTCGAGTTTTGCGGCGAGGAATGCCTCATTCTTGGGGCGGAAAAATCCGTCGAATTTCTTGAACTGCTCAGGCGTGAACTTGCTTGAATATTCCAACATGAGCCGGTGGTCGCCCATGTGATCGGCGATACCCATTTCGTGCATCGAAGCCGCTTTACTGCGCCCGGAGTAGTCATCAAACAAGGTCGGCGGCTCCGGGACATCGACGTCCTCGAGGAAATCAAGATGCCTGAATGCAGGCTCCCAGCGCCCGTGTGGAGCTTTGTGCTGGCTCATGAGAAAAAATGGTTTATCCCGGTCACGTTGCTCAAGCCACTTCAGAGTTTGGTCGGTGATGATGTCAGTCGTATAACCTTCGTGATTCACCATTTTGCCATTGGTTAGGAGGCGGGGATTGTAGTATTGACCCTGTCCTTTAAGGACTTCGTAGTGATCGAAACCAGTCGGCTCGGATTTTAAATGCCACTTTCCGACAATCGCAGTTTCGTATCCAGCCCTCCCGAGAAGCTTCGGCGCGGTTTCCTGAGAGCCATCGAAGGTATCTCCATTATTCCTGAAGCCGTTCAGATGGGAATACTTGCCCGTGAGAACGACGGCCCTTGAAGGTCCGCAGATCGAGTTGGTGACATAACACCTCCGAAATAGCATTCCCTGCTCTGCAATTTTATCAATGTTAGGAGTCGGCGCGAGCCCGGCGAGAGGGCCGTCGTATGCACTGATCGCCTGAGTTGCATGATCATCACAAAAGATGAACAGGATATTGGGTCGTTCTGCAGCCGGCGATACCCCGGCAAGGAGTGCTGACAGAAAAACGGTAAAACAAATCCAAACTTTCATGAGGATCGATACACGATGCCGTATCGACTTTGCAACAATCGGTCTCTAACCTGATCGTGATGAACTTCGCCTCACGCTTCACCAAACCCTGTTTACTCCTTGCCTTGACCCTGTTGATTTCATCGGTTTTCCCGCAGGAAAAAAAGAAGAAGAATCAAGGTCCGCCTCCCGGGACTACGGTGATCAAGGATATCGTTTATTCCGTTCACGATGAAGTGGAGTTAAAACTCGATCTCTATCGACCGGAAATGCTCCCGGAGGAAACCCTCCCGGTAGTCATCTGGATTCACGGTGGAGGATGGCTGAACGGAAGCAAGGACAGGTGCCCTGCTGCCTTTCTCGCCAATCATGGTTTTGCCGTAGTCAGTGTCGGCTATCGACTCACCGACGTCGCGCAATGGCCGGGCCAAATCGATGACTGCTCTGCTGCGGTCCGGTGGGTCAGAGAGAATGCCGGGGAATACCAGTTGAATCACGCTGCCGTTGGCGCCTGGGGAAGCTCCGCGGGTGGACATCTTGCCGCCTTGATGGGCACGCGCCCCGGCAAGGATGAGAAGGCAATTATGCTACAGGCAGTCTGCGACTGGTTTGGTCCAACGGACCTTCTCACGATGCCCCCGAATGTTGTCAGCGAAAATCGAACCTACGAGCAGGTCAGTCAGTCAAATGGTGCAAAGCTTCTCGGCACTCCCGTCCCCGACGCCCCCGAACTCGCAAAAGACGCCAGTGCACTCTACCATGTCAGCGCTGACGACCCTCCATTTCTTATCGTTCACGGAAGCGAAGATCCCGGTGTTCCTGTTTCCCAGAGCACTCGTTTTCATGAAGCGCTCCGCTCTAAAGGCGTTGATTCCACTCTGCTCATCATCAGCGGAGCAGGTCACGGTGGTGCTGAATTCAAAACCGAAGAAGTGAACAGGCAGATTGTTTCTTTTTTCCAAACTTATCTCAATTGAGCAAGCCAAAGCTCTTTGGTTCTTGAATTTGATAATTATATTATTTATGAATTATCTCGTTGATAAATGGCTTTTTATGTGTATTTTCCATAATTACCAATATGAGTATTCTCCCAATTCCAAGCGATCGAGTTTCTCTCAAGAGCCTTATCCCTCTGCTTCCACGGGGATTGCAGCATCGAATTCGCGATTCGCACTACTTGTCCAAGTTAAAGACGGCGCGGGTCACTGACGAAACCGATCTCGGTGTCATAGCGGAATTGGTAAAGCCCGGAGAAACGGCGATGGACATCGGAGCGAACTTCGGACTTTTCACCCGCTTTCTTTCCGAGCAAGTCGGTGAAGGGGGACAGGTCTACTCCTTTGAACCAACTGAGGCAATGTCACGGGTCCTCAATCACAATGTCGATTCGCTGAAGCTCGAGAATGTCAAAACTTCATCATGCGCTCTTTCTGATAAGATCGGAAATGCACAGATCAGTGTGCCCCTTCACAGCAACAACAGCCCAAACTACTACGAGGCTTCACTTTGTGAAGTGACCGACGCCGAAATCGGCGAAGTTGACACCATTGAGACGACAACACTGGACGCCTTCTGTGAAAACAACGAATTGAGAGAGCTTTCCTTTATCAAATGCGACGTCGAAGGCCATGAGATCGCAGTCCTCAACGGAGCCCGTATCACTCTCGAGAAATTCCGCCCGACAATTCTCCTCGAAGTGAATGAACCTCTCGACGAGGAAGGCCACGGCCGTGAAGTCCGTGATCTCATTACCTATCTAGGCTACGAGATCCACATTTTTGAAGATGGCGTTATCAGAAAACGCAAAGAGGGAGAGTTCTTTGTTAATTACGTCCTTCTCCCAGGCTGAGAGTCGCGCTAAAGAGGCATCTACTCTCCCGGAAAGACCCACTCGAATGAGTCCGTATGGGAGTATATCTCATCACGAATCTGACCGCAGAGCCCATTCATACCCGGGAAAAGAGTCCGACGATCGAAGCCCATTGTAGCGAGACGACGGCGCATATACTCTTTCTCCGAAGCAGGAATGACGATCTTGGCGAGGTGGAGACGATCACTACCCAATTCAAAAAACTCTTCAAAACACTCCGGTGTTGCGTCCTCGACCGGCAGCGGATGAGAAAGGTAGCAGGTCTTCTGATTGAGCATTGCTGATGTCAGCTTCTGGGGAGCATAGATACGCGGACTCTCGGGGATTTGCTCGTAGTCGTGCGAAATAGCGAGTTCAGCGTTGCCCGGTAGAATCCGCCAAACCACACCATCGTCATCGCAATGGGGATCCGTCGCAAAATAGAGTGCTACGAGGGCATTCTCTGACCAGGTGGAAAAACGAGTTGGAAGTCCGTAATGCTCGCCGATCGACATCCACTCAAGTTCTGTTGCCGGCTCATAACCCAAATCGCCACGAGACTTCTGCTTCAGACTAAGCAACAGCGCGCCTTCAAGCTCCGCCCAACTCTTGAATTCAGTCTTTCCTACTTCCTCTCTAAACAGAGTAGGAAGGAGCTTCCAATGTTCTGATGCGTGACCTCGATAAATCGGATTTCGCTGAAATCCAAGCCGAGGAACCATTTCGTTCAGAAAGGCGTCGATGCTTTCTACAAAAATATTCTCAATCTCTCTCATGCAACTTGGGTATTTCGGCTTAATTTGTAATTTTTTGAGCTATACAGGTGACAAATTTACAAACTTGCCCGATATTAACTCAGGATTCTCTCGCTCACATGATTGAATTCTCACTTTTGATACATATTTGCAACAAATATTTCCGTTATTCTTCATTTTTTGAGTTTTTCTTGAGACAAAATGAGTAAACCCGATCTTAAAAATCTTGTTTCGCTAATACCTGAGCTGGAATTAAACGAACTGCGCGCTCTCGAAATGTCCGTGAAAGTCGCTATCGAAATAAGGACTCAGGGTCAGCTTTCGACCGAGATCTCGATGAGCCCACGCGCTGCGGACGAAGGCCCGGGGCTCAACGATCAGGCTATCGCAATCCTCGAAGACGTTGATGCTTTCGATTTGTCGCTCGCTGATCAGGCACTGCTAGGGGCGCTCATTCTCAGCGAAGGCTATCATCAGGACATCTTCTCAAGCCGCGATGTCAACGATATCATCGAAGAGAGCGGACGTCCCCGCATCGCTCATATCACCTCTGCGATATCCGGCCTCACCGATCGAGCCTACCTAACCGGATCCACCAAGGCCCTCTCCCTCTCAAAAGAGGGGCGATCCAAAGCCCGCGGACTGATCGGGATGATTAGACGGAAGGCCGCTTGAACACTTTGACATTACGCAAGTGTCTCAAGAAAGAGCGAAGCCGTCGGACTGAGACGGCGCCCGTGAGCAACCGCGTGAGTCATCTTGAGCTGCTTCCGCCGGGCTCCAACAAGAGGAATCCCGTTCCCTGTGATCCTGTTCAGGGACTCAGGAAGTATCGCAATCCCTGATCCTGCTACCGTCATCGCTGCTACAGCCTGAGCCCTCCGAGCCTCTTGAACGATACGGGGACGAAAACCAGCTTCGAGACAAAGCGCACGCAAGTGCGTTGAAAAGGCAGGGGCTGCCTCAGGAGAAATCATGACAAACGGTTCATCGCGAAGATCTTTGATCCGCACGGTGGACTTCTCTGCGAGCGGATGTTTGGTCGGAAAGAAGACGAGGAGTGATTCTTCCATCCAGCTCGTTGCTTCAATTCCTTCCGGCACTCGATCCGGAGCGATCCCGATGAATCCGACTTCCAGTTCACCCGTTCGAAGGTCTTCAAGTTGATCAATGGGAAGCCTGTCGTGGAGATTTAGCTGAATGTGAGGGCACTTCTCACGAAAATCGGCAAAGACCTGCACCAGTTCAGGTGAGAGTACCGCACTGACAAATCCAACATTGAGCATCCCCGTTTCGCCCTCCCCGGCCCGCCTTGCCGCCTCCCCTGCACGGCGAACCTGCTGCAGGATATCTCGCGCTTCGCTCCGGAAAGCAACTCCCGGAGCAGTGAGTCGAACCTCACGATTCGTTCGCTCGAAAAGCTTTACGTCAAGTTTCTCCTCCAGATTCCGGATGTGCCTGGACAGCGGCGGTTGTGCGAGGTGCAGGCGTTCTGCTGCACGCGTGAATGACAATTCCTCAGAAACCGCAATGAAGCATTCCAACTCACGAAAAGTAAATTCATTCATATCAAAAAGGTATCATACTCGTTTTGAAATAGTATTTCCATCATCCAGCAAATCCTGCAAAGTTTCTCCATGGCTAAAAAACCAAAAGTGATCCCTGCTCATCGTCAATTTTCCTCTCCGATGCTTGACGGCCCGGATCGCGCCCCAAGCCGCGCGATGCTTCACCCTGTCGGCTTCAAGAACGAAGATTTTCAGAAAAACATCATTGGTGTGGCCTCCACCTGGAGCATGGTCACTCCATGTAATATGCACATCGACGGTCTTGCGAAGGAGTCGGTGAAAGGGGCCGATGCGGCAGGCGGCAAGGGCGTCGAGTTCAACACTATCACTATCTCCGATGGAATTTCCATGGGGACCGAAGGGATGAAATACTCTCTTGTTAGTCGCGAGGTCATTGCTGATTCAATCGAAACTGTCGTTGGCTGCGAAGGAATGGATGGCGTTGTTGCCATCGGTGGCTGTGACAAGAATATGCCCGGTTGTATGATCGCGATCGCCCGGATGAATCGCCCCGGAATTTTCGTCTACGGCGGCACGATCAAGCCCGGCTGCTTCAAGGGCGAAGACGTCGACATCGTTTCCGTCTTTGAGGCCGTAGGAAAGCACAGTGCAGGAAAAATTGACGACAAGGAACTCGATGGTGTCACAGAGACTGCGATTCCGGGACCTGGATCCTGCGGCGGAATGTACACTGCGAACACGATGGCGAGCGCGATCGAGGCTCTCGGCATGAGCCTCCCGAACAGTTCTGCGCAAGCTGCGGTCAGCGATGAAAAAATGATGGATTGCTTCGACGCAGGTGCAGCGGTTGTGAATCTAATCAATAAAAACATTCGCCCGCGAGACATCATGACGAGAAAAGCATTCGAGAATGCGATCACCATGACCATCGCCCTCGGAGGCTCTACCAACGCTGTTCTTCACCTTCTTGCGATTGCAAATGCGGCCGGGGTGAACCTTTCCATCGACGATTTCACCCGCATTGGAAAACGCGTCCCCGTCATTGCCGACCTCAAGCCAAGTGGAGCCAATGTCATGATGAAGCTCGTCGAAATCGGAGGCACCCTTCCTCTCATGAAAATGCTTCTGAATGCCGGCCTCCTTCACGGAGATTGCATGACCGTGACCGGAAAAACGGTGAAGCAGAACCTCGCGAAAGTGAAAGCCACATACGGAAAAGGGCAGACGATCATCCGCAGCCTCAAGAATCCGATAAAAAAAGACAGTCACCTCGTCGTTCTCTACGGCAATTTGGCGCCCGAAGGTGCTGTTGCAAAAATATCCGGCAAAGAAGGACTGACATTTACCGGTAAAGCCAAGGTCTACGATTCGGAAGAGAAAGCGATGACCGCGATTCTCGGCGGTAAAATCAAGAGCGGCGATGTCATCGTCATTCGCATGGAAGGCCCCAAGGGCGGCCCCGGTATGCGGGAGATGCTAGGACCCACGGGAGCAATCATGGGCGCGGGACTCGGCAAAGAAGTGGCTCTTATCACGGATGGACGTTTTTCAGGAGGCAGTCACGGGTTTGTGATTGGTCATGTCACTCCAGAGGCCTTCGTGGGCGGACCACTCGCGTTGGTAAAGAATGGAGACAAGATTTCAATCGATGCTGAGAGCCGCGAGATGACACTTCACATCACGAAGAAAGAAATGGCTGAACGAAAGAAAAAGTGGAAGCAGCCAAAGCCCCGCTATACAAAAGGCGTACTCGCCAAGTATGCGAAATTGGTCAACTCCGCCTCTAAAGGAGCCGTCACCGACGCGGATCTCTAGGCCTCACATCCAATCTACAGTCTCACTGAGTGATCAGTGGGATCGTCAGACTTACGTCCTCCTCGCCGACCGTAAACGAGCAGTCAGCAAATTTTGGTTTCCCGCGGGGAATCACTTTGATAACTGAGAACGCAAGAGGCTCTTTCGGCATGCCGATAATAGACTTATCGAGTTTTCCATTCTCATTGAGATCCTGAACGACGGAAATAGCATAGGTCCCGGGTGACACGTTTGGGATCGTCACCGTTATCGGATTGGTGGAGGTGACGCGAACTTTAGGGGAATTCTTAAGTGGACTTTTCGTGAAGGAACCCGCCGAGTCAAACAGTCCGACTAGCATCGTTCCCTGTACACCGGGGATACCAGTGACGGTGACCTTCACATTCACGCCGTCTTCGGCAAAAAGGGCAGCAGGTATCATAGCGAGGAGCAAAAGAGGAATGAAAAATTTCATGAGTTAGATTGAAGTGGAAATAATCTAAGGACATTCCCACAGTATCTCAACGATTAGAATCCTTGACCGTGCCACGGCCGTCACTCAGCCTGACCACATGATCCCTCCGCGAACGACTCTCTGCTGCCTCGTCTTGGTCTCCTCACTTTCGTTTTCATCTGAACTGGAAGACAAAGCCGAAAAGCATCACGAAGAGTTGCAGTCGAAAAATGAAGGCGTCGTTTTCGGCAAGATCACGGGCAATGAGATTGAATTTGGTTATGCTGGAACCCTTGGCAAGGGAAGACAGCCAATTGATGAACATTCCCTTTTCGAAATCGGTTCGATCACCAAAACCTTTACCGGTATTCTCCTCGCGGACCAGGTGCTACTCGGAAACGCAAGGCTCGACGATCCAATCACTCAATTCCTGCCGGACTCGGTCACTGAAAATTCATCGGCCTTATCTTTCATCACCCTCCTCGATTTGGCGACTCACACTTCGGGCCTGCCGCGGCTACCATCGAATTTGGAAGAAGGCGCGGATCAGAGAAATCCTTATGCTCACTACTCCGTCGAGTCTCTCTACGATTATCTAAGCGACTTCTCTCCTGATGATTCGGAGCAAAAAGGAACCCAGAGCTATTCCAATCTCGGGATGGGTCTGCTCGGTCATCTCCTCGAGCTGATCTCTGGGAAGTCGTACGACTCGCTTCTCAAAGAAACGATCCTAGATCCCTTGGGAATGAATGAGACCTTTTACCAATGGAATGATCCTGCTTACCCACCCAACCAGCAAAGTTTTCGCTCAATTCCCAGTGAAGCCCGCGAGCGTCTCGCGACAGGCCACCGCTCTGGAATCAGAGTACCACATTGGGAATTCGACGCTCTCGGGGGTGCTGGTGCCATCGTGAGTTCAGCCAACGATATCTTGCGCTACGCGTCGGCATTCTGGTCTCCTGAGACGGCGACACCACTCAAAAAAGCCATGGAACTGGCGACCGAAAACCACACCCCATCGATGGGGCTTGGCTGGTTTGTGCAAGAGGGAAAATTCTCTCACGACGGCGGAACCGGCGGGTTTGCGAGCAGCCTCAAAATTAATCCGACCGAAAAAACCGCCACGATCCGGCTCGAAAACTCCAGTGCTCCTACTGTAGTCGAATCGGCAACAGGCGACTTCACTTCAATCATTGGCTACTGGAGCGGGACCCTCGAAGCCGGAGCTGTCAAACTACGGCAGGTCCTTCGAATCAGTGACGATGGAAAAGCCAGCCTCCACAGCATCGATCAATCGGCTTTCGGAACACCTGCCGCTCAGACTCGCTTTCAAAACGGAAAACTCCTCTGCGTTTTCCCCTCGATCGGAGGAAGATTCACTGCGACGCACCGCGATGAAACACTCAAAGGAGAGTGGGCACAATCCTCGGATCACCCCCTGACATTGACCTATTTCAAAGACGCTCCCGAGCCCCTCCTGCAGGCGCTCGCTAAAGTCTCTACCGGTGACTTCGAGCCGCTCGAAGGCTACTGGTCTGGTTACCTCGGAGGGAAAAGCGGCCTCTTCGTGGTTCTCAAAATTCATAAAATCGGAAACACCGCCGATGTCGCCCTCTTCAGCCCTGATCAGTCCAGCGCCCCCCTCCCCGTGACAAAAGTAAGCTTCGAAGCCGGCAAATTTGATTTTGAATCCACCCCTCTAAATGCCACCTACGAAGCGAAGCTTAAGGGAAAGAAACTGAGTGGCACCTGGAATCAGGGCGCTCCCATGCCACTGGAACTCGATTGGTCAAAAGAGAAGCCTTCCCGCAAATAACCTGCGGCCTCCAAATCAAGATCCCCGTGGCAGTGAGTGGAAAGCTCCGTCGATGTTCTCGCTCACGTTCGAACCTACAAGCCGAGAAGCTTCTCCACCTTTTCGACGCCCAGCCCGGTCACCGGCAGGTCGAAGCCGAGTGTGTCGTAGTTTGGCTCAAAGCCTCCTCCATCAACATCGACGTAGATCGGGTTGTTGTAGGCGCAAGGTTTAATCGATGCCTGGGTACTCGTACCAAATCCACGCTGCAGGGTTTCATTTTCCCCGATTGCGACCACGATGAGATGCGCGTCCTCGCTCAAATCCAACTCAAGAGTGTGATCAAACTTAACCGCCCCGTCTCCAAACATCTCAGCATTGTCAGCCCGCGTGTAATTATATCGCTCATCCTGTTTTCCATTCACGAGCACCTGAACTCTATCGATGTTCAGCCAGTTCGCACACTGAACCTTCACCATCAGTTCAAGAGAACCGCTCACCCGGTCGTGACCACCGGCAATGATCCCACCTCCAGTCTCCACTTCCAAATACGGACCGGAAGAAAGGATCATTCGTCCTGCCTTCGCATTTCGGGACATCTCACGCCAATCGATCTTTGCAGGATCATCCGTTGAACTGGGTATGTAGGTCCGCCAGCTACCTACTCCATTGCCATACACGTGGTGGGCATCGGCGACGCCGATCCCCCAGACCGTCAGCCCCTGATTGAGCAACTGTAGCCAGATGAACTCCCGAAAATAGTTCACCTGTTTACCAAGACCTGTTCGGGCTTTTCCAACTTGAAAAGGAGCACCTGCCAGGATGTTAGATCCTCGATAGTTCTGCGATTCAAGGCCATCGATGAGATTTCCGAAAAATGCATAGCCACCGTCAGGTCGCCCATCCCGATTGCGATCGATGAAATTTTCTGACATGTCAGGATGATTCACATGAACCCAACGATCCCGCTCTTCCCCCTGATAGCCGCGAAGAACAATCGCATTCAAACGGGGATCCTTCTGCCAGACAGGAGCTCCCCCGTCCTGCTTCGTGGGATCGGGCTTCAAAGGAAATGTATTGAAGTGAGCTCCCCGCCCGGTTAGCTCCATTCCAGGAACGGTGCTGAGCACGCTATCCAAACCGAGCTCTTTTATCAGAGGCTCCCAGTCATAAAGTCGATTGTGTTCCGTTGTCGGCGCAAATTCAATCTGCTCCGCCGCAAGGTTGATGAGCCGATCCTTGGTCCCGCAGGTATTGTCGCCACTCGGTGTCGAGTGATTGTGAAAGTCTGTCGAAACCCATCCTGGAGAGCTCACTGATCGAACCAACTGACCTGACACCGCAACGATTTCTCCGGGAGGAAGCGAAATATCCTGTGTCAAAGAATCATGCTCCGGACCGCGCGAAACAACGATTCGATAGTCTCCGGGAGGAAGCGGGACCTCAAAATTTCCAGTCGCTGAGTGCCATTGATCCACACATCCATGAGCACGATCTGTCGGCCCCAGTTTCACCGGTGCGGTGCCTTTTTTCGGGTGAAACTGGATCTTGCACGGAGTGTCCTCCCCTTCACCATCGGTGATCAAAAAACTGACCGCTGACTTCTCTGAGAGGATCATTTCACGCCGCTCCGTTTCGCCGCTTTCCACGGTAACGGATTCTGAGACAGACTCGCGCCCGATGTCTTCGAACACGACTTCATGCTCCCCGGCAGGCCACGAAATTGAGAAACTCCCCTCGTTGTCCGGGTAGGCGTAAATCACTTTTTCATCGGCAAGCTTGATTCCAACTCGCCCGGAGCTGATCGCATCCCCTTTCGCTCCTTTCATCGACACGACGAGGGTTCCATTACCGGCAGCACTTCGTCGTGCTGACACAAGACCAACTGCCTCTGCCGGCGAAGACGCCACCGCAACGAATCTTGCCACGGCAACTGACTCCCCGGCTCTCAGCGTGATGGAATTTGATTTAGGGAGACTCGCTCCAAACTCCTCCACCCAGGCATAGGCATAACCGCACTTATCCGCAGGATCGATCGAATCCGCCCACTGGATCCCTTTGACGCTCCCCTTTTCTCTCATTTGAGTCCAACCATCGCCTAGCGCGACTTCTCTTTCCTCATCATCAAAATTACTGAATTCAGAAACAACTAAAAGCCCCTGCCAACCATCACGAATCAAATATTGGTGACGTCGCGATAATCCACCATTTTTCGCCGCCGTCACGACAGTCTCAACGCCCGCAAGCCCTTCTTCAAGACCCTCAATCAGCCGGACATAGTTGACCGGCCCACGCTGGGTAGAAGGTGTGAAAATCGTGATCTGGTCGTTATCGAGATCACGTAGCGTGAGGTCGTAGAGACACCCGGGAGTCTCATTGCCGTCGCCGTAGAATGCGCTCATGTTAGGACGACGTAATGGAAGGTTGCCGGAAACAACCGCTTCGATGAGATCGTTTCGCAGAACAAAGTCTCCCACAATTCCGTCCGCCTCCTTCCCGCGAGGCAATTCCTCGAACTGTTCAGGACCTACCTCAAATACCTCAGCGGCAGGCAGTAGTGACGTAATTAGCAAACAAAGGGATGAGACAAACAAACAAATTCCGTTCTTCATATCACTGAGCATTCAGGATTCCGATGACTGAAAACAGGATATTTTTTCCCTGATTCCGTCACTCACAGTGGCTCACTATCCCCTAATTCCCTGCTTGAACGAGAATTCGGTTTGAGTTAAAGCCTTAGAAGACATGTCAGGAATCCCCCCTGTTCTCGATCCTGTTTCCTGCCGTTTACGCCAGGAAACACTGCGAAATTATCTCAGCGAAAAAGGTCTCGACGGCGCGATCTTTTTTAATCGTCATTATGTCTACTGCCTGTCCGGCTATTGGCACGAGCAGCCTCTGACTCCCACCGCAATCCTTATCGAGACTGATGGAGATTCATTGATTTTCACCCATCAAGAAAATCCCAACGCACCGGCGGCAGATGAAGTCGTTCATTACAGTCCAAATCATCTCTTCACTCTTAAGCCAAACCTGAGCGGTTGTATCGCCGAGGTCTTGAATCCCAGAATAAGCGGACTCAGCAAGATCGGCACAGACGAGCAAACTCCTGCGGCGATGTTGTCTGGCGTTGAATCGATAGATATTACTGAGGACTATCAGTATCTACGCCGAAGGAAATATTCTGACGAAGTTGCCGCTCTCGAATTTACGATTCAGTGTGCAGAACGTGCCTACGCGGCGGCACTGCAACTCATCGAGCCGAATATAGAGGAAGTAGAGCTGATGGCGGCAATGCAGGAGGAAGCCACTTTTGCCGCTGGCGAACTGCTTTCCGGATGGGGACAGGATTTCCAATGTGGCGTCCCCGGCGGCTTTGCGATGCGAAGCAAGAAAGCTAAAGCCGGCGAACTTTACATTCTCGATGTAGGAGTCGGGGTGCGAGGCTACCGCAGTGATCTCTGCCGAACATTTGCCGTTGATGGAAGTCCAACAAGTGCTCAGCAGAACGCTCACGCTAAAATTGTCGAAGTGATGAAAGCCGGAGAGGCTTATCTCAAACCCAATAAATCCTGCCGCGAAATGTATGACTTCGTTCATGGTTCGCTCGATGGCTGGGAAGGCTGCGCCTTCATCCATCACGCTGGTCATGGTATAGGCCTCGATGCCCACGAAGTCCCTCGTATCAACCCAGCCTGGGACGACACTTTCTCCACCGGCGACGTCATTGCCTTCGAGCCTGGCCTCTATCGCGAAGATCTTTATGGCGGCATCCGCCTTGAGAATAACTATCTAATTACTGATTCCGGCTTCCGCCAGTTGTCACATTTCCCTCTCGATCTGACCGTCACGGAGACTTGACGGGTTGAACTCACTCACTGAGAATCAGGCCTTCTTGACCTGAACGATCATGAGTAATCAACCCGTATTAATAGCTGGCGAATGGCGTGAGTCGCAAGCTGGCAAGACTTTTCAGTCCGAGAACCCCTCGACGAAAGAATTTCTTCCTGAAATCTACCCGGTCAGCAGTTGGGATGATTGCGACGATGCTCTTGAAGCTGCATCTGAGGCTTTCGAGCAAATGCGCGAATTGTCTGGAACACAAATCGCCGAGTTTCTTGAAACCTTTGCGAACGAGATTGAATCCCGCGCCGAAGATCTCGTCAAGCAGGCAAACCTCGAGACAGCGTTGCCGGTTTCACCCCGCCTTGCAGATGTCGAGCTACCGCGCACCACGGGACAACTCCGGCAAGCCGCTGCCGCCGCACGCTCCAGCAACTGGACACAACCGGTAATTGATTCAGCGAATAATATTCGCTCATGCTTTGGCGCGATCGGACCTGTTTGCGTCTTCGGCCCGAACAATTTCCCTTTCGCTTTCGGCAGCGCATCGGGTGGTGATTTTGCTGCTGCAATAGCCGCAGGAAACCCGGTCATTGCCAAGGCAAATTCCTCACATCCCGGAACCACGAAAATATTTGCTGAATGCGCCGCCAACGCCGCTGCAAAGACAGGAATGCCGGCTTCTATCGTTCAACTAATCTATCGCACAGGCCACGATGTCGGGGAACGTCTCGTCAGCGATAACCGTATCGGGGCAACCGGATACACCGGAAGCAGAGCGGCCGGACTTACCCTGAAGAAAGCAGCTGATGCCGCCGGAAAACCCATTTACCTCGAACTTTCCAGTGTCAATCCGGTCGTATTTCTCCCTGCTGTGCTCGAAGAAAAAGCAGAGGAACTTGCGACTGAATTTACGGAAAGCTGCCTCATGGGAACAGGTCAGTTCTGCACCAACCCGGGCATGGTCATTCTCCTCAAAAGTGACACTGCCGAAACATTCATCACTTCCGTGGCGAAGCAATTCTCCAAAGCAGGAGTGGGGACGTTACTCTCCGGAGGCGTCGCAAAATCACTGCATGAGAGTCACGCCGTTCTCACGGAATCCGGAGCCGAAGTTTGCGCCGGAACGGGAGAGGGCAGCGGGGTCGGTTACTGCGCGGCGAATACCCTGCTGCGCATTTCAGGGAGTCAGTTCATTGCAAATCCGGAGATAATGCAAACAGAAGCGTTCGGTAACTCATCACTCATTGTAGTCGCCAACGACCTAGGCGATGCGGCAGCAGTTCTCACAGCGCTGGAAGGAAACCTCACCGGATGCCTCTACACAGCCTCCAACGGAGACGACGACGGTGCCTACAATATTCTTGCTCCAATTCTCCGTCAGAAAGTCGGGCGGCTTCTGAACGACAAAATGCCAACCGGCGTTGCCGTCTCTCCGGCAATGAATCATGGCGGTCCATATCCTGCGACCGGACACCCCGGCTTTACTGCAGTCGGAATTCCCGGATCACTCCTCCGATTTGCAATGCTCCAGTGTTATGACAATGTCAGGCAGAACCGGCTTCCTGAAATCCTCTGCGACAACTATGCGGGTCAGGCTCAGCGGCTCATTGACGGGGTCTGGACTTAACCCTGTCGAATCACTGATCCAACCCTGTTGAGTCAGCGGACTGCTCTCCCGACGTCACTTCGATCTCCCTCGCCTGGCACCAGGCGAGAGCTCCCTGATTTCCCAGAGCGGCAGCCATTTTGATCCAGCGGGTCGCCTCGGTAAAGTCGGCCGATTTTCCAAATCCGATTTCGTAGCAGCGCCCCAGCGCAAACATGGACCGAACTTCTCCCTGTGTGGCTGCTGACTCAAATTTCTCTGCCGCCATCTCAGGATCCACTTCCCCTCCGACCCCGTTAGCGCCAAAAAGCCCCAGATGATAAAGGGCCCCCAGATGATTCTGCTTCGAGGCGGCTTCCATGAGCTGCCTTGCTTCTCGCGGGCTCTCCTCGACGAGCAGGACTCCGCGAAGTTCTCTCGCATCGGCATTCGCGGTTTTTGCAGAGCGATCCAACAATTTCCGCACCTCTGATTGGTCAAGTTTGCCAAGACCTTTGATCAAAACAATGACGGCGAGGTCGAATTGGGCTTTCGAATCACCCAGCCGGGCGGCTTCCGCAAAGCTGTAGAGGACTTCCGCCATCGGTGCGCCGTCAAGACCTACCAGCAGTGCATTTAATCGAGCTGCCGCCCCATCACCCTCAGAAATCCGCTTCACGAGAAACTTATCGATCAATCCACGACTCTCCGGAATTCCCAGTTCTTTGGTATGGGGAAGCAAATCAGGCTGGGCCTGTGCCACGAGATAGGACTCCAATTGCGCGACCACTTCATCCGGATTCGGCGCTTCCGGCACCTCATAGTCAGTAACCGGAAAACGAATGTCTTTAAACTCTTTATAATCGCCGAGTCGGCTGTTCCAACCCGCAAAAAGATAGCCCACGATTAACGCGGCAATAACTGACCACAAAGCAAGCCACCAACCCTGGAGAAAACGGGTCGGGTTGAGAGACTCCTCACCTTCGTAGTCCTCTTCATCCCATTCCGGTTCATCCAGATATTCGTCGATGTTTTCAGAGTTCTCCGCTGCCCGCATCGGTCCAGTCGGCTCAATCAGTTTGATAGGCTCTCGATAAAGTGTTTCCTCCAGGACAGATTCAAAGCCGTCGTCCCGAACAGTTTCATCATTCGGATTTGCTTCAGCCGGAATACTGGCTTCACGGAAATCGCTTTTAAGATACTCCTCAAAAAGGTTCGTTTCTACCGACTCCGGGTTCTCGAGAAGTAAACTTCGGTATCGCTCAAGCAAATCACAAACGCGACCGGGTAAATCAGCCTGTGACTCGACGGAGCGGCGCCAGCGAAAACGATGACAAGTCAGAACAAAAAAGATGAGTGGCAATGCAATCGCAGAACGGCGGGCTTCTTGAAAATTCTTACCGTGAATCCTAGAGAGCAAACGAACCGGCCTCGGCAAATTCACACCATCTCTCAATGTCTCCGAGGTCTGATGAAGTCTAAGTTTTACTCCCCACTGATCCCACACAGAACTCCCTTTTCTCTCAGCAAGATGCACTGATCCAATCACCGAATTCGTACCTGTGACAAACAAAACGTTTTCCGGGGGAAGCCACCAAACCGCACACGAGCCGGTATTCTGCTCAAGCGAGGTTAGGGCTGTAGAAACACGCTGAATGAGAGGCGCGGCTTCATCGATGCTGTGCGGACCCAGCTGCAGGAGCAGGGTAGATAGGTCCGTACCATCAATCTGCTCCTCACCAACAAGAGTAAGCGAGCTTCGATCTTCGAGGTAATTAACCTGCAATTGATGCAACATAGAACGACCGGGACGGCGCGTTGCATCGTGATGCTGATTCAACCACCCTTCACGGGGAAGCGACTCGGTCCCCGGAAGGACCTGGACGAGACTGGGTTTCCCACGAATCACTGAAGGAACAGCATAACGTTCGGACTCTCGATTCTCGAAAGCTTGAAAGGCAAAATCGGCTTCACCCTGATAAGAATCAGAAAGATCCCGGTCCATCCATTCACGAACAAGAAGACGCGGCAACGAAACCGAGGAGCGATAATTCGATGCCTCCGCCGCAAGACTTTGCATTTCGACTTTCAGTTGGTCGTATGTCCTCCCTCCGCTCTCCGAAAGAGCATCGAGAACCGCACCCTGAACTGAAGGCGTAAGCTCTTCAAAATTGCGTGGGAGTGACTCCCGATAAAAAGTTCTCACCGGGACACCGGCGATCAATGAACAAAAAATCTGGGCCAAATACCACTCCCGCGGATGCTCCTGCACTTGAGCTCCCGGCTTGGTCCAGCCATAAAACTCCGAGAAGACAGGCCTGACCTCGTGATAGCGGTCAACCACGACTTGAAAGTTGAGCGTCGTAAAGCGGTCGAAGGAAGGCAAGCCTCGCGGAACTTGTTCGAGAAACTCAAAAAGCTGAGTCATCCATTCGCCCGCCACTGGAAAAGGAACTCCACCTGCCCGATCCAAATATTCAGGAAGCGGCTCACCATCCTGCATTTCGTCTGCATAAAATAGCTCTTCTGAGTCTCGTCCCCATGTGATTAGGCGCGAAACTGAGTCGCTGCGGATATCGGCGATTCGTCGCAACTCGTCCTGAAACGCCTCAAGCTTGTCCTCTCTCACAGCAGCTCCCTCAAAAATATGAAGGCGAGCCATGCCCCACCGTTCACAGTCAAGAACGAGCAGGTTTTTTTCGTCAATGCCCTGCGCCGGCAACGGGATGACATTCCCCTCTGCATTCCTGACAAAGCGAAACTGCGCGAACTCGGCGTTGGTAGGATTCTTCATTCACTAACGGTGAGACCACTACCGCGTCACTTCACAAAAGTCCAGAAAACGGGCCGGAGAACAATCGGTTGAGGTATTCAATGAAAAGGTAGACATTATGGAGTGGTTCGTCATCACGAAACCGCAAACAATCATGGCCGCTACTTCTCGCAACAGCACGATCAATCGTTCCACGAGTGAAACTGAAATTCAGCTCTCACTCAGTGTGGACGGCACGGGTCAATCGACGATTAACACTGGAGTTCCGTTTTTCGATCACATGCTCACGCTGTTTGCAAAGCACGGCCGCTTTGATCTCGAGGTGGAAGTGAACGGAGACATTGAGATCGACTTCCACCACACCGTCGAAGATACAGGCATTGTCCTCGGGCAGGCTTTCAAGGAAGCACTGGGAGAAAAACGTGGCCTTTTCCGCTATGGTTCCGGACTCTTTCCTATGGACGAAACTCTCGTCCAGGTCGCTCTGGACATGAGTGGACGCCCCTTCCTGGAATATCGCGGGCCGGAAAATGTGCCTCATATTGGAGACAAGTTTAACTTCACTCTCGTCGAGGAATTCCTCCGTGCCTTTTCATTCAATGCGCTTTGCAACCTCCACGTCGAGATTCGCTACGGGCGAGACCCTCACCACATGGCGGAGGCAATTTTCAAAGGCCTGAGTCGCAGCCTCGACGACGCCACTGGGATTGATCCTCGAATCAGCGATGTGATTCCAAGCACGAAAGACGTGCTTTAATTCGACGCGTCCTGAATTACAGATCAACATGGCGGATCGAGTCGGAGTTATCGATTACGGAGGGGGAAACCTCCAGAATGTTTTAAACGTACTCAAAGCTCTAGGGCATGAGGGAAAATTGGTGTCCGGGGCTAACGATCTGGATTCTGTGGAACGTCTCATTTTCCCGGGCGTTGGCTCCCTCGGCGATTGTGTCGAAGATCTTGACCGGAAAAAGCTTCGCGCCCCCCTACTCCAGTGGCTTAAAGAAGATCGTCCTTACTTTGGCATCTGCCTCGGTTACCAGGTTCTATTCGAAAGCTCAGAGGAATCGCCCGGACTGGAAGGGCTGGGGTTTTTCAAAGGAAAAGTGATCCGCTTTGAAGAATCACACGGACTCAAGATCCCCCACATGGGATGGAACGAAGTGAATCCGATCGATCCCGATTACTACATCTGGAACGGGACGCCCTCACCGCTTCACCTTTACTTCGTGCACTCGTTTTACCCGCAGCCTGCGGATGAGACGCTAATCAGTTCGACTGCTGAATACGGGAGCACTTTTGCCTCCAGCATCGCGCAGGGAAACATCTTCGCGGGGCAATTTCACCCGGAACGCAGTCAGGATGCCGGACTCAAACTGATCTCGAATTTCCTCAAAGGCTGATCCGGTCAGGCGGAGCGCCCTACTCAGAAAACTCGCCTACTCGGAACCTGTAGGGAGACCGCTCCGGTTGCTTCGCTTCCGCTCAGTTCGCGACGCGCATCGGCATAATCACGTAGAGAAATGGCTCATCGATCTTGATGACGCCGGGACTACTTTCATCAATGAGATCAATGAAAACTTCGTCCTGATCAAGATTTCGAAGTGGCGCCATAACAAACTCAGGATTGAATGCCACGACGATGCGAGGGCCGTCATAGCGAACATCAATCGACTCTTCTGCTTCTCCGATGTCCGGAGAGTTCGCCGAGATCGCAAGACGATTGTCGTCGAATGCGAACTTGATCGAATTGGTCTTTTCGTTGGCAAGCAGGCTGACACGCTTTACCGCGTTAAGAAAGACCTCCCGCTCAATCGTAACCCGATGGTTCGCGGCTCCCGGAATGACTTGGCGAAAATTCGGATAGTTTCCTTCGATCAGCTTGGTGATGAGGTGGCTTTCATTCAGCTCAAAACTGGCCTGACTGCCAGTCAGAGCAATCTTGAGCTCTCCCGAATCGCCTAAAAGACGTTGCAACTCATTCACCGCCTTCGTGGGAATAATCACACCGGTTTCATGACCTGCCGGAAATTCGAGGTCCTGCTCTACCATCGCAAGACGTCTTCCATCAGTCGCGACAAGCGTTAACATTCCCTCTCCGATGAGGCAATTCACCCCGTTGAGCACGTAGCGGGTCTCATCAGTCGAAATCGCATAGGCGGTTTTACGAAGTGCCTCTTTCAGCAGCTTCTGGTCGATCGTAAAATCTTTGGCTTCTCCAAACTCACCAATCACTGGAAACTCATCGGCAGGAAGGCCAAGAATCTTGAAAAAACTGGGACCGCTTTTTACTGTCGCCGCATTGTCCTCATTCACCTCGAAGTCAATCTCAGCAGTGGGAAGTTCGCGAACGATGCTGGCAAGACGACGGGCCGGGAGCGTCGTCTTTCCAGTAGTCGAAACTTTGGCCGCGATTCGCTTGGTGATCGTGACATCCAGATCAGTCGTCGAAAGCTGCAGGCCCAACTCATCCGCTTCGATGAGAACATTTGATAAAATCGGAAGCGTTGTCCGGGTGCTGACAACGTGCTGAACCTGGTTAAGCGCGTCTTGAAATACGTCTTTTTCGATCTGAAATT
>JARGOD010000171.1 GCA_029210205.1 Verrucomicrobiales bacterium | reverse complement strand
TCAACTTCAACCCGTCCCACGCGAGCCTCACCCCTTCCGGCAGACCCGGCTCAAGCGCCGCGTAGTTCACCCGACAGGAGAAGTGGGTCAGCCACGTCTCTTTGACGTCGAGTTCTTTGGTAAGGTCAACGGCCTCACCGATCGAGAGATGCGTCCAGTGCTGCTCGGGCTGCAGACCGTCGAGGATGAGCAAATCGATCCCGCGAATGAGATCCTGTGTTTCGGCATGGAGTTCCTTCGCATCGGGGATATAGGCAAAGAGACGTTCGCCAGCTTTTGAAAAGAGAAAGCCCACTGTATCGACTTTCCCGTGCGTCACGGGTAGCGGGGTCACAGTGAGATCACCAACTTCGAAGGGCCCATCGATAAGGACCGGAGCAATCTTCAGGTAGCCGCGATACTTGTTCTCCCCATCAAAAATATAGGGAAAGGCCGACTTGAGTCGCTCCATGCATTCCTCCTTCGCATAGATCTCGAGTTCGTCGTCGTCCCATACGGTAAAGCGGCGGAGATCATCGAAACCCATGACGTGGTCGCTGTGCTCGTGCGTGAAGAGCGCCGCATCAAGGTTCCGTATTCCTGCTCTGAGGCATTGCTGCCGAAAATCGGGGCCGGTATCGACGACAAATTCCACTTCCGGCGTCTTCACATAAATCGATGATCGAAGTCGCTGATTCTTAGGATCATCGGAAGTGCAAACCTCGCAATCACAACCGATCACGGGCACGCCGATGGACGTCCCGGTGCCAAGAAAAGTGATTTCAGTAATTTTGAACATTGACTTTCTGAACAGTTATGAGAGGTTTTTCTCACATCAACTGCACCCCTTCCCCTAATGCTCTCGGTTTTAAAAATCAAGAATCTCGCTCTCGTCGAAGACCTCACCTGGGAGCTCGGGCCCGGATTAATCGGCATCACCGGTACTACCGGTGCCGGAAAGTCTATGATTGTCGGGGCGCTGAAGCTCGTTCTCGGAGAGCGGGCAAACCATGATCTGATCCGGCGAGGGGAGAGCAGTTGCAGCGTTGAAGCCATTTTTGAACTCTCCGGCAATCTTAAAGAGGTCAACAGGCTGCTTGAAGATGCTGGTCTGGATCCCTGCGAAGGAAACTCCCTCGTCGTTAAGCGAATCTTTGGCAGCGGGAACAAGCAGTTCGTCAATTGCTCACCCTGCACTCTCTCCATCCTGAAGATGATCGGCAGCTATCTGGTCGATCTGCATGGCCCGCATGAACATCAGTCGCTTCTCTCGCAGGACCGGCAATTATCAATGCTCGATGCCTATGCCCACGCCGGGAAAGAGCATGCCGCCTATCATGAGGCCTATCGCCACTGGCAGATTGCGACTGCCGAGCTGGAGGACTTTCAGAACACCAGACAAGTCACGGACCAGGAAAT
Organism: Verrucomicrobiales bacterium; assembly: GCA_029210205.1. Lineage (GTDB taxonomy): Bacteria > Verrucomicrobiota > Verrucomicrobiia > Verrucomicrobiales > DEV007 > Arctic95D-9. Next base: position 2,903 of record JARGOD010000171.1, on the reverse strand, counting down.
CGACCTCCTCCGATTCCAGGTCGAGGAAATTTCGGCAGCGGCGCTTGATCGCGAGGAAGTCGCTGAGCTGGAAAAAAGATACCGCCAATCCCTGAACAGCAGCCGCCTTGTAGAGAATGCAAACCAGGGTGTCGATCTCATCAGCGCGGCGGTCGCTAATTTAACGAATGCCCAGCGATGCATCAGGGAGCTTGAAAAATTTGATTCGACGATCGTTGAGCGGGTTGCCGGTTTTGATTCGGCGCGTGTCGAAATTGAAGAGCTGGAAGGCACCCTGCGCGAGTATCGGGATGAACTGGACATGGATCCCGCCGAGTTCGCTCAGATTGAACGACGCATCGATGAAATCGAAACGCTGAAGCGCAAATACGGGCAAACCGTCGAAGACGTCATTGCCTATGAGCTCAAGGCTCGCGAAAGGCTCAACACGGTCGATGGGCGCGAAGAAGAACTGGAACGCCTTTCCGGAAAAGTTGTTTCAACCGAGAAGGCACTCCGCAGCACGGGAAGGAAGCTTTCGAAAATGCGGGAGAAAGCGGCGCCAGCACTCGCCAAAGACATCGCGACGCATCTCGACGACCTCGGCTTCAATCAATCTGTTTTCGAAATCGAATTTGAATCTCACGAAACACCTGGCCCGAGAGGGCTCGAAAGCGTCGACTTCCTCTTCGGTCCAAACCCCGGCGAACCGCTCAAGCCACTGCGAGTCATCGCCTCGAGCGGAGAGATGTCGCGAGTCATGCTCGCCGTGAAAAGTGCCCTTGCCGATCAAGATCAAATTCCACTCATGGTCTTTGACGAGATTGATGCCAACGTGGGTGGCGAAATCGCCGGTGCTGTTGGCCGCAAAATGTCTTATCTCGGAGAACGCCACCAGGTCGTGGCGATCACCCACATGCCGCAAGTGGCGGCACTCGCGGATCGACACTTCCTCGTCACGAAGATTGTCGAGAATGATGTCACTAATTCGGGCCTTGAATCGATCAAAGGCAAGAAAAGGGTGCAGGAACTGGCACGAATGCTAGGAGGCGTCGGCCCTGAGACGCTGGCACTCGCACGGAAGATGATTCCGGTTTCTGTTTCAACAGCGCTTCCCTCTCCTGCTCTCGCTCGCTGAGTCGAACCATCGAGGTGGTTTCAGAAACTTGATTGAGTGCGATGCCACGTAGCGTGGAAATCTACATTTCGCGATTTTCCAACGCTGCCGCTCACTTTGAGGGTGGATAACGGGAGATATCCTATCTTCGGACTGGCTTATTCCACTGCCGGTCGGGCAATTTGGAGGCCCCGACACAAGACCGCTCATCTTGAAAGAGCCGTTTTCACTTTCCCCGAAAGAATGGAGAGTTGGCGACAGAGCGGATCAAAATAGACTTTCCAGTCTGGTAACTAACTTACCACCAGTCGGAAATTTGCTTATCAAAGTGAGGGTTAGAATAAGGGGCGGAAAAAAACTTCGAAATTTTATCTCCCTTATAGTCAACAAGTTAAGGGGAGCGAAGAAAAAGTTGGCACAGCGAATGCAATATACAGCCAACGAAAGAATTAACCGCTGATCCATTCAGCAGACATTACAACCAACAACGAAAGAAATACCCTTATGAACGATCCAATTATCTCTTATCGCGGTGCAACTGCTCGCCTCTCTGAAGTTACCGGCAATCGCGTCGACCAGCTCCAGCAGCAGCAGGCAACTCGCCTCGTCCAGTACCGTGGAACAACCGGCCAAGCTGACGTTGCTCCTCACAAGAAGACCGTCCGAACCATCAGCTATCGCGGAGCGACTGCTGAGATGGAGGTCTAATCAAACAATCAACCACCGAAAGGAAATTTACGAAATGAACGATCCTGTTATCACTTACCGCGGCGCAAAAGCCTATCTCTCCGAGATCACTGGTCAGCGCGTCGATCAACTTCAGCAGCAGCAGGCGACCCGCCTTGTCCAATATCGTGGAACAACCGGTCAGGCTGACGTTGCTCCTCATCAGAAAGCTACTCGCACGATCAGCTATCGCGGTGCGACTGCTCAGATGGAGGTTTAATCCTCTTTCCTGAAAAAAACTCCCAAGAGAACGGGCGGCTGGAAACAGTCGCCCGTTTTTGCGTCTCCTTCAGATCGATTCGAAGTCACACCAAGCCGGTCAGACTTTCTTCACAAAACAGGCTTTCAACCCAATCGCAAGACCATCCATCTTGCAGGAAATCTCGTGATCCCCTTCAACGAGCCGAATAGGTTTCGACTTCATCCCGCTCTTTAAGACCTTTGAACTTCCCTTCAGTTTCAGATCTTTGATCATCTGAACGACATCACCATTCGAAAGAACATTGTCGTAGGCGTCTTTGACCACCCGCTCGGGCTCGCGTTCCTCCTCCTTTTCCCACTCGTGTCCGCAAGTGATGCACTCATATTTCGATGGAAAATCGAGAAGATCGTTCATGGTGCACATCGGACAACTCTGATCGGCTATGAGCATATCGACACGAGATAAAAAACAGGAAGTTAACTTCTAAAGAATCGCTTCGCCTTCTGAAAGAAGCTTTCACCGACCGGGTGATTCTTGTCAGTGATACTCTCCGCAAATTCCCCCAACAGCTTCTCCTGCTGTTTGCTCAATTTTACCGGCACCTCAACCTGAACGTTCACAATGAGATCGCCCTTGCGAGTCGTTTGAAGACCGGGGAGGCCTTTTTCCCGCAATCGGAATGAAGTGTTGGTCTGGGTACCGGCTGGAATCTTGATGGCGGCCTTGCCACCCAGGGTGGGAACTAGATGCTCTCCACCGAGAGCAGCCAGGGTAAAAGGAAGAGGCACCTCACAGAAAAGATCGTCCTCATCCCGCTCAAAGACCTCATGTTTCTTCACATGAGTAACGACATACAAGTCTCCTGCGCTACCGCCTTTC
>JARGOD010000170.1 GCA_029210205.1 Verrucomicrobiales bacterium | reverse complement strand
GGCTGTGCGGTTTGTTCGCCGTCGAGGGCGGTTCTCCTGACGGGGCGTCATCATATCCGGACGGGCGTTTACAGCTGGATCTTTGACGAAACGCAGCAATCTCATCTCCGCGAGCGGGAGATCACTCTTGCCGAGATCCTGCACGACGAAGGCTATGCAACGGCTCATGTCGGGAAATGGCATCTCGGTTTGCCTTCAGAGCAGATCGATAAGCCCACTCCCGACAAGCACGGATTCGATTATTGGTTCGCAACGGGCAACAATGCAGAGCCCAGCCACGAGAATCCCATCAACTTTGTGCGAAACGGTGAAGCAGTCGGAAAAATCGAGGGCTACTCCTGCCAGATCGTGGTCGACGAGGCGATCGGTTGGCTCGATTCTTTGGAGGACACTGAGGCGCCGTTTTTCCTGAACGTCTGGTTTCACGAGCCTCATGCGCCCATTGCTGCGCCGGATGAAATCGTCGAAGTCTACGGTGAGGTTCCGGATCCGAAAGGATATCGTAAATCGGGTGCCGTCTATTCGGGGACGATCGATAACACCGACAGAGCGATCGGACGGCTGCTTGCCAAGCTAAAGGAAGTCGCTCCGGCAGAAGACACTCTCATCATTTATGCGTCGGACAACGGAAGTTACCGCGATGACCGGACCGGCGGTTTACGCGGGCGGAAAGGGATGAATTGGGATGGCGGCATTCGCGTTCCCGGGATTTTCAGCTGGCCCGGTAAAATTAGTCCGGAAGTCGTTTCAGATGAGCCTGCTGGCCTGGTCGACGTCTTGCCGTCTGTTTGTGGATTACTGGATTTGGAAGCACCGGAAGGGGTTCATCTTGATGGCAGCGACATTTCGCCGATTCTCACTGACAGCGGAGGATTCGACCGACACCAGCCGCTATTTTGGCATCTCCAGAAAGCCCGACCCATCGTTGCCATGAGAGCGGGGGATTACTCGCTAGTTGCTGACCCGGACTTTGAGATGTCTGAGAGCAATATGTTCGACGAAAGCTGGATTCCAGCTCTCAAGACTGGCGGCTATACCAATTTCCAACTCTTTGATCTGAAGGCTGATCCAAACCAGACGACCGATCTGGCGAGTGAGAAGCCGGAAATCCTTGCTGAGTTGAAAATGCAACTGCTTGAGATCAATGCGAGCATCATGGCTGACGGTGCTGACTGGCATCTCGAATAGCGTGATGCGGCATCAGATACATGGCTTGCTGCGGTTGAAAAACCGTCGACCCATGGCTAAGTGCGCGCTCTCCTATGATGAAGCGACTCTCTCTCCTTGCCGTCTATCTTCTTTCAGCCCCCACGCTTCATGCAGATCGGGTACCTGACGATCTCGTTCTCACGAATTTTGCAGGGCCTGAGCTGACGCCAAGTCCCGCCTGTCTCTGCACTTCCGCAGATGGCACCGTTTACGCGGGGATCGATCTGAATGGCTCGCTCGGCAAAGGCACCGGGAAAGGTCGCATCATTCGCCTTGTCGATACGGATAAGGACGGCGTCGCTGACGAGCACACGCTCTACGCTGAGATTGATAACCCTCGCGGGCTCGTTGCCGTGGGTGATCAACTCTTTGTCCTTCACACCGCCTACGATGATTCAGGTTCCTCAACGGGGATGGATCTTGTCGTGCTCACGGATGCCGATGGAGACGGCGTCGCTGACGGTCCGGCAAAAAAACTCGTCGAACACATCTGCTCCGGGACCGCGATCAATAATCGGGGAACGGATCACTCGACCAATGGGATTCAGCTTGGTATCGACGGATGGATTTACATTGCGATCGGAGATTTCGGTTTTGCCGATGCGATCGGAAGTGATGGCAAAAATCTGACGCTTTTGGGTGGCGGCATCGTTCGGGTTCGTCCGGACGGCACCGAAATGGAGCTCTATACCACCGGGATGCGAAACATCTACGATGTCGCGATTGATCCCTTCATGAACATCTTCACCCGCGGAAACACAAATGACGGGGGAGGATGGAACGTTCGCTTTAGTCACCATATTCAATCGGGGGAATACGGCTATCCGAGACTCTTCGTGAACTTTGCGGAGGAGATCATTCCAGCGCTGGAAGATCTTGGAGGTGGTTCCGGGGTTGGCGCCCTTTTCCTCGATGAAGCGACCTGGCCTGAGCACTACAATAAGCAACCGCTCATGGCAGATTGGGGTCGGAAGGCGGTTTATCTCCACCGTCTCGAAACTGACGGCGCTACGTTTCAACAGGCGCAGGAAGATTTCGTCTTCGTTTCGCAGGTATCCGATCTCGATGTCGATCCGAGTGGACAAATGTTTCTCAGCGCCTGGGACGGAGCGGGTTTCAAAGGGGACGAGACAAAAGGTTACGTGGTTCGCGTCGTCCCGAAAGGCTGGAGCTACAAAGCAGCACCGAATTTTGCAGGGGCTGATCTTGAGGGTCTCGTCACACTCTTGCGCGCCAGCAGTGACAAGACACGTCTCTATGCGCAGCAGGAAATCCTTTCCCGCGCTGATGCCGGTTCAGCGCTTGCCGGGTTGAACGAGCTGATCGATGACACTTCCGTTTCAATGGAGTCGCGGGTTGCCGCGCTTTACACCTTTGCTCAAATCGAAACCGACCCGACGGCGATCTTAGAGGCAGGTGGAGTCGGTCTTCTCGAGTTCGCGCTCCGCGCGGCTACTGATCGTTTGCCACGATTGGAGAAGAGCGACCTGAGCATCGAGCCCTTTGTGAAAGCATTGCATGATGGCTCTCCCCGCGAAAAGGCAGCCGCGGCAATCGCTCTGGGGCGAATTGAAGATGAAGCGGCTTCGGAAGCTCTCCTTGCGGTTCAGTATGAGAAGCCGGAACGCGAGACGAACGCCGTTTCGACTCAGCTTGATACCCTCAAGGGAAATCGCAAAACGTCGTCGAAGCTCATTGTCGAGCCGGGCGAGAAAATTTACCTGAATCTTGCGGAGACAAATTCAGTATCAGAGCCGTCGCAACTTGCGCTTCTCGATGCGACCTTCGCCCTTGCCGATGGCAGTAGCATTTTACTCAGTTCGCTAAAGCCCGTCGCGGGCGAAGTATTCGTGGATCAGAATCCGGATGGTTCGGCTATTTCCAAGAAAATGGCGAAGAGCGCCAAATCGGTTGTCACGATGCTAGCACCGGCGACGATCATTTTCGAGGTGCCTGACAATGCCGTGAATTTTCAAGCTAAGGCAACGAAAGCGGACACCAATCCCAAAGAGGGATCGATCGATTTTTATGTTTCCACCGTCTCCCCTGATGCTGATGGAGGCGGGGTCGCTTCAACTCCGCGACACTCGACTCCGAATTCGGATGTCATTCTTCCTCACCTGTCCGCGCGTGCTCTCATTCGCATTGGAGATGTGGAATCCGCCCTCGATGCCGTCGGCACTTCAGGCGAAGATTTGGCTCTCTGGGCTCTTTCCTACCTCCACTCAGATGCTGCCGTTGAGGGCTTGCTAGGAAAGCTTGAAGGCGCGGAAGGGGAGCCGCGGGAAAAACTTCTCACGACCTTGTCACGACTCTATCAAGAGGAAGCCCCTTATGACGGTAGCTGGTGGTGGACAACTCGACCCGACACACGTGGCCCCTACTACAAACCTGTTGTTTGGGATTCATCACCGCAGATTGCCGAGGCATTGAACCGTGAGCTCGAAGGAGGCGACGAGGCGAAAGTAGAACTGCTCGCGTCGTTGAATGATCGCATGAGAATGGGGATCGAAGCGCTCGGCACCCTCATCGAGGAAGAGGAACTCGAAGCGGCTCCCACCGTGGATTTGGCGAAAATTCGTGCGAAGAAAGGAGCGGTTGGATCAACTCCAATCGAAGATGTTATTCTCTCGCTGGATAAGATTAAGGGCAACGCCACAAAGGGGGAGACGCTCTTTGCTCAACAGGGATGCGTCGCTTGTCATGCACTCGAGAACGGCGGGATTGCTCTGGGTCCATACATGGGGCAGATCGGGTCGATCATGAATCGCGAGCAGATTGCGACGGCGATTCTCCGGCCCAATGACACAATCTCTCAGGGCTTTCAGACTGCTCAGGTGAAGATGAAAGACGGCTCCGTGCACATGGGATTCGTCACCGAGAGCAATGTCGACAAAATGATTCTCCGCGACATGGCGGGACAGGTCACGACTTTGAAAACAGCTGACGTCGAGCACGAGGAACACCTTCCGACATCGATGATGCCTCCGGGTCTTGCGAATGCACTTTCGCTCGAGGAGTTCGCCGATCTCGTGACCTATCTCGCCGGGATGAAAGGGTGATTGACCTCGCGTGAATCAGACCTCGTTCTCCCAGATAGCTTCAATCTTTTGGCGCCGCCGAATGAGT
>JARGOD010000038.1 GCA_029210205.1 Verrucomicrobiales bacterium | reverse complement strand
GCGAGGCCATGCGAAAATTCAATGTCCAGGCTGACGAGATCAATGCCGTCATCCGAGCGGCGCTCGCCGGCGAAGAAACCGGCATGATGATCGACGGCAACCGCCGTTATGAGATCGTGGTGCGACTTCCCGAATCGACGCGCACCGACATCAAAGCTATCAAGCGCCTTCCACTGCGCACCGAGGATGGTGGTCTTGTCACTCTCGGCCAACTGGCTAATATCGAAGTCGTTCAACAGGTCGGCACCATCGCCCGCGAAGCAACGCAGCGTCGCGTTTCCATCCTCATCAATAACGAGGGACGCGATACCGAGAGCTTTGTGGAGGAAGCGCAGCTCGCACTGCGAGAGCAAATGGAATGGCCCGATGGCTACTACTTTGAGTTCGGCGGACAGTTCGAGAACCTCATCAAAGCGAAGCAACGCCTCACCATCGTGGTGCCGGTCGCAATGGGTTTGATCTTTGTCCTCATCTTCATGAGCTTCGGCAGCTTCCGTCAGGCCGCTCTGATTTTCACCTGCGTTCCTCTCGCCATCACCGGCGGTATCTTTGCCATCTACTTTCGAGGCATGCCCTTCACCATCTCCGCCGGGGTCGGGTTCATTGCTCTCAGCGGAATCGCCGTGCTCAACGGCATCATGCTGATCAGCTTCATCAACCAACTTCGTGAAGGGGGCATGGGGCTGCGGGAAGCCGTTGTTGAAGGTTCGTTGACCCGGCTTCGACCCAAGCTCATGACCGCTCTGGTGGCCTCGTTCGGGTTCATTCCCATGGCGATCGCCACCGGCCCGGGAGCGGAAGTGCAGCGACCACTCGCCACCGTGGTGATCGGGGGAATCATCACCTCGACCATTCTAACTCTCGTGCTCCTGCCCACGCTCTACGAGTGGCTGGAGACAAATCCCGAACGACGAAAGCTCGCCGAACGCGAAGACGACGATTCAGCCGAGATAGCGGATTCCGCCATCGCGACCTGAATTGTTTCTAACCCAAACCCAAAATCCAACCCCAAGAAAAACAAACCATGAAAACAAAATCGATAATCCAATCCGTATTCACCTGCCTTGCACTTGCGATCGCTCTTCCTGCGATGGGCGACGACGAAGCGAAAGAAGTCGAAGCCGGGAAACGCGGTGGCCGGCTTCTCGCGACCGAGAGTCCCCGGCCCGAGTTCTTCGTCGAGAAGGATCATAAGGTCTCAGTCAAATTTTATGACAAGGACGGAAACGTTGTCGCTCCCGCCGACCAGCAGGTCACCGTGATCGCATCCGGCAAAGAAAAGAAAAAGCTGCAACTTGAGAAAAAGGATGATGCGCTTGTGTCTGCCGAGCCGCTCCCGGAAGGAGATGGCTACAATCTGGTTGTCCAAGTCCGTGCTAACGCGGACTCCCGCCCTGAGAACTTCCGGTTCACTTTTCTGAACCACATCTGCGGCGGAACCTGCGGAAACCCAGAGTATGCTTGCACGTGCGACGACTAATCACCAATGAGCGACTGTGACTGCCACAAGGCCAGTGAAGAAATCCAGGAACGCTCTGTTCTTGTCACTTTGCTCTTAATCAATGGCTTCATGTTTCTGGTGGAGATCGTGCTGGGATTCCTGGCCGACTCCACCAGTCTCGTCGCCGATTCGCTCGACATGCTGGCCGACGCGACCGTGTATGGCATCGCCTTCTACGCGGTCGGTCGAGCAGCTTCTGTCAAGACCAAGGCAGCGAAACTAAGCGGCTGGTTCCAGATCATGCTCGCCGTCGGTGTCTTCACCGATATCGTGCGGCGTTTCATTTTTGGCAGCGATCCCGACTTCTGGTTCATGCTCGGTGTGGGAGTAGCTGCTCTGATTGCCAACGTAGTCTGCCTGGTGATCCTATCCAAACACCGCAAAGGCGAAGTCCACATGCGGGCGAGCTGGATCTTTTCCAAGAACGACGTCATCGCCAATGTGGGAATCATTATCGGCGGGGCGTTGGTTTATTTCACCCAGTCACGTTGGCCGGATCTTATCATCGGTCTCATCATCACCGTCGTTGTCTTCCGTGGGGGGATTTACATTCTGAGGGATGCCGCATCGAGCGAAGAAGGTGAATCTGAATAGTTTAGAGTAGCCATGCGTCTCTCCCGTCATGAAGACGCCCAGAAACCCCCTCCTTACCCTTTCCGCGTTTTTCTGCGGGGCGGTCGCACTCACCGTTATCGCCGACGATCATGATCACGATGGTCACGACCATTCGACTCATGATCATTCTCACGAAGAAAAGAAGGCCGATGCGGAATCATCAGGTTTCAAGGTATCGAAAATGCTCCGTGAAGAAATCGGACTTTCCACCTACGTCGTTGAAATGCGGGAACTAGTCGGAAATGATGACATGGTGACTGCAGTTCCGAGATCCAGCCTCTTTGAACAAGGCGGCAAAGCCTACGTGTTCGCTCAATCAGAAAATGATGCCGATTCCTTTGAACGATGGGAAGTGACTCTCGGTGCCGGAGACGACCAGTTCGTCGAAGCGAAAACCGGTGTCTTCCCGGGCGACACCTTGGTGAGCGAAAACACAGTGACCCTTGCTCGAATCGAAGACGGAACTTTCGCCCGACCTGAGGGTGCGGATCAGCCCATCGCAACAAATGCTCCTGCTGATACGAAGACCACTCAGGCCCAGACACAGGCGAGACTTGAGCAGTTGGGAGTGCCCAAGGTCGAAGATCCTTGCCCATTGAACACCGAATGCAAATTCACCCGCTCTGAAAGAAGTCGGGCTGCGTGCGATCAAGAAGTCCGCCTCCCCTACAGCTATCACCAGCTTCCGCCGCCGTGTGAGACCGCCCCGCACTATCAAGAATACGACCACGGCCGCACGACACACTCCCACGGCTATCGAGATCATCATGATCGCTACGGCTACCAGGGACGTCAGCCCGCCCATTTTCACCATCACGGCTGGTAAGGTTTAAAATTGCAAAGGGTGTCCGCAATAAAAGCGGTCACCCTTTTCGTTTTATGCCTTCAGGATTACTGTCTAATCAGATTGATGCCAGCTGTGAAAGATTGTGATCGGAGAGGCTGGCCCTTTCCCATCGCGCCAGATAAAGTCGCGGTCATGTTGACTTGAATGCAAAACTTCACTGCTTCCTTCTACTCCCTCGACGGGAATCGGTTCAGAGACCGTTGCGAGATTCTTTTTCTGCGTTGGCCGTCGCATTGAGGTGATGAGAGTTTCAGCAATAGTTCGACTCCCCCTGATGTATCCAATCATGAGTGCTTCCGGCATCGCCCATGCGTAATCTCCAGCAACGAACCTGAGGATACCTTTCTTGCAATAGTGAGTTCCCGGTGCGTGGTCATCATCAACTGGTTTGCACTCCACTACGATTCCATCTTCCGTGTCGAGCGTGTCTCGGCGATTGTGATCGCGAAGATTAAATCTCATATCCGGCTCTTTCGCCAGATGAATTCCATCATAACTGACGCAGCGGTGTTGCCTCCCAATCTGCTCAAATGTAGATCGATCAAAACCACTAACTTCGCCCGATTTGAGAAGTGTGTTGTTCAACACTCCCCGTAGGATCCTCGTGACATCGTCTTCTTCCAGCGATGCCAGACTGATACTGGAGTTCGCCCGCATGATGACAAAAGCCCGCTTTATGGCCCGGTGCAGAATGAGAAAGACCGGAGCTCCATATGCAGGATGAGGCAGCCGGTAGGTTTCGCTTTCTACACCATGAAGAAAAAAACTGGAACGCGATGCGCTAATCGATGACCTCCTTTGCCTCAATCTGGAAAGCATCAAGATGCTCCCGCAAAATTTGCTGCCCACACATCACGGCGCGGGATTGTGTCCACCACCTCTGTTGCGAGAGTAGGCCGAGCAACAAACCATTCCGCCCGGGGATACGGACGATGACACGGCTGGATCCGTTCTCATTGGCCTGAGCCATTGCAGTGACAAGCAGTTCGCTCGGAACATCTCCGCTGTGATCACCGTCGTCGCTGTCATACAAGGTGAGGAAGAACCACGCCCCCCGGTATACGTCCTGTTGGAATGACGGCTCAGCGACGTTCATCCGGTGTCCGCACACCACGAAAAATGGCTGGAGAAAATCTTGAAGGCGAAGGGCAAACTGATCACGAGTTTTAGGAGTCGGAGGGCGCAACGCATCACGACCGGCATGACGGTAGGACGCAGAGGCGAAGAGAGTGTCTTTCGCATATTGCACATCCGTTTCATCGAGTTGGTAAAGCTCGAAAATAAAGGTATCTAATTCGTCCCATGGCTTTTCATCGTCGAATTCGAGCTGGTCGGCGATTCGACAAACTTTCTTGCGCGTGGAAGCGGGGAGTTCCTCAACCCGAGGAAAAGGGAGGGCGTCGAACTCGTTTTTGTTGAATGTCTGTCGGTCCGCTCCAACACGAACACTGGTCATCAGGCAGAAATACCGGAAGAGCGTAGAATGCGCTATAAGATAGATCAGTCCTGCCAGAGCATCTTCTTCTTTGTGCCCATTTGTTGAATAACCGTAATTGCTTTTGTTGAATGCAAGTGCTCTTCGAGAGAAAAACGCCTTAGCCGTTCTGTGATCGTCACCAGGCGATTGGGGTATCACTATAAGCGGGGAATCGTATAGTTCTTCCCTCCTGGGAAAGCATGCAGTAAGCGTCTGATATTTTTCTCCGAAGGTCGTAAATTTAAGGGCACTTATCGAGAAAATACCTTCGGGACGCTCAAACACTGGAATTTTTTCGAGGAACTTCGCATCTCGTTGTGTGAGTTTTGGTGAAAGGTTGAAACCCTCTCCAGTCTTTTTCCCCTTCGGATCCCAACTCTTCCAAACTTCATCCAAGGTCTCGGGAAAAGCCTTCAGGATATCATCCATCAAATCGACATCCCTGTAATTCCCTAACGAAAGTGTCTTCAACAGCCACGGACGTTTAATCGACTCCGCCACGTTGACAACGGTAGCTCCCTCGTAATCGATCCGAAAACGGGCAAATTTGTTTTGTTCCAAATCATAAACCGGCGCGGAAAAGCGAAACTGATGTTCAGGAGGGCTGGTCCGGTTTTTCGCAAACAGAACGCACCACGGAAAATCAACCCCTTCCCAGACTCCTGTCTTCCGCAAGTTGGAGCCATTGATCAATCCAGTCACAAAAAGCGTCCTGGCAATCGCCTCCCACGTCGTCCCACCCTTCTTGCCGGATCGGTGCATGATTCTTGCGGGTAATGCCAGCGTTATAATCCCGTCTTCTTTTGCCCATTGAGTCGACCGCCAGATGAATGGGAGATCGGGATTCTTGTCCGGGCTTTCATAACGCTTCGCGAGATCATCGAGTCCGCGCTCTTTAAAAACCTCGCGCCCGATCCGGGTAAACTCCGCATTCATCACAGCGGACGGAGAGACACTTTTTTTCTCTCGCTTTCCAGCGAGAGCTTCCTCGGTATTCTCCGGCTCTTTCTCCCGCAGTCGCGTCCAGGGTGGATTTCCGATAACGATGTCGAACTGTCCTGCAAAAGTGTCAGCAACTTCATCCTGCAAACTGCCCAGCGAAAATGCGACATCCTCTGTTTCGTCATCATCTGGACCGAATTGGTGCAGAACGGAGTCTCTCAAATTCTTCGGAAAGCGGAGAGACTTGGGCGGATACGGTGTCGCGTTGAGTTCGATCGCTGTAATGTAAAGTGATAACGCAGCGAGTCGCAATGCGGACTCGCTGACGTCAAATCCTCGCAAATGTTTGTAGAGGGTATCTTGAATCACGCGAACGTCGGGACGTTTACCATCCCGCATCCATCGTTCCATAATTAGCCGACGGAATGAAAGAACGAGGAAAATTCCAGCACCACACGAGGGATCGAGAACCTTGGCGGAAGCCGGTTGCTGACTCGATGAAAAAGCCTGGTCCACCATCAGGTTCGCAATAATTCTCGGCGTATAGTGAACGCTGTTTCGTGCTGCTTTGTCAGGGTCATCGAGATGGCTGAAACTCTCATAAACCTGACTGAGAACGCCAACGGGGATGTGAGCGAAATTTAGCTCCCCCCAATCAAACTCTGTTTGGAATAATTCACCCTCGACCTTCGCACCGTTTAGGATTGCTGCGAGGTGCACGAAAATCAAAGAGTCAGTTTTCTTCCCGGTCTCACGATAAAATTTCCGATAAGCCTTGAGTCGATTGTCAGAATCATCATGCGGAATCGCTTCGTCGAACAACGTTAAAAAATCTCCGTTGAATGTTTCGTCAAGCCAGCGCGATGTTCTTGCCGCTTTCTCCGCATTAGAAAAAACGTCTTTCAAATCTTTGGCACCCTCACAAATCTCAGGGAGTTCTTTATCGCGGACGATGTCACGATCAATCAGAAATCTGAAAAACAAAGCGCGTCCCGCCATCGACAATACATCGAGAGGTTTCAGCAACTTGGATGGCACAAAAGCCTCGCTGGTATCATTGAGTAGCGAGAATATTTTCCGAAAGACGTAGTCCGCACTCTCAGCTCGGTTACTTCCCGAAAAGGTGCCCTGGACGAGACTTTGGAAAAACAGAGGGGCATCTTCTCTTGCCGAATCAACGACCTCGATACGATTGAGCGATCTGCCGGCGGCCTTAAATCCAATCGGATAAATCTCCAGCGAGCCGGGCTTCACCACCCCGAGCCAAGCGGGATCACTACGGTTCGCCAATAAATTCTGCGTCTCTTCGCGTTTCTCCCGGGTGAGTTTACCATCGGTATCGTCGACTAAATATAACAACGCAACCCCTTGATGCTCCGCGATGGCTGTGACCGGGGTGGGACGTTTTTTCGCTCTTGCCCCCTTGGGCAGTAAATCGATGTAATTGAGCTGAGCAGGATCGACAAGACCTTCCTCAAGTGACACCACTTCGCTACAGCCATACTGCTGAATGCTTTCAGAAAAGCTGTTTGAAGCCTGTTTACTCATGCAGCAAGCCCCGCCTTTCTATTTTCGGATCGGACCAATCCTACATACTTCCCTGCGATACGCACCTCAGCCTCACTTTTTGAATCCACGATGATGTCAGGATAGGTAGAATTTGCAGCACGTAAAATTAGTTTGTGACTCTCCCGAATCAGGAATTTCAAAGTGGCCTCGCCTTCGATAACAACAGCAGCGATCTCACCTGATGCTACGGTTGGCTGACGAGCAATAATAGCGATATCACCCTGATGAATTCCCTCACCAATCATGCTGTCACCGCAAATTTCCAAACCAAAAACTTCTCTGCTTCCGAACAAGCTGCTGGAGACGGGTAAAAATCGATCACAGTGCTCGATGGCCTCGATCGGACGACCCGCAGCGATTCTTCCTACAAGCGGAATTCCGAACTCTGAGTCATTCCACTCCGGTGTAGATTGCTTCAGGTCCGCCAACGTAACTGGATCTGTAATCTGGATCGAACGGGCTTTCCCCCGCTCGCGGCTAATCATTCCTTTTTTCTCGAGTGCGCGGACATGATCACGAGCGCCGGTTGGACTGCCGTAGCCAAAATGCTCCGCAATCTCACACAAGGTCGGCGTGTGCAGCGACATTGTGAAAGTGTGCACAATGAAATCAAAGATTTCTCTCTGTCGTTGAGTGAGTGTTTCCAATCCTGAAAACTACTGCCATAATTAGCAGTATCAACTGTCCATTGGCTGGAAATTGATTTTTCGACTCAACCCTGTTTACCCGTGGGAATGGCCGTCGTCATGATCCGCCTCGCCTTGGGGGCAATGATCGCCGGGAAACTCGGTCTCTATCGTTACATGCTCGAAGTCCTTTGAATCCACCAGACCGCGGACCTCTTCCTTGATCGCAGGGACATCGTCCGTTCCGGGAGAGATGACGAGATGCGCCGAGAGGACGTGGCTTTCGCCGTCGATGGACCAGCTGTGGATGTGATGCAGCGACTCCACTCCCTCGATCTCCAGAGCGGCTTTCTCGAACTCTTCGGCATCAAAATCTTCGGGTGCGGTCTGGAGCAGGACGACAAAAACCTTTTTGAGGTTCCGCCCCACGTTCCAGAGAACGATCAGCGAGATGCCGATTGAGAGGATGGGGTCGACAATCGGCACATCCCAGATCATCATGATACCCGCACCGATGAGGACGGCCACCCAGCCGAGGGTGTCTTCGATGAGATGCCACGACACCAGTTTTTCCGTAAGTGAGGTTCCACTCTTCATCCGCAGCACGGCAGCCCCGTTGAAGAGGACTCCCAAAACGGCAAGTCCCATCATACCCGGAGCACGGACTTCCTGCGGATCGCTGAGACGCCCGATCGCGTGGTAGAGGACGAATCCCAGCCCGGCGAGCAACATGACGCCGGTGATCAGCCCGCCCAGCAATCGAAAACGACGATAGCCATACGTGTGCCGGGCGGTGCGCTCACGGTTTGATATCTTGTCGAAATACCACGCCAGTCCAAGTGAAATCGAGTCCGCCAAGTCGTGAATGGCGTCGGTGAGAATGGCGATGCTGTTGGTCCAAAATCCGCCAATGATTTCAAGGATGGTGAATCCGAGATTGAGGAAGAAGGCGACCTTGAGATTATCGCTGCTGCCGTGGTGATGGTCGTGACCAGCTGACATATTCAGTCTTTTTCTGCACCTTTAGACTCATTTCTCGAAGAATCTTGGTTCTTCACCCAAGCAAATTTACTGAGAGTTCTGGTTCTGTGATAGTGCCCGTTCCCTGCGCCGGGACGGCGATGATACCAATTCTCCCGAGTCACATACTCGTGTTGGATCCTGCCATTTGAGCAGGAACTCAAAAGGGTGGCGAATGCTGTGATGGCGAAGAGAGGTGAGGTTACTGGATAGATTTTCATTGGACGACGTTTTTTCACATGGCAATTCCGAATTTCGCCAGAGCCTTTGCCATGAGAAAATACAAGAGCATAGTCAGCGCACATCCTGCAGCGATACTGGGCCAAAACCCAAATTCCCTTTTTAGCATCCACGGGATGAAAAGGAACATCGGCAACGAAGGGAGCACGAACCAGAAGACCCCGGTCGAGTGCGTCGCGAGCTTTGAGGAGAATCCCTCCGGCTGTGATCGAAGATCGAACCAGATCCAGAAAAACGTCAATAGGGAGACCAGGGGCAAGGATGCGATCAGGCTCCCAAGGAGAGGTTTGCTGTGCCGGACAACGACCTCGTTGACCACGTAAATCAAGACGGCGGACGTGAGAATTTTTACGAGCGGTAGCATCTCAGCAAGATAAGATGGGTAAAAATTTCAAAAGTGAAATCCCGCAGGTTTCTAAAGGCACGCGGTCCTTAGAAGCCTACGAGCTTATCACTTGCAGGTGCGAGAATGGGGAAACGAAGTGGTCTACCAGACGCTTCCCGGGGATCAGTCACTCCCCCTTCTTGTGATCGTGCTCCTTGTGGTCGTCGTCGTGATCGTGCCCTTCGTGGTCACCGTGATCGCAGGTGCAGGCATACTCCTTGTAGTCGCAGGTCGGGCAATCGGCCAGGTTCAGGTTAAACTTCTCGATTACCGTCTTGGCGTCGGCGGCTGGCTTGATTTGCAAGACCACCGGAAAATCATTGCCATCCGGAAATGCGATATCGGAGAGCAGGACATCGCCTTTCTTCTTCAGCGTCATGCGAGTTGGGTTGGACCGGCTACCACCGGTGATGCGAACAGTCTGTTCGCCGATCGGGATCGCTTTCCCGTCTTCTCCGAGTGCGGTGATCTGGACTTTACGATCCTCGGTCACGAAGAATTCGAGATGGGGCTCAACCTCGTGAATGACTTTGCCCCCGTTGGGGCCGGCTTCCGCCTTATCGTGGTCGTGGTCATGGTCGTGCTTTTCATGCTTGTGATCTTTCTCGTCGGCCTGGAGAACGGAAGCTCCAGTCGCAAGGGTGAACGCGGTCGCAAGCGCCGCGAATGTTTTCAGGGTGATGTTGGTTTTCATTTTCATTGGTGTATCCTTTGGGTTTCTGAGTTTTGGTTAGACGATTGGGTTCCTAATAAATTCTGTTCCTATCCCGCAGCAGCGGCCCCGCGTGCGAGGGCACGTTCGGCCGACTTCCGGCAGAAATGGTAGAAAATTGTGGGGGTGACGGCGAGGCCAAGTAGTGTTGAGCTAACCAGTCCTCCGACGATAACGATGGCCACGGGATTGAGGATTTCTTTCCCTGGTTCGTCGGCAGCGAGGACGAGTGGCAGAAGCGCGATGCCGGCGGAGATCGCGGTCATGAGAACGGGGACCAATCGCTCCTCGGTTCCACGGATGACCATCTTGAGATCAAATTCCTCACCCTCGTGCGCCATGAGGTGGAGGTAGTGAGAGATCATCATGATCGAGTTCCGCGCCGCGATGCCCGAGATCGCAATAAATCCGACAAGGGTCGCAATGCTGATATTGTCCAAGGTGAAGCGGGTCAAGAGGACCCCGCCGATTACGGAAATGGGAATATTTGTCAGGACCAACATCACGAAGGTGAAGCTGCGGAAAAAACTCAGGAGCAAGAACGTGATCACCAGCAGAATGATCGCGGACATGATGAGAATGGTGCGCCGCGCTTCCTGCTGCGCCTGATACTCTCCTTCAAATGAAATCGTATATCCGGTAGGTAATTTGATCTTCTCTCCTACCTCGGCCTGCAACTGTTCCACTGCGGCATTGAGATCCGGGGTCGTCGGATTGATCGAGACAACGAAACGACGGCGGGTGTTCTCACGAAGAATGGTATTCGGACCGGACGCCTGCCGGATTTCGGCGACATAGCTCAGGGGAATGCGTTGGCCGCTCTGGGTGTCGATGTAGAAGTTCTTCAACTTGTCGGGGTCTTCCCGCCACTCGGGCGGCAGTCGCATCACGAGATCATAGACACGCTGATCTTCGTAGATCTCGGCGACGTACCCTCCACCGATGAGGTCCGCCAGTTCGGTATTCAGTTCTCCGGGAGTCACCCCGTAGGCGGCGGCCCGGTCGCGGTCGATTTCGATGCGGAGTTGCGGGACGGATCCCTGTTGTTCGTTCCGGGCCTCTTCCATCCCCGGTATCTCACGGGCGATCTCGACGATCTGAGTGCCGAGACGACGGAGTTCTTCGAGATCGGGGCCATAGATCTTTACGGCGACCTTGGCCGAGACACCGCTAAGCATATGTCCGATACGGTCCGCCAGTGGGGTGCTGATCGCGCTGAAGGTGCCGGGGATGCTTTTCATTGTCTCGCGGATTGAGGCCATGACTTCGGCTCGATTCTCTTCTCCATACTCGTCAAACTCGATCTCGAACTCGACGGTCGAAACCGGCACGACGTGGTCACCGCGCTCGGCCCGTCCCGCCCGATAACCGACGACATCGACGCCTTTGATCCGCAGGAGAAGATCCTGTGCCGTGCGCGACACGTCCACGGTTGTCTTCAGCGAGGTCCCCGGCGCCATTGTCGTCGCGATCACGGCAGTGGGTTCGCGGAAAGCGGGGAGGAAGTTTCCGCCCATCTTCGTGTAGGTGAAGCCCGCGAATACAAGGAGGAGCAGTGTCATTGCCAGGAGCAGCAGCGGCTGAGCGAGCGCAAACCGGAGACAGGTCGCACTGAAGATCCACTTGAGCTTCCTGACAAACCACCCGTCCCCATGTTTCTTGCCCGGCTTCGGATTGAGCAGGTAGGAGCTAAGAACCGGGATGACCGTCAGCGAGACCACGAAAGAGGCCGCCATGCTGATCATGGTAGCAACCGCAATCGGCGTGAAGAGTCGGCCTTCGACTCCGCTCAGGGCGATCAGGGGCAGGAAAACGAGAATGATGAGAATCGTAGCGTAGAGAATCGACGATCGAACTTCTGCTGACGCCAACGCGATGACTTCGAGTTTCGGCTTGGGATTCTCCAGGGCCGCGTTCTCGCGCAGTCGGCGGAAGACGTTCTCCACATCGACGATGGCATCGTCAACGACCATTCCGATTGCAACCGCCAGACCACCCAGAGTCATCGAGTTCACGCTCATATTCATGAGATCGAATACGAGAATACTGATGCCCAGTGAAAGGGGGATCGCGGTGAGGGTGATGAGGGTGACCCGCAGATTGAAGAGAAAGAGAAAGAGGACGATCGAGACCATGATCGCTCCATCGCGAAGGGCTTCTTCGAGATTGCCGATCGACAGGTCGATGAAGTCACGTTGCCGATAGACGGTGATGAGTTCCGCTCCTTCGGGTAGGGTTTGCTCGAGCTCCGCGAGGGCCTTTTCCACCTCCGTCGTCAGGCTGATCGAATCGAATCCCGGGGACTTACGAATGCTGAAAATGATTCCGCTGTCTCCTTTGAGTCTCCCGTCTTCGGTGGAATCGTCGTGCCTTCCGAGACCCGCGTCTCCACGCATCGGCTCGGTGTCCCAGACGACTTCGGCGACGTCGGAGAGCCGGATCGCCCGGTCACCCTCGTATTTCACGACGGTCTTGGCGATCTCGTCGAGCTCGGTCGTCATCGCGAGGTTCCGCACCATGATTTCCTGATCCTGCTCGGTCAGGAAACCACCGGTCGAGTTTTTGACCGATTCTTTGGCCGCCTTTTTGATCTGCTCGAAGGTAACACCAAGCGCGAGCATCTGATTCGGATCCGGCTGGACCTGGATCTGTTTGATGCCGCCCCCCATCGAGAGCACTTCGGCAATGCCGGGAATGGACTGGATTCGGCGGGCGATGACCCAGTCGGCCAACACACGGAGATCGCGGTCGCTCGTCTTTCCGGTTCGGTCCCGTAAGCCGACGAGGAGAATGTCTCCCATCAGGGAACTGACCGGCGTCATGTAGGGCGTGATGCCTTCCGGCAGATACTCACCAGCCCCTGTCAGACGCTCCTGCACGAACTGGCGGGCGCGGTAGATGTCGGTGCCCCAGTCGAACTCGACGAAGATCAGCGAAAGGGAAATGTCGTTCACTGTGCGGAGGCGATTGACGCCCGTCACTCCCATGAGCGAGGCTTCCATCGGCACGGTGATCAGTGTCTCGACTTCCTCAGGAGCATAGCCCGGTGCCTCGACGAGAATGGTCACCGTCGGCTTGGTGAGATCTGGCAATACCTCCACCGGGAGTTCCAGCGTCTTCTTCACTCCGAAGACAAGGAGAGCGATCGCTGCCGCGAGGACCAGGGCGCGCTGCGCGAGGCTGAATCTGATGAGTGCGTTCAGCATAGGGGTTAGGCGGTGGCGGATTCCGTTTGGGTGGTACTGTCCTTCTTGCTGTTTCGCTTCCGGAGGAGGCTCTGCAACCAGACGAGCAGGAGAATTGTCGCGATCGCCGCCCACACCCGAATCACGATATCAAAAAGTCCTGCCGGACCGTGCTCCCCATCAGCTTGATCATGACCTGCCTCTTCTGCTGCCGCAGCCTTCTTATCGGCCTCCGTCAGCTCGGATCCATCCTCGGCGTGCTCATGTCCGTGGGCCGCATCGAGCGCTTCCTTCAGCGATGGACCACCACCACCGCTGGAGAAACTGAGCGAGTACGAGCCATGAGTCACCACTTCATCTCCCGGAAACAAGCCTTCGATCACCTCATAGTATCGATCGTTCTTTTCACCCAGCACGACAGGGACTTTGACATAAGCATTCGGCAGATCGAAATCCTCGACAAAAATGACGCGCTTGGTCGGATCGCCTTGGACGGCTTCCCGCGGAACGGCCATGACGAATTCGCGCTTGTCCGTGACGATGGAAAATTCCGCGCGCATTCCCGGCTTCATCCGGCCTTCGGAATTGTCGAGAATGAAAATACCGTCCACAGTTCCCGCCTCGCGATCCGCTTCGACTCCATACTTGGCGAATTTCGCGACAATTAACTCGTCGCCCAGTGACGGGATGTGGATTCGAGCCTCGGTTCCCGGTCCGATTGAATCGGCCTCGTTCTCTGGGATTTTCGCGACCGCCCACATGCGGGAACGGTCGGAAATATCGAGCACGACCTGATTCGGCTCAACCGGCTCTCCCAATCTTGCATGGGATTCGACGACGACACCATCGGTCGGCGAGGTCAAATCGATCACTGGCGGCGGGCTGCCGGGCTGGCGGCTTTCGACCTTTGCCAATACCTCGCTCTTTTTCACCGTGTCGCCCAGAAAGGCCTTGAGGTCGACGATGCGTCCCGAGATACGGGAAGACAGTACGGCGCGGCTTTCTGGCAGTTCCTCGATTCTGCCTACCGCAAAGACCGTAGTCTCGAAGTCCCGCTCCTCGACCATCTCGGTTTCGATGTTCAGATTTTTCACACCTGCCTCGTCGAGGATGATGGTGTTGGCGGCGCGGTCCGGATCGATCGGACCCTCTTGGGCGTTCGTCGATTGGATGGCGACGAGCAGCGCCAGCGCGGGGAGTATTCGGAAATGATTCATAAAATATTTCGGTGGAAGGTTTCTATTTGGTATTGGCACCCCCGGCTCGGATCAGTCCCGGATAATCTCCGGTAACGAATCGCAACTGAGCGTCGGCGCGGTAGTATTCAGCGACCGCTTCCGTCGCGGCGGTCTGAAGTCCGAGCTGCTGCTCCTGGGCACGCTGCACCTGGAGAAAGCTCGCCTGTCCCTCCCGGTAAGCTTTTTCGTATTCCTCGAAATTTTCATCCGCCAAGGTCAACACCTCGCCTGAGGCTTCCCGGGCGAGATTCCAGTTCGCAAGGCGATGCTGGTAGGCTTCCTCATACTCGCTGCGAATATGAAAGCGCGTTGCTTCGACGGATTTCTCCGCACCAGTGCGATCGATCTGCGCTTTCTCGATTCCGGCCTGGTTTCGCTGGCGAAGCGGCAATGGGATCGAAATGCCGACACCGAGAAAGGAATTGCGCTCCAATCCGATCGGCGCGTCCACGGCGCGTTCCCTCTCGGCGAAGACGCGAAGCGAGACATCCTCCCACCGTTTCGCCGTCTCGAAAGCAAGAGCGGCATCCGCCTCGCCAATCTTCGCGAGAGCAAGAACGAGATCCGGTCTTTGGCTGAAAATGGCATCATAGGCAGTGCGGATTTCCGGACGCGAACCGGGAAGTCGCAGCCCATTGGCGAGCGTGATGTGCGTCTCCGGTGCGAGACCTATCAGTTTTTTCACCTCTGCGGCCTGCGCTACTTCCTGTGCTTCGTGCGCGGAGATGCGCTGCTTGAGCGACCGTCCCGTCAGCTTGGCCTGCGTCGCATCGAGTTTGGAGACGACCCCCTGGGCGGCCTGTTCGTCCAGAAAAGAAACGATCTTCGCGTTCAACGCGAGAAGCTCACGCTGTTGCTCCAGCAGGCTGCGAGTCGCCAGCAACTCGATCACCGCCAAATCCACTTCCCCCGCCAGTTCCCGACGTCTCTCCGCAATCTCAGCCTCTGACAAAAGAATTTGCTGGGCGCGGAGACGCTTCTCATCCTTCAATCTTGAGGTGATAGGGAAACGCTGGGCGAAGGCCACCTCAAAAACACCCTCGTTTTCATCGAGACCAACTCCGTCGTCGCTATAGTTCAGTTCCAACTCCGGATTGTCGAGCCGGCCAGCCCATCGTGCTTCGACTTTGGCTCGTGAGATGGCGAGCTCGGCGATCGCCAGTTCGCGATTGTTCTGAAGGGCCAGTTCGATTCCGCTGGTTCGCGAAATGTTGACCGTTTCTCCAGCCGAAAGCGGAGAAGCAGCCAGCAGGAAAGCGCTGAAGAAATAGGTGATTCGTCGTGTGTCGTGCATGGAGCCTCGAAATTCCGACGAGTCCAATGCCGCTGAAAACGAATCCCCCCGAAAAAGATGAAGAAAAATCCGACAAGACAAATCAACCCTGTTTGATCGTCGACCCAACCCTGTTCATTCGTGAGTCCTTCAGGCCCGTTGAACTTGATGGGTGAATTTTTTGGCAGCTTCTGAAATAATTGGGGGGATATTCGGACCGTCGGCATATCACTCGAGAGGTAATCCTTCAAACCCCGGACTAGCACCATGAAGAAAGAAACATTCGATCAGCATCTCGAAGAAGCCACTGAACAGCTTCGCACCAACCGCGGAGCAGACGACCTGGGCGGCTTCGAGCGGGGCGTTTGGGCCGAGATCGCTCTGCACGACGAGCGATGGACCACCCGGGCGGTGCAAATCTTTCGTGAAGGCATTCCCGCGTTACCCATGCCCGCCGTGGCCGGTAGCGTTGCCGTAGCGCTGGTCGCCGGCGTGCTGACGGCTCTCGTCCAGTCAAAAGCCTACGGGGAGTCCCTATCGGAATCGATGGAAGCGCAGTACGTTTCCTCCATCCACCCCGTTCTTCGCAGCGAGAGCGAAGGCCATCGCCACGAATCTTCCGGGCACTGAGAACGGCGATCTGCTACCAACGATTATGCGCTCTCTCTTTTCCACTCTTGTTCTCTGCGCCATCGTCGGACTGCTCGCCTTCGGAGGAGTCTACTTCTGGAAGAAGAGTCAGATCGACCACCACCACGAACACCTCAGCGCGTTCGAGTGGTTTTGCGAGGAGTTCGATGTCGGCCCGGAAGAACGACAGAAAATCGAAGCCCTCCATCTCGCCTACTTTCCCGAATGTGAAGACCACTGCATCCACTATGCGGACACCAAGAAGACTCTTGCAGAAATCATTGAAGATCCCGGCCTCGACCAGCACCCGGAACACGCGAAAGCAGCTGAACAGCTCGCCCAACTGAAGAAGGAGGCCGACAAGGAATTTATCGACTTTATCTACAGTGTGGCAGGCGAAATGGATCCAAAATCCTCCGAGCGCTACCTGCAGCGCATGAAGGGCTGGCTGGAGAAAACCACGGAGATCGTAGTGGAGTGATTTTTTCACCTACCTTTCATGGCCGATGAAGAAGACAAACGCACCATGGAACGTCTCCGACAAGGAGATGATCTCGCGTTGAACGACGTAATGGCCCGGTGGAAGGAGCCACTCGTTACCTACTGCCTTCGCTACACTGGAAACCTGACTGACGCGAAAGAGATCGCCCAGGAGACCTTCGTGAAAGTCTACAAGGCGCGCCATCGTTACCGTCCGACCGAGGCGGCGTTTTCTACCTGGCTTTTCCAGATCGCGACGAATCTCTGCCGGATGCGTCATCGCTGGAAGAAACGTCACCCCGAAGTGCTGGAAGCTGACGATCCAACGCAAACCACTCGGAACGCAAATCAGGCATCTACCAACGACGATCCAGCCGATACGACCGACCGCCGTCTCCTCGCTGATGATCTGGAGCGAGCGATTCGATCGCTCACCCACGATCTGCGCGCAACATTTTTACTCAGCCAGATCGAAGGGAGATCTCACCGGGAAATCGCGGGCATCCAAAACTGCACCGAGAAGGCGGTCGAACGTCGTCTCTCCCGAGCGAAGGAAAAGCTCCGATCCGTGCTCGAAACAAAGTGGAGCAACTACTCAGTGGAACCATGAGCGAAAATAGTCACACCGAGCATCCTGGAGGACATGATGCGTCCCATGACGGCAAGGAACATCGACACGGCGGGATCTTCGGGGGAAAGACCGAGATCATTTTCTCGCTGATCTGTGGGGCGCTTCTTCTCGTTGGATTTTTGATTGGCAGGTTCAACGCCGCGCCGGATTCCGTCTCGCTTGCACTTTACATCGCCGCCTATTTCTTCGGAGGATACTTCGCCGCCAAAGAGGCCATCGGTAAGCTTCGCAACCGCTCCTTCGAGATCGACTTTCTCATGCTGGTAGCGGCGGCTGGAGCGGCGACCCTGGGCGAGTGGGCGGAAGGCGCACTCCTGCTGTTTCTCTTCAGTCTCGGCCATGCGCTCGAACATTACGCGATGGGCCGCGCCCGCCGGGCCATCGAGGCGCTCGCCGAACTCGCTCCCGACTTCGCGTTGGTCCGTCGCGATGGAGTTACCTCAGAGATTCCAGTCGATGAGCTGAGACGAGGCGATACCGTGATCGTGAAACCGGACGAACGCGTTCCCGCCGATGGATTCGTCACCAAAGGCGAAGGCAGCGTAAATCAGGCTCCCATCACCGGCGAAAGTATCCCCGTCGACAAACGTCCTGTCGACGACCCGGATTCAGACAAAGGCGGCGAAAACCTGTCCCCGGAACACCGGCTCTTCGCTGGGTCGATCAATCAAAGCGGCGCGCTCGAAATGCGAGTCACCAAACTTGCGAGCGAGACCACGCTCGCCCGTGTTGTCGAGATGGTAAGCGCGGCGGAGACCCAGCGCTCGCCCACTCAGCAGTTCACCGACAAGTTCGAGAAGATTTTCGTGCCCGCTGTGCTCGGACTGGTCGTGCTGTTGTTGTTCGCGCCTTTCGTGATCGACGAGAGTTTCGCCGAGTCGTTCTACCGGGCCATGGCCGTGCTTGTCGCGGCGAGTCCCTGCGCATTGGCGATCTCGACGCCGAGTGCCGTTCTCAGCGGTGTAGCACGGGCTGCGCGCGGGGGAGTTTTGATCAAAGGGGGAGGTCCGCTCGAAAGCCTGGGGCAACTTGGAGCGATCGCTTTCGACAAAACCGGCACGCTGACCGAGGGAGAACCAAAGCTCACCGACGTAGCGCCCCATGGAGACGCCACCGAGGACGAACTCCTCCAAACCGCCATCGCCGTGGAAGCTCTCAGTGATCATCCGCTCGCCGCAGCCGTGGTGCGCGATGGCAAAAAGCGATTGTCAGGCGATCTCACCGGAGAAGCCGAGAACCTCCGCAGCATGACCGGCCGCGGCATCCGGGCCACGCTCTCGGGCGACATCGTTCACATCGGTAAAGACGATCTGTTTTCCGAAGTGGACGGCCCGTCCCTGCCCGACAGTATGCGTGAGAAAGTCGAGTCGCTCGAAACCGACGGACGCACCACCATGATCGTCCGTCGCGGCGACCGCTACCTCGGAGTGCTCGGCCTCATGGACACCCCGCGTGAGGCCGCCAAGGCCATGGTCGCCCGCCTGCGCGAACTCGGCGTGAAACGCATGATCATGATCTCCGGGGACAACCAGAAGGTCGCTACCGCCGTCGCCAAAGAAGTCGGCATCGACGAAGCCTGGGGAGACCTCATGCCCGACGACAAAGTCGCGTCGATCAAGAAGCTGCGGGAAGAAGAGGAAGTCGCCATGGTCGGCGATGGAGTGAACGACGCGCCTGCCATGGCCAACGCCACCGTCGGCATCGCGATGGGCGCGGCGGGATCTGATGTCGCGCTAGAGACCGCCGACATCGCCCTCATGGCTGACAACCTCGATCATCTTCCTTTCGCCGTCGGTCTCAGCCGGAAGACCAGCCAAATCATCAAGCAGAATCTCTGGTTCAGTCTCGGCGTGGTCGCCCTGCTCGTGCCATCGACGATCTTCGGCATGCGGATGGGCATTGCCGTTCTGTTCCACGAGGGCTCGACTCTGCTCGTTGTCGTGAACGCGCTCCGGCTTCTCGCCTATCGGGAGAAACCAGGTTCCGTGCGTAGAAAGATGGCGGCC
This sequence comes from Verrucomicrobiales bacterium, assembly GCA_029210205.1. Classification (GTDB taxonomy): domain Bacteria; phylum Verrucomicrobiota; class Verrucomicrobiia; order Verrucomicrobiales; family DEV007; genus Arctic95D-9. The sequence continues at coordinate 26,658 of JARGOD010000038.1, read as the reverse complement.
CTCCCGGTGCAGCCTCTGCCGAAGTAATAATATATCTTTATTTCGGGGGGAATTGGAGGCGGCGGCGTTTCACTTTCAGACAAGCCTTGCCACTCGAATCCATGACTTCAAATCAACAGTCCTCCGGGAACTCCCGGAATCGCTATTCCCTCAACTTGGTCGTAATCGGCGCCAGTTTCATCGCCGTTCTCATAGGGACTGTTTCCTGGGGCGTCATCGAGTACTTCACCGGGACCAGTCATTCGTGGTCCGATTTTCTTGGCCACCATCTCGTTCCATCGCTCGTTATCGGTCTCATCATCTGGGTCATCCTTTCAGCCCTGTTGCAGCGCACCGTGATCGAACCTCTTCAGCAACTTTTCGCGCACCTCTATCGAGTCGGCTCTGGGCGACTGGATTCGGTGACACTTGATACTCGTATCAAGGAGATCAAAACGATGGTCGATGGGGTCAACCTTCTCGTCCACCGTCTCGAGTCGGCTTCGGGAGATACCGCCTTTTCCGATGCGCAAACCCGCCTCAAGAAAATCCGAACAGAGCTACGTTCGATGGCCGATGGAGCCGGGGAAGACAGCTCCCTTTTCCTCGGCTTGATTCGAGAGCTCAGGGCACTGGAGGGAGATCTGCTCTCTCTTGGAGTGGTGAAAGGTTAAGTGTCGTAAATAGATAAAAGACTCTGGAGCCTTCCACACCATCTTGATTATTGTAATCGCTCGGCAGGCGAAGGGGGCGGATGATATTGAATGCGAATCTCCCAGTCATTCCTGCGTTTTTCGCGTCTCGCTCTGCCCACTCTTCCGCACACCGGACCGGAACGGCTGCACCAGCATACGGTCGAGCCAATGCTCGCGGGACTCGCGAAACCGATCAATCCCGATAGTCATGCCTTCGTGCCCGTCGCGGGGCTGGGCACGGTAGGTGCCAAAGATGTGGTCCCACCACGGTAGATTGAAGCCGAAATTACTGTCGGTCTCGTCGCGATAGATCGAGTGATGGACCCGGTGCATCTCCGGGGTGACCACGAACCAGCGGAGCACGTGCTCGAAACCCGATGGGATCCGGACATTCCCGTGGTTGAACATCGAGGTGGCATTGAGGATCACCTCGAAGACGAGCACCGCCACTGCGGGCGGTCCCAAGGCAGCAATGACGGCGATCTTGATGCCCATCGAGAGGAGAACCTCTACCGGGTGGAAGCGCAGTCCCGTGGTCACGTCGAACTCAGTGTCGGCGTGGTGCATGCGGTGGAAGCGCCACAGCGTCGGCACGGCGTGGAAGAGGATGTGCTGGAAGTAGATAGCGAGGTCGAGAATCAGCACCGACCCGACGAAGGCCAGCCACGTCGGGGCGTCGACGGCGTGGAAAAGTCCCCATCCTTTCGATTCACAATAAAGAGCGAACCCGACGGCAGCCGCAGGAAAGACGAGACGAACGAGGAGACTATCCACGACCACGATCCCGAGATTTGAGGGCCAGCGACCATGGCGAGGAATCGCCTGTCGGCGGCGCGGCGTAAGAATCTCCCACAGAGCCATCAGCAGGAGAATGCCAAAGAATATCGTGGCGCGGATTACGGGTTCGTGGGAAAGGAGATCCATGGCTCTTCGGGACGTCGACTACGGACTCGCCGAAACATTGTCGCACGGGCAGTCTCGGTCAATTCGCCTTTTGGCGAACCACATGCTGGAAAATCGGCGGAGACTGTCGCAAGAGTATGCCAATCCCGCGATGCGTCAACTGGCTGCCCGGGGTCCGTCGCGGGACTGACGGTGTCGCGGTTTTCGGGGTAGCCCGAATGGAGAGATGGTGTTCTCCACATCTTCCTGGTAGCGATTCTTATTAACGAAGCGAAGACCGATAGCAACAGGCGCGTTGCAGCCTATGAAGCGGGTCGGGGAACGGAGTTGTCTTCGACGATGGCAGATTCCTTAATCGACGCTAATACTATCAACGGCACGATTTGGCGTTAACTCACGATGCAAAATTCGACAATACGACCGATTTACGGTGTGATATCTCGCAACATGGTTTCTTTGCGATAGCACCTCTTAGTGATGCCTTTCTGGAATATTCTGAAATCGACTGCCAAAAGCCAAATCCACCAAATTAGCAATCTCAGATGTCTGCGGAAGACTTGCATCCAATAAAAATCGAAGACTGGGATTTCCGCGAGGTTCCGGAAGAGGAGAAAGCGGCCTGTTGTATTTGGGAATATGCCCGTGAGTCGGCAACGATTGCCATGTCAGCTGATCTCCACTGGGTGAATGTCAGACACATAATCAACAAAGACCTCTATTCCAAAGATCCCGAAGCTAAGAAAAAGGATGATGCACTCGCAGAGGTGATCGAAGAGCGCGCTCGGCACGCTGATTTCGATTACGACCGCTTTCTGAACGACTACTACGAAACAGACTTTGCCTACGTTGAAGGATTTGAGGACATCATGCATCATGCGGGCGATGGAGCGATTTCCTGGCAGAGAATTCCGAAGGACATTAGAACCCACATCTCTCAGTCTATTTCTCAAAGTCACGTGTTCCACCCGCTCGTCGAAGCACAAGTTCTTCATTTGGAATCTCTTTGGCTCGCCCATCGTGACCCTTTAATTTCGGCACGAGCAAAGTCTGAAGAAGACGGAGGTGACAGCGCAATGTTCGCGGAGCTGGATCGAGTTTGCCCCTTGCCTATAGATGACGAGAATTCAAATCCATCCAAAGGCCAAGTCACAATCGCATTCGATATTGATTTCGCGAGGTTCTCGGACTCTCAGATTGTTGATTCACTTCGCACTTGGATAGCTGAAAACCGACCAGTGGACTGCAGAACGCCCAAGCGAGTCCTTTTCGACACTCCAATTCGCGGAAAAAAACACAGTGAGTTCACCGTCGCGCTGGATCGTCTGGGGTTGATGCGACTACTCCACTGGTATCCGCCGAAAAAGCTACAAGATGAGTGGCCGAGTGCGTGGACGCTATTTGGCCACAAGGAAGAGTCGTTCAGAAGGGAGATTCGCGAGGCTGAAAAATACTTCCGTGAATTATTTCCGTTTCTTCCACCTGATGAGTTACCTATTTCCAGAGAACGCTTCGGTACGTGGATGCCTCGAATGATGAAAATCTGTGATGAAGTCGAAAGAGAAATGTCGGGGGAGACAAAAGATCAGGGGTAATCTCCTGCACCTGTTTCGTCGACGGGTTCGTGCATAAAGTCTGAAAAATTCACTCAGAAAAATGCGCGAACGACATACCTCCTTCCCAATCCCTTCTCTTGATCCCGTCGACTTGCCTGTAGCTGTGCATCGGTGCTCATTGGATCAAGCCTTAGCAAAATTCGGCAGTGGAAATCCGAGGCGAAGCGCCTTGGGCGCTGAACTCACGAAAATATTCAATGCTGCATTCTCCACGGGACACTTGACCCGGTTTATCGTCTTCGGCTCGTTTGTAACCGCTAAGGAGAAGCCAAATGACATCGACATATTTCTGATGATGGATGACAAATTTGAGATAAGTGAAGCTGCCGAATACTCAAAGAATCTCTTCCATCACCGTATGGCGCAGATTACTTTTGGAGCGAGCGTATTTTGGCTCCGGCGCAAAGCGGCACTCGAAGGAGAAGACAGAATGATCGAAAATTGGCAAATAAAGCGCGATGGAACCCGCCGTGGGATTATCGAAATAACCACTCATCCGAAATGATTGAGAACGACATTGAGCTGCATTCGACCCTTCGCCGTATTGAGAACATTCAAAAGCAGCTTCTGAAAATTAGAGAGGAAGAATCGTCTCCCGAAAATTACAGAGGATCAGTCTCTGGATTTCTTGCAGAGCTTGATCGAATGCAGTCGGAGGTTCGTGATTATCGTTCCCTCTTACCGAATGAACCGTCAAATGGAGGGAGCTCCGAGAAGACTCCCAACGCCCCAAGCTAGTGACTTGGGTCGCTACCATGCCTACAACATTTTGTTCACTCCCGATCAGATTGCGCTGCAAGCAGTCGTAGCGCCTCGACCGAGACGTCTCTAACCTGAGGAGCTGGATCAGACAATCCGCGTTGGAGAGCTTCGGTTTTGGTGTCGTGTTCCAGTCCGAAGTGAGGAATCTCAGCCAGAATGATCGCTCGCGAACCAACGTCGATTTTTTCAAGAGTCGAAAGAAGTTCGGATGCGAAATGGAAACCGTTCCGCACGTCCGAACGAACGAATGCTCGCAACAGCGCGTGTGCTTCTTTTCCCGTCTTCGCGATCCATTCGATCACTTCGCTCTGGACCTCTTCATCTCCTCTCGCGTGGCGCAGAATTTCCGCAATGGCAGGTTCTGACTTTTTCCTGTTTTCGTCAGCGCTCAACGAAAGCAATTCCTTCCGGTCGACCAACTCCATTCGTATGAGTTCCCGGAGCAGAGACGCCACGGGAGTTTCCGCGACCACGTTGCAGTTACTGCAGACGCCATCAATAACTGCCTCCCCGCAATGCTTGCAGGAAAGATCGCGTCCGCACCAAGTGGTGAAAGCGTCGCGCACGGCAGTCCCGTATTCCGGAGTCGCGGGAAAGCTGAGATTCTCTAGCCCCTTCGCCGCGCCCACTGCTGACTCCCCGTGCTCACACATCGAGATGAGAAATTCCCAATCATCCTCTTGTTTGTTTTTGGATCGAATCTTGCCGTATGCTTCGCACAGATATCCAACCCCATCGAGACTATTGGATTCCGAGCGTCTACGAATAATCGCCACCGCCTGCTCTCCCCAAACTTCTTCGGCAAATAGCCCGACGTAGAAAAGAGCACTTCCCGTCACTTCTGCCAGAGTGGCTTCCAATTCAGGACGGAAGTCGATCTCACTGCAGGACATCCGAATCAAATAGGTTCCCCAGCGATGGATACATCCCGATGGATGAAGCAGTGATCTCACCAATATTTCTGGCGAAACGATTTCGGCGAGGTTGTAGGAATCACGGATGGGAAAGTCCTCTACGAAAAGATGTTCAATTCGTTCCCACATCCGATCTGCGCTCGTTTCGGCCAACGCTTTTGAGCAATCGGAAATTAAGTTTTCTCGATCTATAACGAGAACTTCGATCAACCCGCGAAAAACTTCGACAGCGGAGTTACGTCCATTTTCGGAGACCAAATTGAGGTAATCGGGGATTGGAGCTTCGGCAACCTCTATTGCTCCTAGAAGTCTGTTGAATTCCGTCAACTCTTCTCGGTCATCTTCTTCGACAATGACTTCCGATGATTCGAGCGAATCCAGAATAATTTTTGCACACATCTTTGCGTGGGCGAAACGCTTCTCCTTGTGATCAGGGAATAGCGGTAGCAGTCCTGAGAGACCCGAAGTTATGTCCCATGTTGTTCCAGCAACGACTGCTCTCAAACGCTCCGAACCAAGGGTTTCTTCCAAGCCAACTATCGTTGCAACCGTGACCTCCCGGTCTGATGCGACGAATTCCCGAATCAGTCGATTCATTTCATCTGTATCATCCACGTCTGAAACGATGACAACAGCCCTGACAATCGTTTGCTGCCACAACTGTCCTCCGTCCTGAGGAAGATCTCGAACTCTCTCGTTCCCATCGCCGTCCTCCATCCATCGCTTATCGCTCAGAAACGATTTGGCAAAATCGACTGAATTTGACGTTTCGATCTCCAACAGTCCGGCGTAGGCAGCGAGCCGAGTCCACATCTGGTCGTGGTCGAGGAGTTCGGTGCAGAGCGGCCCGATCTGATCGGGGTGGGCGGGGGCAATCGCGACCATCTGTCGGGCAGCTTCGATGGAAATCAGAGGAATATTTGAAACGAGTCTCGTCTCCAACAAGCCCGATGTTTTTTGAACCAATTCCGGGTTTGTTCCATCCTTTTCTCCGATTGCCTCCAGAGCGATCACGGTTTCTGCGGAAAGTGGATCTTCCGGTTCATCCAAACTCAGCAATAACTCGATCACGAGTTCCCCGCGCTTCTGCGCACCCGCGAGAATGAGGATTTCTCGTGCTTCGGGATTTCTACTGCGGTCCTTCGTCCATGTCGCGATCTCTTTCTCCGGCTGCTCGCCGAGCCAGAGTGCGGCAGCGTATTCCGCAAACGTCGGGTGAACGAAAACTAGAAATTCCCGAGTGTCGACTTTGATCTTCTCCATCATGCCACGCTTCACCCAGAACTGAATCGCCGACTCGACAGTCCCGGCCGATTTCAATTCGGGATCGCCTGTCGCCTGCGAAAGCATCCCGGCGACCTCTCCGACAATGTCCGCGAGCGGCATGGTGGGGCGATCAAGACTCTGCACTGCAAGCAGGGAAAGAAGATGCATCGCCATGCGGGCGGAAAGCGCGGGGTCATCGTCTCCTGGAACTTCCCGCGTCCGGAAAAGATCGACAATGCGACCGTATAGTTCGCTTCGTTTCCCTTCGAGCGATTTGCCCCCGATTGCCAACGCGATCAAAAAACTCAATAGCAGCGGACTCTTCTTTGCAAAATCGAACGCGTTCGGCGATTCTCTCCACCGAGGCCAGTCGTCGCCCAGTTTAAATATTGCGTTCAGCCGTTTCGACTCCGCTTCCGAAAGATTCTTTTTCTCGATTGTCCGGGTGATCACTTCCCTCGATCTCGTTTCCGACAGAGGCAGAATTTCAGCAGTCTTGAAAGCCGACAAATAGTGCGGTTGATGTCCGATGGGCCGGGTCGTCACACAGACCCGGGTGGATGGGTGCCCGACCGACCATTGCCGGATTTCTTCGGCAATCTCCGCTCTCGATGGCTCCGCTTCGTCGAGACCGTCGAGAATCAACAAGTCGAGTTCATCCAGCAAATCGGACGTCCGCCGGGCATCGGGAGGGGCATTGCCCGAACCAATCTGGAATACGGCATCCGCGAACGTATCGCGCTTCCTGTAAATCAAAGCGATGCGTTTGAGGCTTGCCACCAACACTGTTTGATCCCGCTCGACCGCCTCATGCACGAGCTTCCGCGCGAGTGTGGATTTCCCACTCCCCGGCCCACCGACCACCACGAGATTCGCGCCGTCTTCCAGCACCTCGGTCGCGGAGCGAGTCTTTCCCGAGTCCACTTTACCCAGTCTGGCCCACTCCCGATACAGCCGGAGCTCATCGGCAAGAGAGGTGCTAGTAGTTTCCATAGCCCCGTCACGGACGGAGAGTTCGTCCCAGATTAAAGATGCCGGGTGTTCGACTCCGAGTAGCGGAATCCGGAACGTAGAAAATGACTGCCGATTCCAATTCAGCAGCGCTTCCTTCGCCTTTCTCAGAAACCCGGTCGCCTCTTGATATGCGCGCCATAGCTCTTCGATTCCCCATGCCGAAAATTCGAGCCCGGGGTATTCCTTCTGAGGTCTCCCGATCTGAGCCGTAGCTAATTTCCCCATTTTGCTCGTTGGCGTGTTGTGGATGATTATCCAATGTTTTAGACCCTCTCCCATTGTCTCCAGCGCTTTGGGAAAGTCGTTCGCGATCTTATTCGCCACTTTCCCGTCTGTTGGATTCCGGGGGGCGAACACTTGAAAAACCGTCCCCGTGTTGATGGCGAAAGCGTCGATTCCTCCATCACCCTGCGTCACGCCGACCCGGACGAGTTTTCCGTTGGGGTAGATCTCCTGCAACACGGACTCGACCCAATCCTGAAAAGCATTGTCGAAAAGGCCCCTGAATTTTCTGTCGAATTCGGTGTAAATCATTTCGGAAATTTCCGGTGCGGAATCGTTCGCGCTCAGCAGGCCCGGACAGCGTATGGGTACCCCTCTTCGTATTCCGGTTCAACAGGGTTGAATGGTCGACCATACTCCGTTTGGTTTCAGAGAATCCGTTTTCGACAGTCCCTTAACTAAGACGGATGAAATTTCGGTTTGAGGATGATGGATGAGTATCCTGCCCACCTTATATGAAACCCGAAACATTTTCAGCCATCAAGAGTTCTTTACGGATTCGCATTGAATCCGCCAAAATTCTGGAGGGACTGGAGATTTGTGTAAAATGCATGCGAGTTGCCAAACTCCCGCAGGAACCGAGGTGTCTTGGCCGTAATCGACAGGGTGTGTTTCACGGGCGGTTTGAATGAAACTTAGAACGTTCTCGGAAAATCCGTCCATATTGTCTCTTTGTTGCTGAAAATAGGAATTGATCGTCAAAGTGATTCCCAAATCACCGGTGTATCCAGCAAGAACTTGTCGGCCCCAAGCTTCTGGCGGAACCCAACTCTGTAGTTCCACACTCTCGGGGAAGTCATGGCTTTTCTCATCGTCGATCTTTCCGAGGATTAAGTGCTGAAAGATTTCAACCGCCAGCTCCCTTCCTTCTTCACCCAAATCACCGACACAAATTTCAAGGATCATTTGGAGTAGGTAGGACGTTTTCCCGACGGACTCCTCGGCAGCTTCGGAGATGGCAATACGTTCGAGAAGTCTTTCCCAGGAATTCCCCTGATCGATTAGCCGAATTCCTCCGTGACCTGATCGGCGAATGATCAGCCTTTTTATCATTTGCCGGAAGAATGAGACCACCTTATCCCGACGGTTAGCCCTTCTGAAAACGCTCCAAAAAAGAAATAGTTCGATATGATGAATGTCCAACAAAGGGCGCAATACGGAAGGGTTCGCATTGATCATCCCAACCCATGTTTCAAGGGCATCCTCCAACTTTTCTTCAATGTTCGGCAGCTCGCCCTGAGCCTCCTCGCACGCCAATTCTGAGAACTCGATCAAACTGCCCGCAAGAATCCCAAGTCGTCCCATGTGCCAATAGGCGTGGCGGCATCCGATGACTTCGGAGAATTCTCCGGGATACCCGGCAGTGAGCGAATCGTGCGATGCAAGCAACGCGCTGTTCCTCTCGTAGTATGCGTGTAGCTCTGCCAAGTAGAAGTCATTCCAGATCGGAAGAACGAACGGGTGAATACTGTGGTTTTCATTCGCCGATGCAGCCCGCCACAAGGCTAGCATCGCGTATTCCAAAATTTCTATCCATCCGGTTTCCCACGACGGATCATCCACTCCGTGGGATTTGAGAATCAGCAAAGCGATCGATACCATACGAACCTCCGTCTCGCTTATTTCGCCGACCAGAATTTCGTCCAAAAACTCAATCCAATCAGGTATCAATATCGACTCCCAGTGTTCGGATCCATGGTGAAAGTCTCCAACCTGCCAGCAGATGTAGGTGAACTTCCGGAAAAAACGCTCCGGGAGCAGTGCCGGACTCGCCGACAGGGACTCAAGAACTTTCTCGGATAGAATGGTCAAATTCCACCGCTCGAAGGTGAGAGACGCCGTGTCACCCACTTTAGTCCCGAGTGTCTTTACGAGAGAGTCGTAGGCGTCGACCCCTTGAATCATTTCTCCTTTGTTGTAGCAGAGGATTATCTTCACTTCATCGACTTCGGTGTGACCGGGGATCGTCAAATCTTGATTGGCAGCGAGCCGTAGATCCTTATCGAATTTTTCTGACGTGAAGTTGCCATAGGTGAGCCTCTCATCCTTCAACACAAAAACGTAGAGCTTCTTTCCATCTCGGCTGATGAATTTGAAATCCACTCCGAACTCCGCTTCTTTCTTCGGCTGGGGCGCGACATCTTCTCCTCGCTGGAAATAGGGTAAACGAAGGGGCACCAGATCGGTTGCTTCCGCCCATTTCAAAATGACGTGATCAAACCCGTATCGTCTCCCGTTTTTGTCGTCCCGAGATTCTTCGTTCAAGCTTTCCAAGTAGCTTGTGAGGAATGTGGATATTGTATCAGGTGTCATTCAAAATTCGTTCTGGTCCGCCTTTCGATCAAAGTAGCGCAACATTCTTCCGCAGGTCATTCTCCATTCGCCGTAACCATCCGGATCAATCATCGGCATTCGTGGAAACTCCATCGAAGTGGAGAACTCCTGAGTTTGAGCGATCTCTCCGAACGCCCCCCCGTAATACATCTGCCACTCGCCGCCGCCATACAGCAGGTAGGACTTACTGGTGAGGAGCGACACCAGGCTGTTTTCTCCTTCGGAGGCTGATTGAATTTCGCGACTCCTTCGATTTGATAACAATTGGGAGGCCCGCCGGAGTCCAGCGATCCGTGCTGAATTGATTGCGCTGCCGGAACATTCAGTCAATTGATCGAGATACGATTCTACATCGAGCATTGCTTGTCGGATCAGCCTGCTTTTCAGTTTTTTGCTCTTCTCTCTTAGGTATCGAAGACAAGCCCCTGGGAAGTTTTTCGAGTGGAAGATAAGGTGCTCTTTGTAGAGGTTTTTGAGATCGTCGGAATTGGAGTCGCGAACGTAGGGTTCAAGCGCCACCAGAATTCGTGCCGGCGTTTCGTCGTAAAGTGACTCGACGCTTAACTGAACGATGATCGATGCAATCTGCTCTTCGCTCCACAGCGTCCCGGCTGGCGGGGTAAGCTCTTGAATATCGCTCCGCTGGAAGAATTTGATACCCACCCGTCTTGCCGAATTCGATCTTTGCGAAAAACAATCCGAGATCAGCTGGCTCACGTTTGACCGGGAAACAGCGCTCTGCATGTATCCGTGGCTGTGGGGATCGAACAGCTTGTTCAACGTGAAACTGTCTCTCTCCGAGATACTGAACATCAGCGACATAAAGTCCGTCTTGTTCACCCCGAATATCTCGACAAGCAGTTTGTCCAATGCTCTCCGCGTTCCGCTGTGGGACTCTGGGATGGGGAGAGTTTTGGGCACCAGCTTGTAAAGAGGCTCGATACCGAGTGTTTTGCTCCGCTGAAGGGTGCTGAAGGCGAGCCGAGGGACTGTATCACCCCACAAGACGGAGGGAGAATCATGCGTGTTGTCGATCACCCACTGGATCGCGATCCGGAACGTGTTGTCGCAGCGTTTATCGTTGCAGATTGTCGCCTGTATGAAGTGGAGGCATTCGAGGTCCATCTCCTCCGAATCGCCGGACATTTCTTCGATGAGGTTTCGGTAATCATTGCCGGGAAGAGTAGCCAGTTGGTCCGACGCTTGATGAGAACGGTAGTAGGTTTTGCGGTGATTCCTGCTGTCACTGGATTTGAGGGACAAATCTATTTCCGTTACTCCTTGGACCGATCCAAATCTTAGTGCGGCGAGGAGATGTGCGGCCATGGAGATGGTCTGAGAAGCAAGGTCGCCACCGATCCACAATCGTAGGGTTTCGACTGACAACCCTGGTCTTTTCTCGGCCATGATCGAAAGAGCATTCCAAAGAGGTGCACTCGCCAGATCGTTCCCGAGAGTTTTTCCCACTTCGATCAACCAATCGGAGAGCACTTCGCCGGTGAACTCCCCATGTTCGACAATAGATGGTAGCACATGGAACTGGTTGAAGAAGTCACCATCCGTGTTAAAGCCGCTAAGAAGAGTAATCCGCTCTTCAGCGCTACAGGAATCGTAGACGTGCGCCCATATCCTGCCCATAAGTTGATGGCAAGCGGGAGAGCCCGAAAGGAGCATATCCATCAAAGAGAAGAAGTCGTAGAATTCCCCCCTTGAGTGAGAGGGTTTCAGTGCCAATTTTCGGTCGATCTCGTCGAGAGATTTTACGTCAAATTCGATTTCTCGGATTACTTCTTCGACCAATGGGTCCGGAATTCCTTCAATATTCGCAGCGTCTTGTCGAGCGGACAGAACCCGTTCGCACAACTGTCGAATTGGACCCTTGTTTTCGTCGGGGAGCATCGGAATTAGAGTTTTTAGGGGAGTTGCATCTGGAAAGGTTCTTATCGTAGTCCTTATGGCAAAGACTAATCGCTCCAAATATCTCCGGCTCGGAGAAATTCGTCTCCGTATTGTCTTCGGAGATCTTCACGAAGCCAGAAATAGAGCAGAGATTCGATCCTCCTTTTCCCATTCAGAAACGGCACATGCGAAGTCCGGTGAGAATCGATCCGATAAGCTCTGCCCTCAATAGTCAGTTCGTCTCTCTCTTGAACGCAGCCGCTAGAATTGTTCGCTAAATTGATGAACTGCACTTTCGGGAGATTTCCTTTCCGATCCTGAACGCGATATTCATCGAAAAACACACCGGGGGTTCCGTCGTCCCAATCATTGATGTCGGCGGCGAACGCTAGTGCAATGTCTCCCTGTAAAAGGGGGCACTTAAGTCTCTCAAATCGGTTGCAGGCTATAAAGTCTGCGTAGTCTTCCGCAGCTCCCTCGATCATCAAAGCCAGATTATGAGCGATATCTTCTGGAGAGAAGCAATTCTCAATTCTTGGCGAAACACGACTCCAAGGACGGTCCCGTCTCGTTACAGTTTCGATACCAGAATCAGCCAAAATTCGACTCGCCTCGAACAACGCAGTCAGAGAGAAGTCATGCGTTCGGATCCACGGCGCTGATATGCTCCGACCACTTGCGATCGCATGGTTTACCTCATCGGCCGAAGGGTGAACGTCCCGAAGGCCTGTGTTTGCTATTTGCTCGAAGGACGGGAATGGGTTGGACCGAAGCATATCAGGGTATTCATGATGAAAATATACCAAAACCTTCCCAAACGTTATTGAGTACCATGCAGGAAAGAAAACATTTACTCCGTAAGATATATCGGACGAACTGTACGATTCCGCATCTACTAAGCCGAGCGTGTGCCCGTATTCCCGAATAAACCACATAAGTAGTTCGATACTTTGATTTACTCCGCCGACACGAAGCTTTTTGTCGTCGAGAAGTTTCTCGAGATAATAGAAAACGAACTCCCTTCCCTTTTTCTTCCTGTCTTGAAAAGCGGCGGCCTTCTCCCCGCTGATAATTGTTTCTGTGATGTTCCCGGGGCGATCTCCGAGTTTTTCCGAATTCATCAAACTATCCGGCGAGAAAGAAATGAGAGGAGCGCTTTCTCCATACTTTATCGAATAAGTCGAATACGAAAGGCTCTCGTTTCCCGTCTTGTGAATGACCACGCCCAACTTCCAGGAATCGACAAAAAATTCGTGCCGAATGATTGGAAAATCGATATCGAGCAAAGTGTTCAATTCGTCCGCATATTCTTGGAATGAAGTCACGACCTCCGGAGAAAGTTTGTGCAGCCCGGGATCGCCCCATGCCTTGGGGTCGAAACTGGCAATTTTCGACACTCTATCTTGGTAATTCTGACAGAGCCGGGTCCAATGGTCGAGATAGGCGGTATCCTTTCCAATCTCGTTTTCAATAACTTTGAACTCCACCGTGAAAGTTTTCTGACTTGTCCGGAATTCAGGCATCATCGGATTAATCTGCTTCCAGAAAGCACGTTGATTTTCCACATCGACACAAACGAGAAGAAACGGTGCCGTTGTCACTTTGCTGTAAGCAATCAGTTTAGCCGGACAATCGAATCGCAGAGCATCCTTTGGAATCTTTTTAACTTGAACTTTCAATTCACCGATAGGGTATTGATCATTGTCCACCAGTGTGATCGTCCCGTCATGGTTCGGCACTTTGTCCAGCGCACTGACATCGGGTTTCACCCGATCCAGATCGAGCAGGTTCACAAAGCAGCGCACAGCGGAAAGTTCTTCCGTATTTCTCGCCGGATATCGCGCTGGTCTGATTTCTTCCCCGCTCATCTTCCCGATGATCTTAAAAGTGGCGGATCGAATAGCAATCAACATTTCTTTTCGATCTGACAGCGGTTTTCCAAGATGATGGCAACAACAGGTCATCCCTTCGTCCAGACCTTGAGTTGGAACTGCCTTTCCAATGAATTATCTGTCGTCTGCTCCGAAGGGCGCGTGGAACTGATAGCTAAAAGAAAACCCACCCGTTGCGTGGCGGTGGATTCTCCGACCACTCCCCCATCATCTGGGAAAGCGGTCTCATCTGATCACCTTGGCGTTGCCGATCAGGATAAGTCGAGTTTGCGCCTGCCATTCGCGGACTTGTCCGCGTGGGTGGCGTGACGGGCTCGAGTTTTGGCCCAGTGTCGCAGTTGCTCGATGGACTCGCTCATTGTGGTAGCGAGAGGAACGGATTCGCATAGAACTTCTCCGAGATCGAGTTCTGTGGGTTCTCGATCCTGGGTGAAGCAACGATGGAGCGCCTCGACGAAGGCGGCTTCGATCTCGGCTCCGGTATGGACTTCGCTGGCCCGGGCGAGGACGACCGAATCGAAGGCGGTCTTTTCGCGACCGTATTTCTCGATCACGATGTCCCAGATCGCAGTGCGTTCCTGGTTGTTGGGGAGGTCGACAAACCAAAGCTCATCCCATCGCCCCTTTCGGAGCAACTCAGGCGGGAGTTTGCTGACGTCGTTTGCAGTGGCGACGACGAACACGGGTTTCGCTTTCTCCTGCAACCAATTCAGCATAGTGCCGAAGACTCTCGCGCTGGTACCGCCGTCGGTGCTGGAGTTGGATCCCCCCATGCCGCCGAGGCCTTTCTCGATCTCATCGATCCAGAGGATACAGGGACTGATCGCCTCGGCAGTCTGAATGACGGATCGCAGGTTGGCCTCGGACTGCCCAACGAGTCCACCGAACAACTTTCCAGGATCGAGCTTGAGTAGCGGAATACCGAAGACGCTGGCGGTGGCTTTGGCAGTGAGGCTTTTACCTGTGCCGGGGACTCCGAGGACGAGCATTCCTTTTGGAATCGGAAGACCATAGTCACGAGCGCCTTGAGTGAAGGCTTCGCGTCGCTGTTGCAGCCAGTCCTTGAGCGCATGTAATCCTCCAATGTCGTCGAGAGTGGCCGGGGCATTGATCACCTCGATGAGGCCACCACTCTTCAGTGCATTGGCTTTCTCTCGAGCCACGACGGCCGCTTCGACATCGCCCGTTTCGACGATGGACAAAGCGAAGGCGTTTTCCGCCTCTATCGTGGTCATCCCTCCGGCAGCTTCGAGAACAAGTTCTCGCTCAGGTTCGCCGATGGCAGGAAGTTTGGCCGAGTCAGTGATGGCGTCGAGAACAGTAGCAAGTTGCTCTTTCCCGGGTAGATCGAAATCAATCCGGGTTATCTCGCGTTCCAGTTCCGGAGGAAGCGGCTTCCACACGCCGACCAGGACAATCAATTTTCCAGCCGACTTGGCGTGGTTGAGAGTTTCCCGAAGCACCCTGATGAGGAGCGGATCCTTGTCTTCCAGCAAGGCGCCAAAGTCGCGAAGAAGAACGACGCAATCGCTGTGAAGCGATTCAATGGATTCGAGAGCTTCCACCGGATCGGTGCATCGATGAACGTTTCCGTTCGATGTGTCAATCATGCCTGTGGTGATACTCCAGGCATGGACGTTGCGACCGAGCCCTTCGGCCGCTTCTTTCAATTCAGCTTCAGCTCGAGCCTCTTCGGCTGTGCACAAAAATAGGCCGGCGTAACCGGCCCTCGCAAAGTTGGAAATGATGTCTTTCATGATGAGTCAGTCGGTTGAGGTTTCATTGAAGTGGATCCGTTCCCAGCGAAGACATTCCTCGCGAGACGGATGGGTGAAAACGACATGACCGGTGAAGTCGAAGACTTCCCATTGCTGGAACTCGATATTGAATTCTACGTTGGAAGCACGGCTCACATCGAGAACGCCAATCTCTTTCAGATCGATGATCTCGGTGTAAAGCCCCGCGCCGGTTCCGTCGGGTTGGAAGTGAATCACTTCCGGGATGGTGGTGGTTGTGCTCATGATTTTTGTTCCTGTTGGTTGAGGTTGTTATTTTTCGCAGAGCGGTAGTAATCGCGGCTGCGTTGTTTGCGCCCGATAGTGCCGAGTTCTTCTTCGAGGAAACGGGTCGCCTCCTCGCAGCTTTTGCCGGTGAAGCCAAGGGCATCGATGGTGATGGATCCCTCGGGACTGACCCACACAACGATTTGTTCTTTCGATGTCATCGGGTCAGGCAGCGAGGGTGAGTTTGATGGAGCCGTCCGTTTCCTGACGACGGGTGACACGGAGCCGTTTCTTGCTGGCTTCCCGGATGGTCTTGTGGACGCCGTAGAGCTGGATGAGACGGCCGTAGTTGGGACCGACTTCCTTCTCGACGTGACCGGCAAACCAATCGGTGGCCAGTTCGTAGCTCTCGTTTTCATCGGCACGATTGGCGGCGATGTCGTAGGGACCTTTGAGTTGGATGACGAGTTCGCCCTTGCGGGTTTGATCGGAGAAGCCGCGTGCTTTGGAGTCCCGGAGAAGTTTCAGGCCGAGTTCGGCACAGGCATCTTCGAGCGCTTCAGTATCGCGGATCTGGGTTTGGATGGTAGTGAAGTGTGACATGATGTTAGTTGGGTTCAGGGTTGTGGTTTCTTGAGAAAAGATTGAATCAACAGGGTCAGGTCGATGACCCAACCCTGTTGAGTGGTGGGAGGAACTCTTTCGGATTTCTACCCGGCCAGTTGGAGCTTGCGCCGACCAAGTTCACCAAAGCGCTCCACCAGCTCGCGGGCATCTTGAGACGCGAGTTCCCGAGCGTGATTCCGGAGATCGGTCAGCCCGAATTCGAGGCTGCGAGTCGCAAACGAGCTGCTCCGGTAGTCCTCTGCAGTCCGGCTGAGAAGTTGATCTCTCACCAGATCGAGTTGCTTTTCCATCTCGGTGTCGCTGGCGAAATTCAAGGACTTGAAGTCATCAATGAACTTTACGAGCCGGTTTAGGGTCTTCTGATGAACGCCGTCAGTTTTGCCACCGCGCATGGAAGCGAGCATCTCGTCGCAGAGCTCAGCCGTTTGCTGACGCAACTCGGCTACGCATTCCCCTACGAAGGTCTCGACGCCTGTTTGAATCTCACGACGAGCCTCGCGGGCGGCATCATGCCGGGCGAGCCGGACTTCGTTCTGCTCGGCGAAGGTGATCAGCTCCATCCCGAGGTCATCGGGAACGGCGATCTGGAACAAGCGCACCTCGAATGCAAAGCGCGGTTCGATGAATTCCCGCGAAGGGAAAGCTTCCTGGATTTGCGAGAACAACGTTTCTTCTTCATCGTAGGTTTTCGCAATTTGCTGGATGGCGTCGCGCCAATCGATGAGGGCCTGTTCTCGGGTGCGCTCGTAGCCGCGCAGGAATTTCCCGCGAGCGACTTCAAAGTTTCGCTCCTGGGCATTCAACTGCTCCTGAACATCGACCAGTTTTCCGTTGGGAAGGAAGTGGCTGACATTGAGAAACGGAAAGGTGTATTTCTCAATGATGGCATGGGTGCGGCTCTCGACGAGAGCGAGATCAGCGAGGGCTTCTTTGGGAAGAAGCTTTTTGTGTCCGAGGCTCATGAGCCGGTCACTGACCTGGTCGGGTTCGAGGCCGAGGTCGGCCGCTTTGAGCTTCTTGTGGAAGCGCGGATATCTGACGCTGGCATTGATCAGGACTCCTTCGCGGGTCAGCACTGCGAGGAGGTCAGTATTGGTTTCGGTGTTCATCGTATGTTTTTGGAATTTGTTGGTTTTCGTTCTTTGTTGGTTTTGCCCCTTCACAGGAAGTGGTTTTTCGTTTGTTTTTCTTTTTCGTATGAATTGGGAAGAGACGGCATGACAAAGGCCTGGCACCTCCGCTGTGATGCGGAAGCAACCGGGCCTTCGGTGCCTGCTTGGTGTTGGTTGTGACGACTCAGTTGGAACCAGTGGCGAGCTTCTTGATGGATCGAAAGAGGGACCGAAATCCCTTCAGTTCTTCTTGATCTTCAGTCCGCTGGTCACGAGCGGTGTTGAGCGAGCCTTTCGCTGACTTCAACTTTTTACCCGCTGAGGCGAGCGCTTTGTTGGCTTCAGCGATGCTCACCTCGATCTCGTCCATGGGATCAGAAGTCGCGGGAGGTGCTGTCGCACGCTTCTTCGATACCGCCTTCTTTGCAGGAGATTGGGGCGATTTTGGTTGCTTCGTAGAAACGATGGGGGCGAGCTTGCGCGGACGCTTCAGCTTTTCCGTATCGCCAACCCGGACCGGCATGACAATCATGAGATCTCCCTCCCTTGAGAATTGCATCGGCGACTGCTGGTCGGTCGTGCTGATGGAGGTCAGGCCAAATCCGGTGGCTCGCTGGACGTAGTCGCGGTTGGCAAAGACTACCTGGTCCGGGCCTTCAGCTTTGACCGGTCCGATGGGATAGAACTGCCAAGGCTCCTCAGTCGTCTCACGAGCAAGCAGGGAAACGAGTCCCTTCTCAATGTGAAGCCCGACGGGTTTGTTGGACAGTTTCTTTCCGGGGAGCTTGGGAATCAGATTGGCAATAGCTTCTGCTACTTCCCGCGACATTTCCGCTCTAGATTTGAAGTCTGATCCCGGCGGGATGACCTGACGGTAATTCGGGTAGTTTCCAGAGATGGTCTTACCGCTGAGGCTCCAATCCTTCGTGCTGATTCGGAAGGGAGCATCGCCGCCTTTTTCAGCTCCGACGCGAAGTATCCACGGCACTTCCGCCGTCATTCGCTTCCACTTCCACAAGACGTGGTTGGGGAGGATCACGGATGATTTGAGCGACGACAGTTCCATCGAGTTGCTGGAAAACAACTGGCGACCATCCGTCGCGACAATTCGATGAGCATTTCTGCCTTTGCCAGACACATCAAGGTAGGCCCCCTGCAAGACGAAGCGGGAGGGATCACTGGAAGAGCAGGCAAACGCCCGCAACAAGCTTGAGGTGATTTTCGGAGGCAGCTCAACAGAAGCGGCGCGAAACGCAGGCGGTCCCGGGAATTCTGAAACCGCAGGAGCTTTCGCATTGGGGCGGATCAGAACGCTATCGGCAGCTTTGCATCCACGCACTTGCTCACGAAGGGCCTCCAAAGGAACCAGAAACGGTTCCACTGGATCGATCACCTTTGCTGGAGCCTTCAGATTGAGATGGAAGTCGCCATCGGTAGCTTGAAGGCGAATCTCAGACTTGTTCGCTCGCTCGACACGGATACATCGAAGTACAGCATCGGGAGCACTTGGACGAGTGATCTTACCCAAGCCAACCAGAGCTGGCTTGAGATCACCCACCCGGATTTCAATGGGTTTACAATTTTTCATAATTTGTTTTGTGGAGATGAGTGGAGTTGATGAGAAGGCTATTCGTAGTAGCCGTCCCCGTGAGAGAGGCCGCCCTGAACGCGACGTTTACGTGAAGCACGGATTCTGCGGAAGATCACGATGGCGAGGTAGACCACACCAATACTGATGATGATCGGTGGAACACCTGACACGATCGCAACCACATCCAGAGCAATCTCAGAGACCCAGTGACTGGATTCCGCGAGCAGCTTGAGCACCTGTGATACTGGCGGTAGAAGCAAAATGCCCGTGATCGTCAACACGATCGACAAGAGCAAATTCAAGCGGAACCAGGCCCGAAGCCAGCCGCTCTTGCTCAGCCAATATTCCAGACGACAGAGCTGCCAGCCGATGACTTCGGCACCGCGCTCGACCCACGAATCTTCCGTGAGTTCGAGATCGGGCACCGGTTCGTCGACCGGCTCCTGTTTACACAGCTTGTGCAGATCCTTGTAGGAGGGAAGTTCAGAGAACGATTTCATCAGCTACTTCTTCCGATTGAGATTGCATGGATGACTTACGAGCGGACTCATTGTTCACACGTCGAGCTTGAGAACCGAGAGCCGCGCCGTAGATCAATGCGAAGCCTGCGAGGACGATGAAGACAGCCGCGACTGCCTGCCACAGCGCTGCCTGTTCAGCAGCCTTGTCGGCATGTGTCTTACCGCCAGTCACCTGAGCCTTGAGATCCTCGAGTTTCATTTCGAGCTTCTCGATCGCAGAGTCTGGTTTGCTCTTGCCGAAAGAATACCAGGGGTCCTTGTCAGGTTTACCGCAGCTGGTCAGCGAGACCAGGAGAAGCACGCTCAGGAAAGCTGCTCCCAAGCGGTAGAGGGTGTTTGAGATCAGGTTATTTTTCATAATTTGAGTTGGATTGAGTGGTTGGGTTTTCTGTTTTTTGTTTGGTTGAAATGAAAAGGCCGCTTCCCTCATCGGAGAGAAGCGGCCTCGTTGTTATTTCCTCAGGTGAAGGACTGCAATTTCTACAAGCCGGACATCCGGAGACACGCAGTTTGATGGTCACACCAACTGCAATGTTGACCCGGGGAGGGAATCCAGGCTTCTGCCGAGATACCTTCGAGGTAGTCATCAATGAGCTGGAATAGCTCGGATTGAAGCTGTTCTGACATTGGCCCAAGCGAAGTCACAAGGATCTTCGGTTGTTTGGTCTTGATCAGATAGTGAAGCTCAAATCCGCTTTCCTGCATGCCGGTGGATTCTCGAAAAAGCAGCGCATAGCACGAAAGCTGAGTCGCGTGCTGCTGCGGTCCCGCCGACGAACTCGGAGCACGAGCTGCCGTTTTGTAGTCGACGATCAGTCCGCGAGGGCGAACGAGATCGATGATGCCGATCAGGCGAATATCGAAGCTGTCGAGATGACACTCGACTTCCACTTCGACACCTTCCGGATTTTCGGATGGCGGCACAGGCGATTCCTCGAAATAGGCCTCGAGCATCGCCCAGGCCTGCTCCTTGGCTTTCGCCTCGTCACCGGCGGCTTTCCACGAGATGTGATCGGCAGCGAGACCGTCCTCCCAGCTGTCGTCGAGTTCCGACTTCAGCCACTCAGGATCGAAAGGCTCATCTTTCCATCGACTCCAGTTGTGGAGCTTCAAGATTTCATGAACCTGTTGCCCGATAAACAGCGCGGGAGCTGTCGGCGTCTTGATCCTTTCCACATAGCGGAAATAGAATTGACGTCGGCAGGTTTGCCAGCATTTCAGGCGAGACGCGGAGAGATACTCCAGCACCTTGGGCCGTGCTTCCGGAGTGGGAAGGACACGCAGCGGAGAGGGTGGCGAACTTGGCTGATTCGTATGAAAGAGTGAGTTCATCAATTTCCTCCCTTCGCAGGGACGGCTGATCCGTTTCCATTCCGGTGACCATTGCGGTCCCCATTGGATTTTCCAGCTTCCTCCAAGAGTGCCGTGATGAGGCCCGAAGCGGAGAGCTTGTTGAGTTGGTTCGCCGTTTTGCTGAAGAACTCGAGTGATCGCTCATCGAGCTCCGAATCGCTCAGACCAAGCTGCTTCTGCAAGTCGGTAATGAGATTCCTCTGCTTGGGTGAGCAACTCCAGACTTTACCGGACTGGTGGTTGCCATTTGAATCACCGGAGCCGTTTCCATTCGAGGAGTTACCGTTGGTTCCATTGGCATGATTACCGTTGGAGTTTCCACCATGAATCGCAGCCGGGGCAGTATTCATGCCGTAGTCTTCTCCCGGAACGAATCCGGTCTGAATGATCTCACGATCAACAGCGTGTTGAAGGGTTTGGTAGAGTCTCGCAATTTCCGCTGGAGCCCGTTCCAAATCGGTCAGTTCGGTTTCGACGGAAACGGAAAACTGGTGACTGGAATACCCAGGCAATCCAAGGCGTTTTGCATAGTTTGAGATGAGTTTAATTGCCATGTGGTTTGTCTTTCTTGTTTTGGGTTAATGGAGAGACTCCAAATTCCGGCACGAAAAAAGCCGACTCAGCGTTCGGGCTAAGTCGGCTTTTCATGAGGGAGCTTGAAGACTTGAGAAGGTCAGCTGTCGTTTGAAACGGCGGCATCCCTCTCTGGTGGAGTCGACAGGGTCTTCTCGCGGGGAAACTGATCTGCGGCCTTCTCCCATCCAGGAGTGTTGGCAAGAGCACTTTCCAGTAACTCGTCAATAAGACGAGTCATGGGAACAGCTCTGCGCTTACCCTCGTGATAGAGAGCGCAAACCAGAAAACGCGAAATGACCGGCTGATAATGCGTCGGTCGCGCCATGTAGAATGAATTCTGTTGATAGTTGTTGGCCAGCCGAATGGCTGGTTGTCATCTATATATGCCGCGCCGAATGCGATCATTGCATCAAGCGGGGAGATTGCGCGGACATCAAGCGTCAGTCCAATTCATCTTAATGGCCGCGTTGTCAGTGAAAATTATAGAGCTCTTTTTCACCAGTCCATTCTCGGAACATCACCGCAGCGCTACGCTGTAGCACGCCGCAGGATTCCCTGATCGAAGGTAATCAGATTGCGGGAAAGCAAACTTGCGATGATATCATCCCGCTCCGAAGCGAGCATTCTACTGAATGAACGTGCCAGTTCAGTGGGGCTAAGTGCTCCTTTTTCGCATATTTTCAGAAATGCAGCCCTTTCACGGTCCGTCATGTCAGTGGTGTCAGGTAGTGAGCATGTGCCAGGGTCGCCAATCGCTGACACTGTGGAGAAATGTCTCACGAGGAACCGCTTTGCGAGTTCGAGTCCATATTCCACATTTGATTTTTCAATCTCCTTCTTCCTGCCAACTGCGACTTCCAGCAGTGTCAGCTTCAAAGCCAGATCGATCATTCGCGAAGGCAGCAGGCAATTCTTAAACGTATCGACTTCTACCTCTTTCTGCCAATCTCTGGTTTGAGCCAAAAACTTACGGAGCGGCTCCATGACCTGCTCAGAAGGGTAGAAAGTCTTTGGTCTCTTCATTTGCCTAAGCCTGATGTAGAACAAATCTTCACAAAGCTTGGAAATGAGCTGAGGACCTTTGCACAAACCGTGAAGTGGCGCCTCTTCCCGCTCCTGCATCTGCACAGCTAAAAGGGGAATGTCGCTTAGCCAGGGAGCTCCTTTAAACAGAGATCCAAGCTCATCATGCTGAACCTGCCAGAAGAACGAGGGCACACCACTCGATCTCACTCCGTTTTCAGCCATGAGCTTGCGGTTGGAAGCCAGAGAATCCCACAACCGGGACTCTTCCTTCTTTGTGAGCCTCTCCAGAGCTGACCTGAGACCAACAGGAGGAGTCGCCAGCGATACCCATTGATCGACCAGCGAAGGAGGGAACGGGAACGACAGAGAATCTGTAGCAGCTCTTTCAATGACGCCTTCCGCAAATGCACCTTGTCCCAGCTCTGCCAGTTCCTTCATGTGCGATAAGCCGGAAATTTCCGGGTCGACCCGTCCGCTCTCTTTGACCTGCCGCCTTTCAGCCTGATAAGCCTCCACGATGAATCGGAGGTGAGGCCCGACATCTGAAAGGAGGTATTGGTTGGGAACCGAAACCCAAAGGGGGTCTGGCTCTGGTGTAGAGATCAAGAGGGAGAATGGCGCTTCTACTTTCCCAACAGATGTTGAAACCTGAACAGCTCCTCCCAGAGTATGACTTGCAGAGCAACAAACACACGCAAGTGCAGCTTCGGTATCGATCTTGAACTCGTTCGCAAACACCTGAGCAGCTTGGAAGACTTCGGAACCTCCAAATCTCTCCAATCGTTCAAAATGGGAAGACGGTCTGAGAAATGCAGGAATGTCCATCGACCCTTTAGTTCAACTTCGATCCGCAAACCTCGCTCAGCCAATCAGGTAGGTTCTCTTGCTCCAGCAATTCAATACGATTGCCCCGGACCGTAACTACATTCTCAGATTGAAGCAGCTCGACTGCTGGCTCCACATCTGACCGCCGCTGACTATTGGTTCCCCGATAGACGTCCCGGAAGGAGCAGGGTGCCTTCTTCTGGATCCGTGCAAAAATGCGACGGGCGTCCTGAATAAGTCTCCGCTTCTCCGCCGCTTCATCATGGATTCGTAACATCTCAACATGCTGATCCAGACACCAGTTCGCAGCTGTGATGGCGGATACAGCGTAGTGTCCGAGAGCCTTTGTATTCGGACTCTCCAAAAGCTGAGCGGTCCACGCCAGCTTCATCGGTAATCCAGTGAGGCCGTGACAGCGATCATGCAAGGACTCAGGTAATTCGTCAATGCGGTCGTTAAATGCCTCTACCTGGGCGAAAAACTCACTGTGATGCAGTTGACCAAATTCACATGTGAAGCGAAACCCTTGATCACTATATCGGCGGTCCATTGCCTCCCTGACAGCACCCTGCAAATGGCGAACAGCATCGGCTCCGCGGCTGAGATAGCTTCGCTTCATTCGAGAAATTTTTGACGCCCGCAGCAGCAACGCGGACTGACAGGCGTAGCTCAAGAGGTCCTCTTCCCACCATTCCTCCAACTGCCGGGGTGAAATGTGGAACAGAAAGGGAGATCGTTGGGTAAATCGGGAAGAGAAGATCTCAGATTTTACAGATCCATCTTCCTCAGCTCCAAAATCACTCCCATCTATCGTCGTTCTCAAGAGCTGCTGCCACTTGGCTCTATCCCTTCCGTCACCGAACGATTCGCGGAGAATTCTGGCTCTCGGATCAAAGACAAGTCCATGCCCATCTCGCAGCTCAGCTCGCAATCTCGCAAAAGCACTCGGAGTGGGAGAAATCATAAAGGAGGAATTCAGACAACGACGAGTCTCCGCAGCATATTCCTCTCTGGCTTTCCGAATATGACCATCTTCTTCGGATGTTGTGTTCAGCAGTTCTTTCAAGATGGATTCTGACTGCCTGCCCAACGGCACGTGGTCAGAAGGTCGCAACTTACCCCCGGAAGCACGATTCGAGCTCCTGTTTTCATCTTGGATCCCTCGCAGTGGTTCCACGACGCAGGAAGTCAGCGCTTCAGATCTACTAGGCTGCTCCGGAACAACCAGGAGCGATAGTGCGGGGTGCCTTTCCTCTCCGACCAATCCCTGAATACTGGATCGGATCCCCGAGATACCTCCCAGTGCCGCAGTCGCATAAGCCAGCATTAACTCCGGGCGGATTCTCGCGCTGGCAGCCAGAAATTGGATCTTCGGATCAAAGTCGTTCCAGGGAATTTCCTTCATATGGAAATGTCCCTGACCTATCCAAGATCTCTACCAATAGTTTATGCAATTTTAACGCGACTCATTGACAGTAAGTGACATAAGATGACATAAAGACCTTTCCCTACTGAGTCCTCATCGGGTTTGCAGCGGATTCATCACCTTTTCTTCCATCCCATTACCATCAAGACTGTCCCTGATGCGAGCACCCCAACAACCAAACCGCCGAATCCATAGAGTGTCGCACCCATCCCTCCTCCCCGGGAAGCCCCCCATATTACGAAGATCAGTACGATAGGTGCAGCGATCGCCAGCTGAATCAGATTTCGCTTCGCGCTGAAATCAGGAACAAGGCCCACTTTCTCTGCGACATCCTGATAACCTGAATTCTGCTTCTCTGATCGGCTTGGACTCACACCCAGAATTTCACCGAGACTTTTCCAGTCGCTGCCACCCTCAGGGCAGACCTGAGTATCTACCTGAACGATCGACTGCTTCATCATCGTCTGAAGTTGGTCAAGTGGGAACGGCCCCACCGGCTGGTTCGATTCATTGGCATAGTAGTAGCGGTTCGTGTCCATGTTCTTTGTGTTTTCCCTTGTTTAGAATTGTGGAATTTTGACTCCATATTTTGCCGAGATGCTCTTCACCTCATGGAAGGTGGAGTCGACATATCGCAACGCCATCTGTGCCTGATAATTTGCCGTTCCAATCACCCCGTAGTCTTCCGTGTAGCCTGCATAAAGACCTTCAAAAAAAGCTGTGAGGCCAGTATTGGCAGAAACGTATGGAACCGCCTGCTCCCATGCGTTGACGTGCTGCTGAAAGGCATACCGGAAGTCCGGTGGACAGCGCGACGTATCAATGCTTTGCATCTGACCTGCCACGAAGCGCGTCTGATTGATGGAGTTCCGAGGATACTTCGATTTTGCCTGTCTGATTACAGCGCCCTCTCCCCTCAATACCCGCTCAATCGCAGATGCTTCCTGATTGAACGGCGAGCCTATAATTCCGAAGGCAAGACTTGCCAAGACGATGAGAATAGAAACCCCTCCTGTGGCAACTCCAGTAACTGCCTGCGTGCGCTTTGTTGCCTCCACCTTTGACTTTACCGCCGCTAAAATGCCCATTGCGATTGCGGGAACTGCCAGAACGAAAGCAAACCCGGGGACGCAGCTGAAAAGTATCGAAACGATCCCCACGACCATCGACGCCATAGGAAACCAACTCGGGTATCCTCCTTGCCCATTCAGGGGAGCTGACTTTGGTGGCCCCAGAGGCGCCGGGGCGCTTTGAGGTGGGGTAGCAGGTGAGTGGTCGAAAACAGAAGAATATGATTTCCACTCTTCCCCTCCCTCCTCACAGACCATCACTTCAGACGAAAGCACCCCAGCCTCCACAAGCCTGCGAATTTCATCCGGCTTCAATGGACCAACTGACTCGTTTGCGGGATTGAGATAGTAGTAAGCTGTCATTGTAAACGTGGTGAATTCCGCCAAAATTCGACTCCGGCGCCAAAACACAAAATTTCCCCCTGGGGAAACAAATTGAAGCTTAACTGTTGAATTGTCAATGGTTGAAGACTCCACCCAAGACCCGAAGATTTCGCAATGCTGCAGGCCCTTTGATCAGTAAGATCCGGAAGGAGCGAGGCTTGACCCAAGATCAGTTCGCCGCTCGGCTCAGCATGAAAGGGCTGGAAAACTTCGATCAGATGGTCGTCGCCAAAATCGAAGGACAGCACCGAAGCCTGTTCGATTTTGAGTTGGTTGTAATTGCAGAAGTTCTCGACACCTCCTTAACCGAACTCACCCCGTCTCCCTCAAAACTAAGGCCCGACCTTGCCGATCTACAAGACGGACGACGGTAAGTGAATCATCTCACCAGGACTGACAAAACGACATCTGCCAAAGTGTCCAAAAAGTGTCCAAAATTTTCTTTCAGCATCAACATTCGCATAAGCAAAACAGTTCATAACCTGTTGATTATAAGAGAATACTGGCGGCGGGACTTGAACCCGCACGGCTCGAAAGCCAACAGATTTTAAGTCTGTTGTGTCTACCATTCCACCACGCCAGCGTGTCAGG
>JARGOD010000169.1 GCA_029210205.1 Verrucomicrobiales bacterium | reverse complement strand
TGGGGCCATATTTCCGCGGCGAGTCCAACCTGCGTCGGGCCGTATCTGTTTCTCCCTGTGGTGACCGGCACTGTTTACGTGATCGATACCCGCGTTGAGGAACTGAACCCGGACGCCATCGTTTCGGTGAATGATTTGGGGCCGGGAGGTGAAACCTGGTCACTTGCCTCGCTGACGTTCGCGAACGGGCGTCTCTATGCTCACACGATGCGTGAGATTCTCTGTTTCGAATCCCCGATGCCGTAAACAGCACTTGCTTGACGAGCGAGGCGAATCGCGGTGGACTGTCGCGCTATGAATAGACGCCACGCTCTCCGAACGATCGCCCTTTCCACCGGGGTTGCTGCTCCGATATTCTCCTCGTGTTCCAAAGAGTCGGGGGACGAGTCTGTGTCTGCCGAAGAACCCTGGCTGAAGCTCGCGGTGCAGCAATACAGTTTTAACAAAGAGCTGCGATCCGGTGCGCTCACGATTGCTGATTATCCGAAAACCGTGGTCGAGGGCACAGGGATCAAGGCGCTCGAATATTTCAACGGACACATGGAAGAGCAGTCTGGAAATGCAGCCTTCTTCAGGGACCTCCGCCAGCGCACCGACGATCTCGGCGCGGTTAATACGATGATGTTATGCCGAAGCAAAGACGCCCTCGACTCGCCCGACGCGGCGGAGAGAGCAGCAGCGATCGAAGGTTACCGTCCCTGGCTCGAAGCGATGAAGATCCTCGGCGGCAGCTGCATCCGCGTCGATGTGCGATCCAACGGTGACGCTGAAGAACAAAAGGCACACGCCATCGCCGGATTGAAGGCCCTCACTGCTGTCGCGGAATCTGAGTATGAACTCGGCATCGTCGTGGAGAACCACGGCGGACATTCGAGCAACGGAGCCTGGGTTGCCGAAGTCATGAAAGGTGTCGCAATGGAGAATTGCGGCACGCTCCCTGATTTTCAAAATTTCAAAGACTACGATCCCTATTTGGGCGTCGAGGAAATGATGCCCTGGGCGAAGATTGTCTGCGCAAAATCCAAGGCTTTCGACGCTGAAGGAAACGAGAGCAACGTCGATTTCCGTCGCATGTTGAAGATCGTTAAAGAGAGCGGATTCAGTGGCTATATCGGGATCGAATTTGAGGGGCATGACGTACCGCCCGTGGAAGGCATAAACCTGACGAAAGCTCTCATCGAGCGTGTCATGGAGGAAATGGCATGAAACAGATTTTACTAATTGCATTTCTAACTCTGTTAGGTCTCGCACCCAACGGAGTTAAGTCGCAGGAAACAGAGCGAAGTCTCGTCACTGATGAGCCTGTTTTCTCTATGGGGAAACCGGAGGGCGCGCCTGAGTATGTCGCTAAGGCGGGTCCGGAGGCAGGGCAGTATCTCGCCCTGACAATGCACAAATTGCAGAACGGGTTGGAAACGAATCGACCGTTGTTGATATGGGCGATTGGATCCAGTTACACCAATATGCTAGGGAGCGGCGAATTTTGGCAGGAGGAAATTCCGAAGCGATTTCCGAATGCTCCGCAGATTCGTTATGAGAAAATGGTCGGCAATTCCTGCCCCTGGCAATACTTGAGAGGGTGGGCTCGACATCTCGTGATTCCCGATCAGCCGGACCTCGTCATCACATACACCTTGGGAAAACCGGAGGATCTGGAGAAGCTCATCGTCGAGCTCCGCACGCAGACAACGGCGGACATTATTGTGCCGAGCATCCACTGGCGGATGCGTGGGCAGGATATGTGGGGAAAATCAGAAAATTCTCCGGATCAAGATATCGAAGCGGTCCGCGAAGTGTGCCGAAAATATGACGTCGAGTTTGTCGAGAGTCGACGTGACTGGGCTGCATATTTGGAAGAAAACAATCTTCCGATCGAGTCCCTCCTCAAAGATGCGGTGCATCAGAGTGACTACGGAGCGCAGATTATCAACTCTAACATTTTCGCCCATTTTCAGCCGGATGCGACTTCCTCTTATGCTCTCGAATCAAGAGAGCGGGTGATCCAGGCAGAGGTGGGAGAAGACGGTAAGCTTTCCGCTGTCTTCACTGGTACTCGAATCGATCTCATTGGGAGAAAGAGTCCGGAAGGCGGGACTTTTCAGGTTCTGATCGATGGAAAAACGGATTCAGAAACGGAGGCCTTTCTCATGAGCTATGTCTTGCCGGATCCTAAAAATGCCAAAGTCGGTCGTGGCTCGAACCCGCGCGATCAATCGCCGCATGGAGTTATTCTAGGAGAGGATGTTGTGCCTCAGGAGTGGACGATCACGATGACGAGCGACGAAGGGGATTACCGGATCGAAGGGAGCGTCACGGGTGTAGATGGAGAGGGGAATGCCTTCGAAGCCTTCAAGAGTAATTCCGGTCAGATCGAGATAGATCCGTACCTCTGGCGTCGTGCCGAGCGAAACCGGACCGGTGACTTTTTCACCTTTGAGGTGAAGCGAGCGGTTCTCAATGAAATCAGTTTTGAGGGCGCGGAAGGCGAAGAATTCGTGGTTCGGCTGGCGCAGCTTTTGCTAAATGAGGAGCACACCCTGGAGTTAGTGCCGATCAAAAATGGTTCGGCTGATATTGATTTTCTTCAGGTGTTTGAACCGCCTTTGAAACGTGAGTAGGCGGCCTCGTTTTTCGCCAAAATGAAAATTGCCTGTCTTCAGAATTTTGCCCTTGAGGGTCCAGCTCGCATTGCAAGTTGGGCGGCGATTCGCGAGCATGAACTGGATTGTTTCCTCGCGACGGAAGCTCCCGTCATCAAAGTCGCCGACTATGATGCGTTTGTGATTATGGGCGGTCCTATGAGTGCGAACGATGCAATCGAGAATCCGGATGTCGCCTTTGCCCTGGAGCAGGTTCGCAATTTTATCGATTCCGGGAAACCGGTCCTCGGCGTTTGTCTCGGTGCGCAAATGATCGCGCTGGCGATTGGCGGGCGGGTAGCGCCCGGTCCGCAGGCGGAGATAGGATGGTTTCCGGTTTTCAAGACGGATGAGACCGGGCATTTGCTCGATGCTTTTCCGGCAGAGATGCAGGTCTTCCACTGGCACGGTGAGCAGATCCAATTACCGCCCGAGGCAAAGCTCCTCGCATCCTCCGAGATTTGCCCAGTCCAGGTTTTTCAGTGGGGAGAAAAGTGTCTCGGTCTCCAATGTCATATCGAAGTGAGTAAAGAGTCGCTCACCGAATTTCTACGTGTCTTCGCCGATGAAGTCGAAGCCGGTGGTCCGACGGTGCAGTCATCGCTGGAGATGGTGGAGGGCTTCGCGACGTATGGAGATGAATGCGAGACCATCGTAAATCAGATTCTGGACTGCTGGATCGCGAGCTGAGTTGGCGGGTTTGGGGACCGATCGATGATTGACTTCTTCGGGTGGAGAGGGCAAGCCAATGGGTGATGAAACTTCCCACCTTCCTTTGGCTTTTTGCCTCTGCCTTTCTGCTTCTTTGCTCAGCTTCAGGTGAGGAGAAATACAACGTTCTCTTCATCGCGGCGGATGACATGAACAATGACCTCAGCGCGTTTGGGAATTCTCAGGTTCGAACTCCGCATCTTGAACGACTCGCCTCAATGGGGGTTCGATTCGACAGTGCCTATTGTCAGCAGCCGCTCTGCGGACCGAGTCGCGCCAGTCTCATGACCGGGCTTCGTCCAGATACACTGGATCTCCATTCCCTGAAGCACGAACTCCGCGAGAGAAATCCTGACGTCGTTACCCTTGGGCAGCTCTTTCGCCAGAATGGCTACTTTTCCGCCCGTGCCGGAAAGATTTATCACTACGGGAATCCGAGCATGATCGGAACCGATGGAAATGATGATCCTGAAACCTGGGATGAGCGCTACAACCCACAGGGGATCGACAGCTTGCAGGAGGACAAGATCATTCGTTACGGCAAAGGGCGTGAGAAAGCCGGGCTCGGCATTTCGATGGCCTGGTGGGATCCCGTCAGTAAGGACGAGGAACACACCGACGGCATGGTTGCGACGAAGATCATTGAATTGATGAAAGAAAAGAAGGACGAGCCGTTCTTTCTCGCCGCTGGCTTCTTTAATCCGCATTGTCCGTATGTCGCGCCGAAGCGCTATTTCGACATGTATCCGCTCGACGAGATTACGATGCCGGATCTCGAAGAAGCGATGGCTGATTTGGAGGACGTCCCTCCGATGGCGGTGCAGCGTGATACGAAAAACTGGCCCTATTACTTTGACGAGATCACCGTGGAGCAGGCCCGCCGCTGCAAGCAGGCCTACTATGCCTGTAATAGTTTTGTCGATGCGCAGGTTGGTAGACTTCTCGATGCGCTTGAGGAGAATGACCTCATGGAAAAGACGATCATCGTCTTTTGGTCGGACCATGGCTACTTTCTCGGTGAGAAGGGGCTCTGGTATAAACG
>JARGOD010000037.1 GCA_029210205.1 Verrucomicrobiales bacterium | reverse complement strand
TGACTGTGCTGAAACCGTCTTTTGAGGAATTTTCGTCTCTAGCCCAAACCGGGAATCTCATTCCTGTCTGGACTGAGCTCGCGGCTGATTACGAAACTCCAGTATCAGCGTTTCAAAAACTCAGCGAAGGGAAGACGACACCGTGCTTCCTTCTCGAGTCAGCGGAGAACAGCGATCAAATCGGACGATTTTCATTCCTCGGAGCTGATCCCCGTTTCGAGATCCGTGCAAGCGGTCGAACGATTTCGACGAGGGAACAGGGAGAAACAGCTTTTACTGATCGTCACCTCCCCGAATCAGAAGGCGACCCGCTCCATGAAGTGGAGAGGCTGATGTCAAAATATCAGCCCGTCGCCGTAGATGGCCTCCCGGTTTTCACCGGCGGGGCGGTAGGATTCATCGGCTATGACATGGTGCGTTTTTTTGAACCCACCGTTCCGGGACCGCCCGATGACGGATTAGGCTTGCCGGACATGGCCTTCGTTATCACCGACACGCTCGTGATCTTTGACCATCGATTTCGGAAACTGCAGGTCGTTGCCAACGTATGTACCGACGATTTCGACTCGCTCGAGAAAGCTTACGCAGCGGCAGGCCAAAGGATCGATTCAATCATCGAAGAGCTATCAAAACCACAAATCTCTGCGCCGTTTTCTCTCATGGAGGAACCGGAATCTCCCGATGAGGTCAAAAGCAACACTTCCAAAGAGGAATACGAGGACATGGTTCTGCGCGCCAAGGAATATATTCATGCCGGAGATATTTTTCAGGTAGTCCCCTCACAACGATTTGAAAGTGACTACACCGGTACTCCTATCGATCTCTACCGAGCGCTTCGGCATGTGAATCCGTCGCCTTACATGTTCTGTTTAGAATTTGGAGACGAATTCTCTCTCGTGGGCAGTTCACCGGAAGTTCATGTCCAGGCAATTGATGATCAGATCAAGATCCGCCCCATCGCGGGGACGCGGTGGCGAGGCAAAACGCAGGAGGAAGATGACGCCCTTGCCGATGAATTACTCAACGATCCCAAGGAAAGGGCCGAGCATGTCATGCTCATTGATTTAGCCCGAAATGACGTGGGGCGAGTCGCCGAGTATGAGTCAGTCGAGATGAGCGAATTCATGATTATTGAGCGATACAGCCACGTGATGCATATCGTTTCCAATGTGCGCGGCAAACTGCGAGAAGACCAGAGTGCCTACGACGTGCTACGAGCCACCTTTCCGGCCGGAACAGTGAGCGGTAGCCCCAAGGTTCGCGCGATGCAGATCATCGATGAATTCGAAAAATCCAAACGCGGGGCTTATGCCGGTGCCGTCGGATACTTCGGCTTTGACGGCAACCACGACAGTTGCATTGCGCTTCGGACCGTCGTCTTGAAAGATGGTAAAGCCTATGTCCAGGCAGGTGCCGGTGTCGTCGCTGATTCTGTTCCGGAAAACGAATTCAACGAGACCGTGAACAAAGCCAAGGGGATGATGCGCGCGATCGAGCGGGCAAAGTTGCTGGGATCATAGTCTCGTGAGGATCGCAGGCGGGGCGCACACCGACGATTCGCAGCGGGTGCCCCGCTCGCAGCATCCGCCATTTTGATTCGAGCAAAACAAGCAAGGGATCAACAAACGCTCTCTTTGAAAACCATTCCCGAGGAGGCAGCAGCAGGAAGGAACGCATCTCCGTGACAAATTCGACTCGGAAATTCTTATCAAATCCTTCAGACTTCGTCCATCTTGCAAGATATGAACGAAGAGGAAATGTTCAAAAGGGTTCGTGCAGAGTTCACGGACAATTTCGATGAAGAACTTGAAATCGAACTGGGAGAGTATTCTGACGAGCATCGTTCAGACGCAAAACAAGCGGAGGGTCTCTCAGAGTTCCGCCGTCAGTATTTCCGTGAGCTATTGCGACTGCAAGTCGAGTTGGTTAAGCTACAGGACTGGGTCGTAGCGACAGGAGAAAAGATCGTCGTCATTTTCGAAGGGCGGGATTCTGCCGGAAAAGGTGGAACAATCAGTCGATTTACACAGCGTCTCAATCCACGCGTCTGTCGAGTCGCCGCGCTTCCTGCTCCCAGCGATCGCGAAAAAACGCAATGGTACTTTCAGCGTTACGTGAGTCACCTCCCCGCCGCTGGCGAGATCGTTCTATTTGACCGGAGTTGGTACAACCGCGCCGGTGTTGAGCGCGTCATGGGATTTTGTTCGAAAGAAGATTACAAGGAGTTCTACCGATCTGTTCCTGAGTTCGAGCGCATGCTCGTGCGGTCCGGCATTCGGGTCATCAAATACTGGTTCTCTATTCAGGATGAGGAACAAAAGTTCCGATTTGCGGCGCGTATTCACGACCCCCTGAAGCGCTGGAAACTGAGTCCAATGGACCTGGAATCACGCCGTCGGTGGGAGGACTACACAAAAGCAAAAGAGACGATGCTAAAGAAGACGCATATCCCTGAAGCTCCATGGTGGGTCGTTCCAGCTGACAACAAAAAGAAGGCAAGGCTGAACTGCATCAACCACTTCCTGAGCCAGATCCCATACAAAGAGATGGAACAGGAAAGTGTCGAACTCCCGGCGCGTGAACACTATCCCGACTACCACCGTAACCCGGTGCCTTTAGATATGATTGTGCCGCAGAAGTTTTGATCAATTTTCGACCTGGCGAAGCTGAAGCGAATCAACGATTTGGCCCTGCTCCGCCAGAGCATTGGTGATCACCACAAGCCAGTTGCCCGATTTAATCCAACCTTTTCTCTTCAGGTAGCCCATCGCATCCTGAATCGTTTTTTCGGGATCATCTGAAAACTCCATGAGAAAAGGCTCAACGCCCCACGGCAGAAGTAATTGACGAAAAATCGACTCAATATCCGTGAAAGCATAAATGGGAATCCCGTGCGGCCGCAACGCACCGAGAACGTAGGGAAGGAAGCCGCTCCGACTAAATACGATGATCCCCGAATCCTCAAGATCAGCCGCGAGGACCGCAGCCGAGCGCAACATTTTTGCCTTCGGTTCCTTCAGCTGAATCCGGTCGTTGAGCGTCCGCTCCACTGATGGCTCGATCGTCTCAATGATATTTCGAAAGACCTGCACCGACTCAAGTGGATATGCCCCGGTTGTCGTCTCCCCGGAAAGCATCACTGCATCAGCCTGTTCGCGGATCGCGTGGGAAACGTCTGAAACTTCTGCCCGCGTCGGCATCGGCGAGGTGATCATCGACTCCAACATGTGGGTCGCGACGATGACCGGCTTACCTTCCGCCTGACAGGCGCGAATAAGCTGCGACTGCACAAGCGGCAACTGATGATAGTCGATTTCAATTCCGAGATCGCCACGAGCGACCATGATCCCGTCCGCCTCCCGGATGATCGACTCCATGTTTCTCACCCCGGCCTGATCCTCAATCTTCGCGATAATTCGAGCCTTCGATCCGAGGCCATCGAGAAAGCTCCGGAGGACTTTGACATCGTCAGCCTCCCTCACGAATGAGAGTGCCACGAAGTCGATTCCTGCTTCGACCCCGGCGCGGAGGTCATCTTCGTCTTTCTCCGTCAAGGCGGGCAGATCGACCTGAATCCCCGGAAGATTTATGTGACGACGGGAACCCATTTCACCCGGCGTAAGAACTTCGAGACGGATGCGCTCGTCCGTCTTTTCCAGCGCTTTGAGCTGGATCAAACCGCTATCGACAAGAACGGTCGAGCCTATTTCAATCTCAGCAGGAAGACCACGGTAATTGACTGATACCGCCGGGATGTCACCGCTTGGCTCAACCCCGTCGATGTGAAACTCGATGAGATCACCAGCAGCAAGATTAATCGGCTCCTCGACCGCCCCGGTCCGTATCTCAGGACCCTTCACGTCCATCATCACCGCAACCTGACGATCAACCTCGGTAGAAACCTCCCTAATGAACCACATTGCATCTGCAACCCACTGATGAGAAGCATGCGCCATGTTAAGCCGCAGAATATCAACACCTCCCCGAATCAGCTTGGAAAGCATCTCTTTGGACTCCGTTGCGGGTCCAAGCGTCGCAATAATTTTGGTGTGACGGTAGTGATCAGACATTGTCGGAACTTAAGCAAATTAGAGGCCATGTCGAGAAAAGCCGCCTCAAGACTCGAAGGATTATTTTACGCCTCGCGATGCCATCTCCTCCCCTACTCGGGTTTCCTGCTTCGAATACCAATGACACCCCTGTGCTTGGTCGCCCATCAAACTCTGCATGGTATCGGCGAGCGTGAATGCGCTTCAGCAGCAGCAATAATCGTGCATCAAATCGAAAAAAAAATATGATCACCCCGCGCTGAATCGAACATCTTTGGTAAGCATCGTTTCGCCTTCAAAGCGAAACCAGGCCTGGAAGTGTTTTCCCTCTAACATGGCCGGAAGCCAATGACGATCATCCGCCCACATGCGATCGAGTGGTAGGTGCTCGATAGGGAACCATTCCGGTTTCGCCTCGCGCGTTTCGGTCGGCGTCCCCTTGAATCCCGACCCGCGAAATACGGTGCAGTGAAGTTTGAGGCCATCGACAAAATCAAAGTGAAGCACTCCCATTTCCTCCAGTGCCTTGGGCGTGATATGAAGTTCTTCCTCAACCTCACGAATTGCGGACTCGAGCGCAGTCTCACCAGCTTCGAGCTTTCCTCCGGGACCATTGATTTTTCCGGCTCCCAATCCTGTCTTCTTGTGAATTAGTAGAACCTCGTTCCCGCGTGTCAAAAACACGAGGTTAGCCACCATGTTAGGTGTCCACGATTCGGGAAACGGTTTTGGGGCCACGGCGTCCATTAATCTTAATCTGATTCGTAGGCATCCATTCCTTCGCAGGTGCACACCAGATTCCGGTCCCCATAGACGTTGTCTATCCGACTCACTGGTGGCCAGAACTTCCGCTCCCTGACCCATTTCAAAGGATAGGCGGCTTCCTCCTGGGAATATGCCCGTGACCAATCAGCCGCAAGAAGCGTCTCTGCCGGATGGGGCGCGTGCTTCAGAGGGTTATCCTCAACTTTAGAACGGCCTTCAATTACCGCGGTAATTTCGGCATGGATTTTAATCATCGCTTCACAGAAGCGATCCAGCTCTTCTTTCGATTCGCTTTCCGTCGGCTCAATCATGAGAGTTCCTGCCACCGGCCAGGACATCGTTGGAGCATGGAAGCCGTAATCAATAAGCCGCTTTGCAATATCTTCGACTTCAATCCCGGCGCTCTCTTTGAAGCCTCGAACGTCAATAATACACTCGTGCGCAACCCGACCTGACTCACCCCGATAGAGCACGGGAAAAAACGAATCCAGCCGCTTTGCAATGTAGTTCGCGTTGAGAATCGCAATCTCTGTGGCACGACGGAGCGCCGGTCCCATCATCGCAATATACATCCACGAAATCGTGAGGATGCTGGCACTCCCCCACGGGGCGGCACTGACGGCATGTGTCTCATTCCCCTTCCACTCACGATGCCCCGGCAAATATGGGGCGAGATGGGAGGAAACTCCGATCGGGCCGACTCCGGGCCCGCCACCTCCATGAGGGATGCAAAACGTCTTATGCAAATTCAAATGACAGACGTCAGCTCCGATCGAACCCGGGGAGCAAAGCCCAACTTGAGCATTTAAGTTAGCGCCGTCCATGTAAACCTGACCGCCGGCTGCATGAACCTTTTCACAGATCGATGCTACGGAAGCTTCGAAAACTCCATGAGTCGATGGGTAGGTGATCATTAACGCCGCAAGACGTGAAGCATTATCGGCGACCCTCATTTCAAGATCGGCCACGTCGATGTTTCCTTCATCATCGCACTTCACCGGCACGACTCGAAAGCCAGCCATGACAGCGCTGGCGGGGTTTGTTCCATGAGCAGACATCGGGATCAAACAGACATCACGATCACTTTCCTTAGCCGCCTCGTGAAAACGACGAATCGCAAGGAGACCGGCATACTCGCCCTGCGATCCTGCGTTTGGCTGAAGACTAACAGCATCAAATCCAGTGATGACAGCAAGCCACTGTTCAAGCTCCTCAATCATTTCGAGATACCCACCCGTCTGAGCGCAGGGTGCAAAAGGGTGCAGGTTGCCGACGCTGGACCAACTCAATGGCAACATCTCAGACGCCGCATTCAACTTCATGGTGCAAGACCCCAGCGGAATCATGCTCCAGTTTAGCGCGATATCTTTTCCTTCAAGACGACGGATATAGCGAAGTAACTCGGTCTCCGTTCGGTAACGATGAAAAACAGATTGTTCGAGAAAAGGTCCGCTGCGGAGCCAGCCTGATGGAATCCCTTCTGCAGGCTGACAATCCTCATGAGTAAGCCCGAATGCAGAAAGTATCTGAACCCAGCTTCCGTCCGAAACGGAAACTTCATCAATCGAAATCCCAATCGCCCCGTCCTTGTCGTCCCTCAGATTGATTCCCAAATCATGACACCGGCTCAGAATTTCTTTTCGATCGCCTTCCGAAATAGCGACGGTCAGGGTATCGAACCAGGTGGCATTGAGAAGTTCAAATCCTCCATTTCTAAGTTGCTTAGCCAGTGAAGAGGTAACCGCATTAATCCGCGAAGCTATGCTGCGGAGCCCTTCGGGCCCATGATAGACGCCGTAGAATCCTGCCATCACCGCCAGCAGAACTTGAGCAGTGCAAATATTCGAGGTCGCTTTCTCTCGTCGGATATGTTGCTCGCGCGTCTGCAGCGAAAGCCTCAAAGCAGGGCGACCATCTTCATCTCTCGAGACACCGACAAGTCGCCCGGGAAGTCTTCTTTTCAGGGCATCAGAACATGCCATGTAAGCAGCATGAGGACCACCAAATCCCAGGGGAACACCAAAGCGCTGAGCACTCCCGACCACGATGTCAGCACCCCATTCACCAGGCGGACGCAACAGCGTCAGGGCCAATAAGTCAGCAGCAACCACGACAAGTCCCCCAGCCTCATGACAAGCCTGAATCAGTTCGTCACATGCATCAATGGCGCCGGTTTCATCAGGCACCTGAAGGAGCATTCCGATAACTTCGCCATCATGTGCTTCAAAATTGAAAGCCGCAGGATCCCCGACGATCAACTCGAGATCCAGAGGCTCCGCCCTTGTTTTCAGAACATCGATCGTCTGAGGGAAACAGCGATCACTGACAAAGAAAACGCGACCTTTCGGCTTCGAAGAAGCAGCGAGAGAAATTGCCTCCGCCGCCGCTGTTGCTTCATCAAGAAGCGAGGCATTTGCAACCGGCATCGCCGTCAGCTCGCAAATAAGTGTCTGAAAATTCAACAAAGCTTCGAGTCGGCCTTGGGATATCTCGGCCTGATATGGCGTGTAAGCGGTGTACCAACCGGGATTCTCGAGAACGCATCGCTGAATCACGGACGGAGTCAGCGTGTCATAGTATCCGCATCCAATGAATGATTTCCGCACGTCATTCTGAGACATCGTTTCTCGCAGCCTGTCCAGCGCTGCGTGCTCACTCAACGCAACGGGAAGATCAAGAAGAGAGTCCGTCAACAAATCAGAAGGAACTACTTCCGCGATGAGTTCGTCGAGCGACTCACATCCCAACTCTTTTAGCATGATCGACGATTCGGCCTCAGATGGACCGATATGGCGATCAGAAAAAGTCACAGAAGGCTCAGGAAATCTGTTCACGGTAGCTCCCGGCGTCGTGCAATGATTCAAACTCACCAGAGTCGGATGCTTTAATTTTGATCATCCAGCCTCCTCCATAAGGATCCTCGTTCACCGGCTCCGGAGCTTCCGCCAGGGCCTCGTTCACCTCGACGACCTCACCTCCGATTGGCGCATAAATATCATTCGCGGCTTTTACCGACTCAATAACGGCTATGGCCTCGCCCTTCGCGACAACCCGACCGATCTCAGGTAACTCAAGGTAGACCACATCGGTCAATTCAGCTTGAGCATGGTCGCTGATCCCCATTGAGACAGCAGACGGATCACTCGGATCTATCCATTCGTGAGAGTCAGAATATCGAAGGTGGTCGGGAACGTTCATAGAGGTGCGTGTATATCAAAGCGCGAAAAGTGTGTCTGACAACGAATTAAACAAAAGGCTTTTTAACCACCCGGGCTGAAAAAGGACGTTCTCTCACCATGACACTCAGAGCCGTTCCTGTTTTTGCTTTCTCGATCGGCAAATACGCCATTCCGATTCCCAGTCCAAGCTCCGGAGACATCGAACCGCTCGTAAGAACGCCGAGTAACTCCTCCCCTTCTTCGTCACGGACTTCGTACCCATGCCTGGGAGGCGGGGCTTTTCCTGTCATCGCAATTGCCGCGAGACGGACTGACAATCCTGCAGACTTTTGCTCGAGGAGCGATTCCTGGCCGATAAATCCCGGGCTCTTCTCAAGTTTCACGAAAAATCCCAAACCTGCTTCCAGGGGAG
This sequence comes from Verrucomicrobiales bacterium, assembly GCA_029210205.1. Classification (GTDB taxonomy): domain Bacteria; phylum Verrucomicrobiota; class Verrucomicrobiia; order Verrucomicrobiales; family DEV007; genus Arctic95D-9. The sequence continues at coordinate 37,898 of JARGOD010000037.1, read as the reverse complement.
TGTGATCCAGATCAAGATCAGCTCCATTTAGCGGGAAGCCTTTCTCCAACCGCAATGTGTCTCGCGCGCCCAATCCGCACGGCTTGGCGCCGGCGGCGATGAAGCGGTCGAACCAGTCTCCGATCGCGGCAGTAGAAGAGAACAGCTCGAAGCCGTCTTCGCCCGTGTAACCAGTGCGACAAAGAATGAGCCGATCAGCGTATTCAAAAACACCATTTCGCGGAGGCAGTGGCTTTGAAGGCTCCAGCTTTTGCCAAAGAGAAACGGCCTCCGGCCCTTGAACTGCGAGAGCACCGAATGTCGCGCTTTCATCCTCCACAGAAACTCCAGCAGGCAGCCGTTTCCGGAGCCATTCGACATCTTCTTGAATCTTCGAGGCATTGACGACGAGGAAAAATCGATTCTCTGCGATGCGATAAACGATGAGATCATCAATCACTCCGCCCCCCTCATTCAACATCAGACTGTATTGGCCCTCTCCGACCGCAAGAACTGCAAGGTCATTAGTGAGAACACGGTTTAGCGCAGCTTCACTCTCTTGTCCGGAAACAACGAGTTCGCCCATGTGCGAAATATCGAAGACCCCAACCGATTCTCTCACCGCGCGGTGTTCGGCGACAATCCCTTCGTATTGAATCGGCATCTCCCATCCTGCGAAAGGAAGCATCCTCGCCGACAGCGATTCATGACGAGCATGAAGTGGTGAACGTTTCATGAAGCGATCCTCGCTGGCTCTTCGGCGAAGTCAATGCGCGAACGAATCGAGAAGAAACTTCACATTGAAATTCTGATGAATCTCCCGACCTTTGCGGTCATGATTCTCGACACCGGCAATCGCATCATCGATGATTTGGAACGTCGCTTCGGAGGGCTCGCGCTCCCGCAGATTTTGCGCTGGATAGCAGGCTTTCAGGCATTTACCTGGGCGCTTTCGCTCTTCTCTCCTGATTTACTCGCCTGGATCGTCTACGACCGGGAAGCCATTTTCATGGGACAGGTTTGGCGCTTGTTCTCCTGGGTCCTTCTTCCCGCCGCCCAGAACCCGCTTTTCGTTCTCATCACGGTTCTGTTTATGTTCTTCATCAATGACAGCCTCGAAAGTCACTGGAGTAGTTTCAGACTGAATGTCTATGTATTGAGCTCAATTTTCTGCCTCGCCCTGATTGGATTAATCCCCGCTCTCGCCGGTGCCGGACTGATGATGAACGGCATTTTTTACTCGGCTGCTTTCTTTGCATTCGCGACCCTCTTTCCCAATCAGATCATTCATTTATTCCTGATCATACCAATCAAGGCAAAATGGCTGGGCTGGGCGGGAGCGGCCCTCCTCGGAGCTTCGATCATCAGCTCACCCGCTCCACTCCTCATTGGCTTACTCGTCGCGGCCGGTTTACTCCCCTACCTCCTCGCCTTTATCCCTGGAATCATTTCGGGGGCAAAACAGCGGAGTGAAAATGCGGTTCGCCGACACCGCTTCGAACAAGCCACGCAATCAGAGTCTACTTTTTTCCATGAGTGTGAAAAATGCGGAGCCAATGATCAATCCTCACCTGAGTTGGAGTTCAGGGTAAATGACGAGGGTCACGAAATTTGTGAGCGTTGCCGCTCAGAAAAATAGAGCGCTAAGCCGGCCTCCTCAACCAATGGACTTCGGATACTTAATCCGATAAATATTTACAACACTGTAAGTCAGTCCAAAGAGGGCGATAATCACCACTCCGATATAGATAAAGGTCCTGTCCGTCGGGAGGTCTGTTGAGGCAACTAATGCTTCTGAAGGCGATGAACTGGCATTTTGCCCATCTAACATCACGACACGAAACTTATAGGTGGATGCGGGAGAAAGCCCTTGGATTTGCGCTTTCACTAATCGATCAATTCGCTCAAAGGTAACATTCCGATAGGGAATCCAGACACTCTCGGTCGGAAATTCGTGCCCGGCTTGCAGGCCGGCGAATTCAACTTCAAAGTTGGCAGATTCAGAATCTTTCGGGGCAGTCCAACCAATTGTTAGTGAGTTGGAATCACGCTCGAGAATAGAAAGATCTTCAGGGCTGCTGAGACTCGGGTTGAGTTGACGCTCCGACGACGGGGCCGGAGGAGGGGAATCCCCTTGCTCTACCTCATAAGTCTTATTCGAAGCCATGTTTCCGACCTGATCGGCCGAAGAGTCAATGTCTTGCGAAATCTCCGTCGTATTCTCGACCAAACCCTCATCTTGCGTTGGTGAATCGGCTTTGACGCTCAGCTTCGTCTCGTCTGATGGAACTTCGCTGCTACCAAACTGCTGAGGAATGGCCAGCGAAGCCACCTTCTTCGCTTTCACGACATTCCCCAAAAGTCGGATTGGTACAATTTGCTCATTCCCATAAACATTCAAAGTCACATCGACCATTCCCCGGTGTGTGGTCTCCGGAAACAGTCCCACCGCAATATTCACTGAAGAAAGCGGGGGCAATTGTGTTCCGGGATCGTTCAGCATCCGAAATGGCTCAGGGAGATGAAATTCAAGAGGAAGAGCTACTCCGCCTGTGTTGGAGAGAGTGAACACCCGCTCCATCGACTTACCGCCTTCGACCTTTCCAAAATTGATGATTTCAGCTGACAGGGAATCAGGGACTGAAACTTCGAGTCGCCCGGGCACAACCGCCGAAACGACCCTCGCCGTTTTCATGTAGCCATTCTTGAGACGAAACTGAACCATTCCATCAAAAGGCGCGGTATCGGTCGACCCAAGACTAACCGGAACCCTCGTTTCTTTCCCTGCCGCCAAAATATATTCTTTTTTTAGAGTCTGCTGAAGGCGCGTGCTGCCATTTGCCTGAACGAGAATGGGGCGGGATCCTCCATTCAACAGAATAATCTCCCCTTCCCGCGTATGAGTGTCAGGGTCGAGCGTTAACTCGATTTCTTCGGAGACCACCGTGAAAGGATCGAGTCCTTCCCCAAAGAGTTTCGTGGTTCCTGACTTGCTTCGGCTCAAGCTGAGAAAATAGCTTGTCTCACCAATCATCTGAGGCCGAAACGAAATGGTAATGCGCTTACTCTCCCGCGGCCTCAATACCAGCTGTCCATCTTTAGGTTCCGTCAAAAACCATGGGGGAGAAAGATAGAGTTGCCGTTCAAAAATACCGTTCCCAAGGTTACTGACCGTCAGTTCCTTTTTGACGGAATCCCCTATCATTGCGGAACCAAATTCGACTTCCTTCTCGATCTGGATTTCAGCGTTCGTGTCGACAAGATCGATGTCAAAGCGCATCGCAGAAGTGTAGCGCCCCCCTCGATAGCGAACCGCGAACGAGAAAGCATCTTTTTCAGCGCTGGACTCGGGGTTTGCGTAGTAAGTCACAATCGCCCTGTTTCGCGCATTGGGATTGCTTGTGAGGGAGACGATCTTGCCCGCCGAAGGAAAGGTACGGATCAGGAATTCAACCGCGGCGCCGGGAGTCTTTGTCTCAGCTCTAATTTCAAATGTAGCCTCAGTTCCTTTCAACACCTCAACCCGACCTGTCACAGCAGTTGGCAAACCGATCTCCTCTTCGGTAAGCACACGAGGGGCTTCTGTCTTCCGGTTTAAGAGGCCTTTCCCCCCAAAGAGCTGAGCTTCGCAGGTCTGAACGGCTAGAAACGTGACAACGATCAGGGCGTCGACACACGAATATCGAGATAACCGAAATCTATTCTGACGAGATAAGATCATGGACGGGAGATACATGCTAACGAAACGATAGTTCCGTCCGCAAGTATCACGATAACCTGAAATGTTTCACTTATCGAGCACGAACCCGCATAGGCGACGACGCAGAAGGTCGAGAGCGAGACGAGTTACTCGCATCTTAAAACTAATGCGATCAGCAGGAGTGAAGTGCCGTTTTGCATAAGTCTCGGTACCTTTTCCTGCAATGCCAATATAGACAGTTCCGACCGGTTTCTCTTCGCTTCCCCCGGTGGGGCCCGCTACACCGCTCACCGCAATGGCATGATCAGCCCCGCTGATGCGAAGGCATCCTTCAGCCATCGCACGCACCACTTCCTCGCTCACGGCGCCATGCTCCTCAATCAGTTCGGAAGCTACGCCAAGAATCTCGATCTTTGCCTCGTTGGCGTAAGTAATGTATCCCTGATGCAGGATTGCACTTGAACCGGAAACGTTTGTCAATGTGCTGACAATCTGACCTCCGGTACAACTTTCCGCAGTCGAGACGGTTTCGCCCCGTTTCAAAAGGAGATCGAGAACAACTTGCTCGATCGGATCTTCCGACTCAGTGATGATGTCTTCCTCATATTCGCTCCTCACAATATGCGAAGCCTCATCGACCGAAACTTCCGGACCGATCAACCTCAAGTCAACTTCTCCCAATCGGGCACAATAACCCAATTCGAGATTCTCAATGGAGGCGAAACGGGGCTCTAGATCGGCTGCGAGCGATGATTCACCGACACCGTAAATACGAAAATTCCTCCAGACGTTGGAATGAAGTTCCGCCTGCCGCATTTCAGCCAGCCTTGGGTAAACGAGAGCTGAGAACATAGGCTTCAATTCACGGGGAGGACCGGGAAGAAGAAAAAGATGCGGAAAGGCACCACCTTCAGAGGCAGGAACATATAATCCCGGCGCAGTTCCGTTAGGGTTATCAAGGACGATGGCTCCCTCGGGGACCATTGCCTGTCGATCATTTGAGCGATTCATCTTGTAGCCTCGTCGCCGGAACATGTCATTGATCTCGTCGAGGATCGCCTGATCCAGATGAAGTTCGCGACCGAGCATCGCAGCAACGACTTCTCTCGTGATATCGTCACTGGTTGGACCCAGCCCACCCGTGATGAGAATGACATCAGTGCGGGGAAAAGCTTCCGCAAGAACAGTCCGAATTTCGTCGCCATCCGGAATCGTTGTCTGGCGCTGAATTCTTAACCCCAGTTTGAACAACTCCTGCCCGAAGTATCCGGCATGAGTATTGACAACCTTCCCGAGGAGAAGCTCGGTCCCCGTGTTAACGACCTCAACTCTCATCGATACTACTGAATTTCAGAAGCGTCAGGCGAAACCGGGCGGTCCGGAAGGAAACTCAAATCGACCCTCGGTGCGTCGGCCCAAAGATCTTCGAGCGCGTAAAGATCACGCTTTTCCTCATGGAAGACGTGGACGACAACATCCACATAGTCGATCACAAGCCACATGCTTCCGGGATCCCCCTCTGATGATCGTGGCTTCTCCCCGATACCTTCTTCCGTCTTCAGCCGAATATCACGATTAACAGCCTTCATGTGCGGAAGCGAAGTCGCTGTGCAAATGACGAAGAAATCGGCAAGGGTGGAAATACCGCGAAGATCGAGGACGACGATATCCTCCGCTTGCATCTCTGCTGCGTGTGACGCGCAGGTTTTGGCTATGGTGAGTGAATCTGGCAAAATAGTAACCTTTCGAGAGGCCTAAAGTGCGGGGAAAACATGGATTCGCAACGCGATTTTTCGATGAGGAACTTCAAACCAACAGGGTTAGGCCGATGACCTAACCCTGTTAAAACGCCCATTTAGAGATTGCGGCAGCTCCGATTAGAGAGCTTTAACCTGTAAATTCCGGATCCAAAAGAGGTCGCCGTGATCTTGAATCGTGATGTATCCTGACGAGTGGAGTTCCTTATCTTCCGGCTTTTTCTCCGCGAGATCAAAGTCCTGCACTTTCTTCCCGTTTATCACAACCGTGAGATGATTGCCCTTCATCGTCACCGTCATACGATTCCACTCCCCCGGTGCGATCGTCATATTCTCAGAGGCTCCCTGAGTCTTGATGACCCCTCCGTTGTCATGATGCCCCATCTCTGAGTCAGGCTTACCGGTAGAATCCAAAATCTGAACCTCAAAGCCACTCGCGACGGGATCCATCCGATCCCCGACCCTGAAGTAGAAACCGGAGTTACCTCCTTCGTTGTGCTTGTATTCGAAATCGAAAACGAAATCACCGTACTGCTTTTTAAGCCAAATGTAGTGGTGATAACGCTTCCACCCCTCCTCACCATCTCTCGGCTCAAGATAAAGTGAACCGTCATCGCTGATCTGCCAGTTTCCCTCCGTTTCGAGGTTTTCCATACTGGAACCATCGAATACAGTGACAAATCCGGGGGCACCTTTTTCAGGATGTCCAGCCGTCGCAAAACCGATTGAGAGAAAAGTAAGTCCGAAAACAGTAAGGAAATTTTTCATTTCACGTATCATGAAGCGGCATCTTTTCCGTCGCAACACCGCGATAATGTGTCAGATTTTTACAATTCAAGCTCCCTCAACTTCATGAAGCATTTCAAACAAGCTCTCCTTTTCGCTGTCACCTTACTCGCATTCCCTCTCCAAGCGCAGGAAGCCAAAACCGGGATCAAAGGAAAAACAGCACCCCCTCTCGGCGTCACGACATGGATTCAACTCCCCGAGGGAAAAGAGCGTCTCGGCATTCCTGACTTCAAGGACAAAGTGCTCGTCGTGTTTTGCTTCCAAAGCACCTGCATTGCTTGTGAGAAAAGAGAATTCCCCGTTCTAAAAAAGCTCGCCGATGAGTTCAACGGCAACGAAGGGGTTGGCTTCGTCGCTATCCAGACTCCTTTCGAGGACTTTGCGACGAACAGCGAATTGCAGCTCGCATCGATTGCTGAAAAGCACAAGCTCGATATTCCAATCGGACACCTCGCAAAGACTCAAGACACTTACAGTATCAACGTAGCCTATGAGACCGGCGGTACCCCTTGGTGGATCGTCATTGATCGCGAGGGAACGGTCGTCTTCAACGATTTTACGATGGCCCCGGATGTTGCTGCTGCCAACATTCAGCAACTCATCGACGGAGATACCGTCGAGTAAGTCTTAATAGAGAAGAGTGAAACCGAAGTGAAACTTCCCTGAATCTTCTCGCTCGAGGAGCCCGTGGCTCGCGACCTCCCATCCGTAGGCGGCACGGGCGAATCCGTGCTCCCCGAATTTGCAGTTGAGCCCCAATCCCGCACTCTGAAGCGACTGCGCTCCCTCCGCGGGAAATGATTCACTGATCCCCATGACAGCGGCATCGTAGAAAACGAGCGCGTTCCAGCTGTCATTCAACCCTTTGTCGACACCACAAATGGAGAAGGCGGGAGAGATAAGCTCGAGATTTGAGATAAGCCCTGAGTCTCCCCGGATGATGCTCTCATCAAATCCGCGAACCGTATTGTAGCCACCGGCAAGGATTTGCTCGGTCGACCCCAGGCGATTCTCTGTCGCCTGCCCCCGAATTTTCAGTCGGAGAGTAAGTTCTGCAGGAAGCCGTTGAAGACGCTCGATCTCTCCAAAGGCATAAAAATAACTCGACTCTGAAGCCAACCTTGCCAAATCAAAGCTAGCATCATCATTGTCATCGAACATGTCTCCCGGAGCCCCAACAATGCCAATACTTGCCTTTGTCACTCCCTGCTTATCGGGGACATTGAATTCATAAAACGCACGAAATTGTCCCACCGCGACATCGCTATCAAAAATGTTCACCCCGCCAAAAATCAAATCTGTGTTCGTCGATTTGTAGTCAAACGCGAAAGACAGGTAATGCCTCCAGGCAGGATTGAATTTCGGACGCGTCAGAGGAATCCGATAAACGGTCGAAAGCTGACGGCTAAGTCCGTTGGTGTCAGTGACACTCTTGTCGAGTGCCTCACTCGTGACGTAAGCCGCAGAAACTTGAAAAATGTGACGCCAGGGCAAATAGGCCTGATAGAAAACTGAGTGCGCATGAAGGTTGTCTGATTCCAGATCCGTGGTCAAATTGTATCCCAAGGTGTGCTCGAGACGACCGGGATTACTAAGCGTAAATCCAAACGACCACTCCTCTTCACCAGTGAAGTTAACTCCGGTATTTGCAAAGCCGACGTAAGCACTGATCGCATCTTCTTCGATGACATCGAGAACGATGTCACTGGTCCCGTCTTCCTCGCCGCGTTCATAAATCAGGTTCACTTGACGAATCGGATTTTCATTCAACCAATCGACATCTGCAGCAACAATGTTCTTGTTTATCCGGTTGCCTGGATCTATCCGGAGATTCGACAACAAATACTCTTCTCTTGAGATTAAAGCTCCTTCCGTTTTCTTGGTTCCCAGAACTGCTTCCCGGACGACGAGTTGAAGCCTCCCTTCGGTGATATTCTGCTCGGGATAATAGACATCAACGAGTGGATAATCACTCTCACGCCACGCAAGAACGATATCTTTTCCAATCTGCGAAAGAAGAGCCATCGACATTGGCTTTCCAATGTATTCCTCCAAAGTTTCCTGCAGCCCGTCCGGAGCGGGCAAATCCTCGTCGACTAAGACCGATGCAGATCCCACACCAGGATCCATGGTTGCTTTGTCCTGATTAGAGATCAGTTGAATGGATCCTACGTTGACCCCCAACGGAGTCGTGTCTCCAGTCGGCTCATCTTCTTCTTCGCGCCGGTCTTCAATCGAGGCAGCCTCAGACTCGAGTCCGTCATCAATCCCGAGCGCGCGCCTGATCTGGTCGGCAGCTCTCTCAATCGGCCTGCTTTGTCCATACACAGTCTGGATTGCGAAGAGAGACATCAAGGCCACAAACACTGGGGCGAGCCTTGGTGGGTTTCTCTTCATTGATCTAGCTTCTGGAGTTGGAGCATTTAGTCTCCGAGGGCAGAGGTCAACTCCGAGTACGCTAAATCATCAAGATTTACTAATAACTGCTGAAGTGCAGCGGGATCAATCGCAACCGGAACGGTGAGAATGGAGACAGCACCATCGATCGATGTGATGGGGATGACGAATGCCAATTCAAGGGCATCAATCAACTCCTTGGCAGGATCCGTAAGAAGCGATTCCGTCAGCAGACCGATGATTTCATTCGGCGGAACACCGTCCAAAGAAATTGAGTAAGGACCGTCTGAGAGCACCAGAATCGTCGCGCCACCAAAATCGATGGAGTCGGCGAGTTCAGTCCAGGCATCAACTTCGAGACTCTGATTCAGAAGTTCAATAATCGCCGGAGGCGGCTGGGTGAAGAACCCATCGAGACTTGCAGGGGCCTGCAGTTGATATTGCCCTCCGTCCACCTGAATAACTGATGCCTGACCCGCCAGAATAGCGCGACCAGCGAGCGCACCACAGGCATTGCCGAGGGCCTCCCCGAGTCCCCCGGTATTCGAAAACTGGTCGATGAGAGAGCCATCGCCCGTTTCACCACCATTTCCCCCTACCTGAGGGACGACGTTATCGGGATTGTTGGTTTGATCACGAACGAAGATGAAATTCTCAAATCCTGTTTCGAATACCTGGCTCCCCCCGAACAAGAAGGGAGCGCGCCCGATCACCGGGGTAGTACCAAAGTTGATGGTGTCAGTGCCACCGCCTCCATTTAAGAGTTGGATGAGCCCATTGTCATCAGTGATAACCGTATCGTTCCCTGGTCCCAAAAAGAACTGAAGAAATTCGACCTCCGAAAATAGATAGAAAGGATTCCGTGAAACTGAATTCCCGGACACCACATAGGTATTGGTGCCACCAAGATCTGAATCATCAAGAATGAATGTATCAATGGCTGGTCCTCCGACAAATCTGGAAACCACCGCTTGATTCGCGAAGCGAAACTGATCATTTCCGCCCCTGCCCTGAAGTATTTCAAATCCTTCAAAGTCGATCCCGTTAACATTGCCACCGTTGTCACGATCAACCAGAAACTGATCCGCAACTTCGGTACCGGATAGCGTGTCCTCCCCTGACCCGCCGATCACTGATTCCACCCCCCTGAACGAATCCACCTGAGTTGCGGTTCCTACATAGGTAGGAGGCGACGAAGGGGCCTCTGGATCGACTTCAAGATCGACTGTGACCGGAGAACTGAATCCACTGAAATCCAAGGTGTCGACTCCGCTGCCACCATCGATTTCACCCACTCCACCTCCTGAGTTAATCACAAACAAATCATTCCCCGAATCTCCATTAAGAACACCGGTGAAAGAGTCAGAATTTGGAATATCAATCGTAAACTCATCATCTCCACCCCCGGCGGAAATCGTGCTAAACCTTTCGAAATTGAGAGAGATCATCGGAGCGCTTACTTCATCCAGGCTGAAGGAGGCAATCGAAGAAAACTCTCTGCCGAAAAACGGGTCTGGATCTACGAAATAAATCTCTCCGTTCCCTCCCTCCCATAGATATACCTCATCCGCAGTCTCGGTTCCGAGAAGAGTATTCTCTCCGTTTCCTCCGGCAACTGTTTCGATTTCCGAGAATGATTGCACTCCGCTCCCGCCCGAAATGACAGGGCCAACTGGACCGAGACTAAATGTCACCAATTCGGGTATCTCCAATTTCTCACTTGGGGAAGTCAGAGCGCTGAGAAACTCGCTTCCAAGCTCTACTAAAAGGTCTTCACCGATATTGCTGAAATCCAGAACGTCTTCATCAGGATAGAAATTCCCGGAATCGCCGCCTATGATCTCCGCCACCTGACCAGATAAAAATCTAAAGGTGTCAGCTCCCTCTCCACCCGCAAGAGCCCCGACGAAGACCGATGCTTCAGGCATAGGCGGCGCCTCAGGAAACTCGCCGGTTTCAACATCTAAGTTAAAGGTGAGAACGTCTTCCGCCCCGGGGCCAGAGATGTTGATCGTGAAAAGATCATTCCCGTCCGCCCCGTCGATATAATCAAAATTTGTGAAGGAAACAAATGGAACCTGACTGGACTCGGTTTCCACGTATCCGCTGTTTGATCCTGTTATGGTGAAGAAGTCATCGTGCTCTGTCCCGGACAAATCAGCTCCATAGATTCCACCTCCTACGAAATGATCGATATCATCAAAGTCTTCGACTCCGGAGGTCAGGTCCTCTTCCAGGTCGACGTAAACATATGCGAACAATGATTCTGAGAAATCGATCGTATCGAAACCTTCGTCATCTAAATCCCAGATACTCCCTCCCTTGATTTCTTCGACGGATCCGAAGGAACGGAAGAAGAAGGTATCATCCCCCGCAGCACCGGCAAGCGTCCCGTCAAATGAATGGCCTCCTACACCGTCAAAGTCGATCACAAACTCGTCATGCCCATCCCAAGTGTCGACATAAAGAAAACCGTCAAAATTGATTCGCTGAGTTACACCAACCGATTCAGTAGGTATTTCAAAAAATCCGCGTGAGTTCCCCTCGATATTGACTAAGTCATTGCCAGTAGTCCCATAGATTTCGTTGTCAAAATCACCTGTTGAAGCGATGACATTTTCGAAACTATAAAACTCAGTGTAGTAGGTATCGAAGTAAACATCGGAAACTGATCCGTAATCCAAATCCACCGCAATTTCAGATCCAAAATTGGTAAAATCAAGCGTGTCCAATCCACCACCTCCTTCAATATAAGTTGCGCTACCACCCTCCTCGAAGATAAAGAAGTCGGCTTCACTGCCACTATAAAATTCCTCGAATCCGGAAACTTGTATCGATTTGGAACCTTCACTGTAATTGAACTCATTTTCACCGGTAAAAGTGAACGAGGCAGGCGCGTCATACGCTCCGTAAAAATAATCGTCACTGCCCGGTGTACCGACCAGAAATTCTATGCCATCAAACTGACTTGCATAGGCATCGAAGTAACCTGCAAAAGAATCCGCGAACGATACCGTGTCTTCCGTTCCGGCTCCACCAGCAAAACTAAGCGACCCGTAGTCATACAGATCGGAGTCAACAAAGTAAGTCACGCTGTTTCCCGAGGTTGTCGTGAAAAGGATTTCGTTTAGCGCCATGACATCGGATGTCACTCTAATATCTCCTTCTCCCGTTCTGAAAGTAACCCCGCCATTCAGGCTTTCGACGGGAGTGTCGATGACAACACCAAACTCATCCGGAATCCAGGTCGATCCCGACACCAGGATATCACCAAAAGCACTCAAACCCGACCCGGATCGCAGCCAGACTCCACGATTCCCGTCACCATCCTCGTCGAAGTCTCCTCCGGTGCCGAAAAGCTGTATGCCTCCCTCCGTAGAAAAGATTCCACTGTTGATCTCCATCCCGGGGAAGTTTCCCGTGGTTGGAACATCCCCCTGGTTTGCCCTGATAATGACATCTCCTACTGCATAGATTTGCGCAGGAGCATCGAGAGAAAAGTTCGAGGATACGGTGATGTCCAGTGTCCCAAGGGTCGTTAAGCTGTTCTCCAATATCAGGCTCCCGGCATTCAACGTGATATCACCAACACTCAGTTCACTGACCCCTACAGTGTCGCGGAAATTAATATCTCCATCGGTTCCAGCGTTCACATCAAATGTGAAAGGGTTGGCAATCGAGTTGCTTGTGACAGTTCCAAAAATATCGACTAAAGCGCCGTCCCCGAAATCACCTACGCCCTTATTGGTTGTATCGAGCGATACATTTGCCGCGAGAACAACCTCATCGTTGATAACGATGTCCTGGCCCTCGGTCACGATATCCGCATAGAGATAGGTGGTCGCAGTATCTCCCCACCACGCCGGGAGTTCTCCCCCGGCGCCATTCAAAGTGATTGAGGCATTGTCGGTTCCCCGCAACTCACCTCTGACATAAATTTCCCCGTCGCCAAGGAAGACCGGAACGACAATACTGACAGGATCGCTGAACGTCACGGTATCAATCGTCACCGTTCCCTGACCAAAAACAGTGTTTCCAATCGTGATCCCCGAAAACTCGTCCGTCGTCAAATCCCCATCTGACAGTTTATCTATTTCGGCCTGCGTCAGGTGAAACACCGCGGTGCGATCTCCGGCCACTCCAAGATGAATATCTTCAAGGGGATCAATCGGAGCAAGAGTGATTCCGTAGCCAGGTGACGCAATTCCAAGGGCGTTATCCAGATTAATGCTCTTAGCATAAATTGAAATGTCACCTGCCCCGGAGATCGAAGAACCGCTCTCCATTTTGAACTCTCCCTGAGCATTAAAGGTCAGAGAGGATCCAGCGGTAACCCAGGAAATCACAGTGTCTTCGAGCAGGGTAATATTGCCGGGGTCCTCGGAACCTGGGTTTGCAGTTGTCTCGATGATTAGGTTACCACCACCATTGAGAAATTCCGAGATATCCCCTGCCGCCAACAAACTCGCGTTCGTAGGACTCGAGATTTCACCGCCACCAGGAAATGGCAAAATTACAATATTATCCGGATCAATCAGCAAGGTCCCTCCGTCCCCATTCGGCGCCGACAGATCAACCTGACCCGACAGAGAACCGATCGAGATCGCATTCTGGCCGGAAAGCTCAATAAACCCGCCATTCCCGCCGCTCACACCTCCGGTCGCTGCAACGTCTCCCGAAAAGTCGAGCTGCCCTTCGGAAAAGAGAATCACCTCGCCGCCGTCACCGTCATTGATTGCACTGGCGCTAAAAGACGCACCATCGGCAACGTTTACCGTTTCCGCATTCATCAAATCCGGATCCTGGCCACGTCTTCCGCCTCCAACAAAGATTCGGCCACCTCCGTTCTCTCCATCAGCAAGAATCAGCGCGCCATCGAAGACATCAATCTGAGAACCTAAAATCATGACATCGCCGCCGTCGTCAGCGCTGATTGTCCCCCCAATTTCTGTCGTGCCATCATCTCCACTATCGACCTTCACCTGCGCCGTTGTGTCCTGATCAGCCGACTTCGCCACCAAGCTTCCAGTGGACCGAATCATACTACGTCCTCCTGCGCTCAGGAAAATTTGACCGCCCTGTCGGGTGACTGCGGTCGCCGCAACTCTTCCCTCATTTTTCACCGCCATTCCGTAGATGTTGCCTCCATAGGACTTCAGCTCGGCAATATTGGCATTCACTGTCCCACGATTGATCACTCCGGTGTCTTCATTCGCCTTTCCGGAACCCCTGACAAAAACTCGTTCGCTACCGGATTCCGCAATCAGGACATCGTTACCCGAAGCCAGGCCGACGGTTCCGTTCGGTGCGCTGATGGTGCCTTGGTTCACCACCGATTCAGCGATCAGGAAGACATCACCATCCACCGCATTGATACTTCCCAGATTAACAATCCCGGCGGCCGAATCTCCCTGCAACCGCAGATCTCCACCCGCCAGAAAATCCTGATCCGACAAATCGAGAGTCGAAGCCGTAAATCCCCCCGTGTCGATGATCCCGTTGCGCCCAACCATCACCCCGTTAGGATTCAGGAGAATGATTCGCCCGTTCGCGAGCAAGCTGCCATCAATACTGGAAAGAGACTGCCCGGTGACACGATTCAAGGTTACGGATGATGAGCCGGGTTGAATGAAACGAGTAACTTCCCCGCTTTGAATCGAAAAGGTCTGCCAGTCGATTATTCCATGAGAAGTCGATTGATGAATCTGAAGATTACCACCCGTTCCCGTGATACTGATGTCCCCATGTCTGACCGTCGCTCCTGTTGGATTGGAGTAAATCGGCTGGGCGAAGGGAATGGTTAAAACCAAAGCGAGCCCGATCACTAATCGGACTCTCCTGTATTGGTTTAGTGGCAGCGAAGATTTCATCTATTCCGGATCCAGGTCAGTTCCTCGATCCTCAATTATTCTTCCTCTACTTCTTCAGCGTTCGGAATGATCTCTACTCGACCTTCTTTCACTTGAGTAAACCCTTTGCCATCTTTGACTGCTACTGAGTAAAATGTGCCCCGTGCCGCTGCCACGCCGCTTGGCGTCCTCACCTTAAAGTCAAGTTCAGTGGCTGCGTTTGGTTTCAAAAGCGCTCCAAGGCTTCCCTCTTTCAAGTTAATCGTCACGTCAGCGGGGCTCGCAGTTTCATCAACCACCTCGATGACGACTTCCGAGTTTTCGGCAATGCGAATCGCGGAGCGTGGGGTGATAACAATGACGGCTCGGGACTCCGGCCCAGTCAGAACGGTCGTTCCAACAGCCACTTTATCCCCTTTCTCAACTGCTTTCGCCGGTTCACCTTCGGCCGCTACTACTTTTACGTCCCCAACGGCGACAGTCACTCGTCCGCTTTCGGGCGCAGCATCCAAAACAGAAAGAGCGGAGAGAAAAAACGCTCCTACGAACACAAAACATAACATCGGCGAATTTTTCATGGTATCACAAAGGGGGTTCCTGCTTTTATTAACGATAATCCAGCCCGATTTCAACGGCTATTGAATCAAAGTGACGACGCATTGACGGAAACGATTATGCAGTATTTCTTAATATTTCTTTTTAATGGGAGCAAAATCTGATCCAAGACGCTTCGCGGCACTTCTTCTCGCCCCTCCGGTTATCGCCATTTTGATGGGTAGCATCTGGTCTACAGAGTTTGTCAGAGAACTCGAAAATGTGACTATTGACTGGAGGTTCAAAGCAAGAGCGGATTCTGATCCTGCGCCGGATCCGCAGATCGCACTTATCGGCATAGGAGATCTTTCCCTGGATAAAATTGGGCGCTGGCAGGACTGGGGGCGCGGTATTCATGGAGAATTTCTCACGGCACTGACCTATCGGCCTCCGCAGCTCGTCGCTTTCGACCTTTTTTTCCCGGAACCGAGTAAAGAAAGCGAAGAAGACATCAAATTTTCAGATGCTCTCGCATTCCTTCCCGGTTCGATCACAGGAATGAATGTTCTCGAAGGAGAAAAGACACCGGAAAAGCAATCGGAAGAACTAAAACTCGAAGCCTTAAATCATCTCTCTCCGCTGTCGAACATATCCGGAGACATTTCGAAACTTCTGGGAGGCGAATCAGCAGACTTGCCCATCCCCGTTATTGCTGAAAGCTCCTACACAGGAGCGGTGAACTTCCCTCCTTCGAATGTCGACGGGATGAGAAGAGAGATCCCCCTCGTCGTTCGTCTTCAGGGCAAAGTCTACCCGTCCCTGGTTTTGCAGATTATTTTGCAGAAAGAAGAGGCCGATCCAGACGATGTCTTGATTGAACTGGGGCAATCGATTTCAGTTCCTAAGGCCGCAGGAGGAGCCTGGGAAATTCCTATCGATGAGCGTGGCTTTCACTATCTCAATTATCGGGATACCGAGCGATTTACGATCGTTGATTACTTTGCTCTTTTTATCCAGATCAATCGATTTGAAGCGGGCGAGCCGTGGCCTGATGAGTTTCCTCCGATTGAAAATCAGATCCTCATTGTTGGACAGAGCGCGACAGGTCTTTCCGACTTTGGCCCAACCCCATACCGTGCTGAAGATCCTCTCTTCGCCGTTCAGGCGACTGTCCTCGACAGTATTCTACGCGAAGACTACATCCGCCGATTCCCACTTTGGTTGGTTTTGACGCTCTGGACACTACTCGCGTCGGGAACACTCATTGCCTTGCGAAAAGCTCCAATACCCATTGCCATTGCCGTCCCTGTCGTGGTCACCGGCATCTTTATTGCGACCTGCTTTTTGATCTTCAAGTCACAGTCTATCCTTCTTCCTTTCGTGTTGCCGGTCGTCGGCTTCGTCGCGATTCACACGACCATGATCGGCGATCGTCTCAGTCTCGAACTCAAAGAAAAGAAATACATCCGCGGAGTTTTCGGCTCCTACGTCGCCCCCGATATTGTGAACGAAATTATCAGCTCTGGAAAGACTCCTGAACTCGGTGGCGAAAAAGTGAACATCACGATTCTCTTCAGCGACATCCAGGGATTCTCGACCTTCTCCGAGCAGCTAACGCCGGAAGCCCTCGTCGAGCTCATGGTGGAGTATTTGTCTGCCCTCACAGACATTGTGACCGACTCCGGAGGCACCCTCGACAAATATATCGGAGACGCCATCGATGCCATGTTCGGTGCGCCGCTGCCACTTGAAGGACATGCGTACAAAGGCGTTCTCGCCGCCATCGAAATGCAGCGCAAGCAGACCGAGTTGGATGAGTTCTGGAAATCGGAAAACCGTCCCGAAATTGTCCAGCAAATGCGCACACGTATTGGACTGAACACCGGAGCCGCCGTTGTCGGGAACATGGGTTCGAAGCGACGCTTCAACTACACGATGATGGGTGACAACGTAAACCTGGGAGCGCGCTGCGAATCCGCCGCGAAAAGCTACGGGGTCTACACAATGATCACAGAAGACACCTACACAGGGGCCCGCGAAGTAAAAGACGACATCACTTACCGTTATCTCGATCAAATTATTGTGCAGGGCAGGACCCTACCGGTCAAAGTCTACGAGGTATTCGAGCAAACTGATCTTGTGAGCGCAGATAGCCTCCGCTGCATCGAATTATATGAAGAAGCCTATCGTGCCTATCTCTCAACGGACTGGGACAAGGCAATCTCGCTTTTCGAAAAATCATCGGCGATCGAGCCCTTTCAGCCAAATCGTGATCCCGGTATCAAAACCAATCCATCTCAGGTCATGATCGCTCGATGCGGAGTGATGAAGGTATCCCCTCCGGACGCTGATTGGGATGGAGTCTACCGAATGACAACCAAGTGAAATTCAGCCGGAATTCAGCGCAGCAACCTCGCGGTCCCGCCGGCGAAGCCGATTCACATTCAGCATCAGGATCCCACGAAGCAGTTTGATGTAAAGTGTTGGCTGAGATGTTTCAAGTTCCCGGAAGGACTTCACCGGCAGTGTGTAGCAAGTGACCCGCTCATCAGCCCAGACATCAGCAGATCGTTTTGCCCCGGTCAGGGCGGCAATATCGCCAAAACAGGCTCCAGGCCCAAAGGTTGTGACTAATCGTCCCTTCCCAAACTCATGTGTCCCCTGCTGATAGATACTGATCTCCCCCTTTGAGAGAAAATAAATATCATCAGGATCATCTCCCTCGGTAATGATCCTATCACCCTTCTCGCTCGCTGCCATACCTAACATCCCCTCAATATCAGAAATCTCTGACGGAGAGAGTTCGGAAAACAGATCGAATTCGTAGAATGGAATCAGCCCGGCGACCATGGAGGTTTCGGCATGCTTTTTGATAATCTCTTCTTCGCAGGCCTTCAGGGCAAAACCGATCTGATCGTAGAACTCAACCTGCAGATCAGCGGAAAAAGATCCTCGATCCAACTTCTGAAAGTGATCAACGATCAAGAGACGCTTCCCTGCTTCACTCAGTCGGCCTGCCACCTCCGTCAAAAGGTCAGCCGTTGCTGGATCGAACATTCCCGCCCGGTTAAGATCGAGCACGAAAATATCAGTTGTCTCCGCATGTTCTGCAGAGCTCCGCACGACCCGCTCCAACGCTGAGAAAAAGACATCTCCCTGGAGCTCAATAATCGTCACGGTGTCGCCATGCTCCCTGATCGCATCATGATGCGCTTGCGGTCGGCTGTTCTGGGATCCTGCCTGCGACAGCTTGTAGGTACGACGAATGACCTGCTCTGAGATCACCGGCAAATTGAAAAGGTGGAGATTGAACTTCTTCGACAGCTCAGCAAAGACTTTAACCCCTCTAACACTGTTCCCTTTCGCGTCCAGCTTCGGCGAAAAGACAGCCACCCCAAGCTGGCCCGGGAGCACCCCCATGACCCCGCCCCCAACACCACTCTTCGCTGGAAGCCCCACTGTAAAAATCCACTCGCCGGAGTAGTCATACATCCCACAGGTGCTCATGACGCTGAGGACCTTTTCGACGTTTCCCTGATCGAGGACCCGCTCTTTTGTTAGAGGATTGATCCCGCCGTTCGCAAGACATGCCGCCATCACCGACAAGTCATGGCAATTCACGAGAATGGAACACTGCTTGAAATATACCTCCACCGCCTCATCAACGGGATCATCCAGCATCTCGAAATTTCTCAGCAAATTAGCGATCGCCCGATTCCGGAATCCGGTTGAACTCTCGGAACTGTAGACTTCCTCATCGACACCAAGGTCTCGTGCCGCGAATTTTGAGAAACGTTTTCGAATCGTTTCGAAGCGATTTTTAAACCCCTTGCCACTCACCATCCCGGTGGAAGCAATCGCACCGGCATTGATCATCGGATTGAGAGGTCGGCCCGTCTCCGGATCCAAACTAATTGAATTGAATGCCTCCCCCGAAGGTTCGACTCCGATTCTTTTTTCGACAGCTCCGATCCCGTGTTCGTCAAGAATCATGCCGTAAGTGAAGGCCTTCGAAATCGACTGAATCGTGAATTCCTCTTTCGTTTCGCCAATCTCGTAGGCATGGCCGTCAGCGGTAAAAACACTGATCCCAAACCAGTCCGGATTTGCTTTCGTTAACTCCGGGATATAATCGGCTAGAGCGCCCTCATCACAGGATCGATATCGTTCATGAAGCTCCTGAATGATCAGGGAAATTGTGTTGTCCATCTTAGGTCTGGCTGGAGTGTCAGCACGATCTGTGCCTGCTTTTCCTCAAAACGCAGTAATCCCCTAATAGTCAGGCAGTAGCTGCACTATTTAATTAAGCACAAAAAACCGGACGCCCCTTTCGGAACGTCCGGTCTTTGAATTCGTTTTCGGGAAGCTCCCGAAAGACGGATGATGATCTTACATCATGCCACCCATGCCGTGGTCGTGACCGTGGTCGGCAGGAGCTTCAGGCTCTGGAATGTCTGCGATGAGACATTCAGTGGTGAGGAGCAATCCGGAGATCGACGCCGCGTTCTGGAGAGCGCTGCGAGTCACTTTAGTCGGATCAACAACACCAGCCTTGACGAGGTCCTCGTAGGTGTCAGTCGCGACGTTGTAACCAACGTTTCCGCTTTCGTTCTTCACGTGCTCAACGATGAGGGCGCCTTCGCGACCTGCATTCGCAGCGAGCTGGCGAAGAGGTGCCTCGATGGCACGCTTCACGATGTCTGCACCAGTCTCTTCGTCACCCACAAGACCGAGGTCACCGAGGTTGACTTGTGAACGGATGAGAGCAGTACCACCACCGGGGACGATACCCTCTTCAACAGCAGCACGGGTTGCGTGAAGAGCATCTTCAACGCGAGCCTTCTTCTCTTTCATCTCAGTCTCGGTAGCTGCACCAACATTGATGACAGCAACACCACCGGCGAGCTTAGCAAGGCGCTCCTGGAGCTTCTCGCGGTCGTAATCGCTGGTAGTCTCTTCGATTTGACGACGGATCTGGGAGACGCGTCCGCTGATCGCGTCGCTGCCACCTTCACCTTCGATGATCGTGGTGTCTTCCTTCGAGATCTTGATGCTCTTAGCAGAACCAAGGTCATCGATAGAAACGCTCTCAAGCTTGATGCCGAGATCGTCAGTGATGACCTTACCGCCAGTGAGGATCGCGATGTCTTCGAGCATCGCCTTACGACGATCACCGAATCCAGGAGCCTTAACAGCAGCGACATTCAGGGTACCGCGGATCTTGTTCACCACGAGAGTAGCAAGAGCTTCACCTTCGACGTCCTCAGCAATGATGAGGAAAGGACGACCGCTCTGAGCAACTTTCTCAAGAAGAGGAAGCATGTCCTTCAGGTTGGAGATCTTCTTCTCGTGAATGAGGATGAGTGCGTTGTCGAGATCAGCAACCATCGCATCGGTATCGCTCACCATGTAAGGAGAGAGGTAACCTTTGTCGAATTGCATTCCCTCAACGACGTCGAGAGTCGTCTCGATGCCCTTGGCCTCTTCAACGGTGATGGTTCCGTCTTTGCCAACTTTGTCCATTGCGTCAGCAATGATGTTACCAATTTCAGTGTCCCAGTTAGCAGAAACCGTAGCGACCTGTGCGATCTCTTTGGTGTCAGTCACTTCAGTGGAGATCTTCTTGAGCTCAGCAACAAGTGCCTCCGCTGCTTTGAGGATTCCGCGCTGAAGGCTTGTAGGGTTAGCGCCTGCAGTCACGTTACGGAGACCTTCGGCGTAGATTGCTTCGGCAAGAACCGTTGCAGTCGTTGTTCCGTCACCAGCGATGTCAGAAGTCTTCGAGGAGACTTCCTTAATGAGCTGTGCGCCCATATTCTCGTAGGGATCGCTAAGTTCGATCTCCTTAGCCACGGTGACACCGTCTTTGGTGATCGTGGGGCTACCGAACTTTTTGTCGAGGATTACATTGCGACCGGATGGTCCGAGCGTTGCCTTGACCGCGCGTGCCAGCTTGTGGACACCTGCAAGGAGAGCATGACGTGCTTCTTCGTCGAATGACAATTGTTTAGCCATAGTATTTTAGTAGTTTGTTAGTTTTAAATTAGTCTAATAGGATTGAGTCGATGACCTAACCCTGTTGGGTCCTTAGGAAAGAATTCCGAGGATGTCGCTCTCGTTCACGAGAACGCACTCGTCGCCGCCGACTTTGACTTCGGTGCCGCCGTATTTTGAGATGAGGACTTGATCGCCGACTTTGACAGAAAACTCGACCACTTCACCGTCGTCGTTCTTTCCGTTTCCAAGCGCGACCACTTCGGCCTCCTGTGGTTTTTCTTTTGCAGTATCAGGGAGGAAAATTCCGCCTTCTGACTTTTGCTCATCCAGTTCGATCCGCTTCACAAGGACACGCGTGCCGAGAGGTGTGATGTTGGTTGCCATATTTAGTTAGGTTGGTTTTCTTTTTGTTTGGGTTTTAAATTCCGGGAGTCGTTGGGCACGCCGCTGGTCTAGCTGACTTGGAACAGGAGCGGGCCGACGATCCCCGGAGGCTTTAAAGTCCCGGCCCCCACCACGAATTAGTTCGCGTCGGGACCGGAAAAGTTTTCTGAATTAGGATTTGTTCTCTTCGCCGACTTCTTCGAACTCAGCATCAACGACGTCGCCCTGAGCCTGCTTCGGCTCATCGGTGCCTTCGTCTTCGGGCATAGCGCCGGCGCCGGCCATGGGGTCTCCACCCGCCGCTTGCTGAGCAGAGGCAGCGAGTTCGGCAAACTTGGCCTGAAGGGCATCGGTGCTCGACTTAATCTTTTCGGTGTCGTCGGACTTAAGCGCCTCTTCAACTTCAGTGACGGAAGCCTCGATCTCAGACTTCGCTTCTTCCGGAAGTTGCTCGCCAAGTTCTTCGAGTTGCTTTTTCACGGTGTAGACCGCGTTGTCCGCCACGTTGCGCACTTCGATACCTTCCATGCGCGACTTGTCGTCCTCGGCATATTTCTCGGCCTCCTGCTTGGCCTTTTCGATTTCGTCATCGCTGAGGCCGCTGGAACCTTCGATGGAAATATTCTGTTCCTTGCCGGTTTCCTTGTCCTTCGCAGACACTTTGAGGATACCGTTCCGATCGATGTCAAAAGTAACTTCGATCTGAGGGACGCCGCGGGGAGCTGCATTGATCCCGTCGAGGCGAAAGTTACCGAGCATCTTGTTGTCGGTCACGAGCTTGCGCTCACCCTGACACACCACGATATCGACTGACGGCTGACTGTCGGCGGCGGTCGAGAAGATCTGCGATTTCTTCGCCGGGATCGTCGTGTTGCGCTCGATCATCGGAGTCGCAACACCACCCATCGTTTCAATTGAGAGGGTCAATGGAGTCACGTCGAGAAGGACGACATCCCCAAGGGTTGGATCTTTCGCAAGGACACCGCCCTGAATTGCGGCGCCGATCGCCACCACTTCGTCGGGGTTCACTCCCTGGTGAGGATCTTTCCCAGCGAGAGCCTTGGCTGTTTCAACAACCTTGGGCATCCGCGTCATGCCACCGACGAGGACGAGTTCATCGATTTCACCGGAGCTGACACCGGCTTCCTTTAAGCAGGCCGTGACAGGTCCTTTCGTGCGCTCGAAAAGATGATCGGTCATCTGCTCAAGTTGCGAACGGGTCAGGGTCTGTTGAACGTGCTTGGGGCCACTCTGGTCTGCAGTGATGAACGGCAGATTGATCTCGTAAGACTGGCTCGACGAGAGAGCGATCTTCGCTTTCTCCGACTCTTCCTTGATTCGCTGAAGAGCATCGGGCTGGCCGTTGAGGTCAATATCGTTATCCTTTTTGAACTGATCGACGATTGATGAAATGATCGCGTTGTCCCAGTCGTCACCACCGAGTTGGGTATCGCCGTCCGTTGCGAGAACCTCAAAGAAACCTTCGTCGATTTCGAGGACCGAGATATCAAAGGTTCCACCACCAAGGTCATAGACGGCGATTTTCTCTTCACCCTTCTTATCAAGACCGTAGGCGAGAGCCGCAGCAGTCGGCTCATTCACGATCCGCTTTACATCGAGACCGGCAATCTCACCGGCAGCCTTCGTCGCGTTACGCTGGGAGTCGTTGAAGTAAGCAGGAACGGTAATGACTGCTTCGGTGATCGTTTCACCAAGCTTGGACTCAGCATCTGCCTTGAGCTTACCGAGAACCATCGCCGCGATTTCCTGCGGGCTGTAAATTTTTTCTTCGCCACCGGATTCCACTTTGATGTGGGCATCGCCGTTGGCGGCCTTAACAATTTCGTAGGGCGTCTTTTTCTCTGAGTCAGCCAGCTCGTCAAACTTGCGCCCGATGAGGCGTTTTGCCGAGAAGATGGTGTTTTTCGGGTTTGTGATTGCCTGACGTTTTGCAGCCTGACCGACGAGACGCTCGCCATCTTTGGTGAAAGCGACAACTGAGGGAGTGGTGCGAGCACCCTCCGCATTTTCCAACACGGTCGACTGGCCACCTTCCATGACTGCCATGCAGGAGTTGGTTGTTCCAAGATCGATTCCAAGAATTTTACTCATGATATTTTTCCTTCTATAAATGGCCCGGCCAGAGACTCATCTCAGCTGGGCGGGGTTTTTGTTTGCGCCTTGGCGCTAATTCCTGCGCCCAGTAGGTGCATTCGTCGTGCCATGCAAACCGATTGATTCTTAACAACCTAATCGTAAACGCCTTACAATCCTTCAATGCTATTTCATTTCTTCACGTTTCCTCGCAGATCGCGTCACAAAGACACAATTTGGACAAAATGGCGCGTCATTTTGACGCAGGTGCGCAGTATTGCCCCCGTTCCGGCTGGACGAAAAGGAGTGTAAAGGACGCTTGACATTTCAACAAGTATTGTAAAGCTTCCTTTACATGAGCGACAGGCAAATATCTCCGCAAGAGGCTGAAAACCGATACAAAAAGATCTTCTTCCCCACCATGATCATCTACGCGGTGAGCTGTTTCATTGCCCCGGAAGTCATCTCAAGGAGCAGCCTTGCCGCACCGGCAAACTATCTCATCGCTTTAGTTCCCGCCGTGGCTGTTTGGGTGGCAATTTGGTCCCAGGCAAGACTCTTGCGTGAAACCGATGAGTATCAGCGTAGCCTCCTCGCTGACGCATCTCTGATTGCCCTCGCCTTTACGATGGCCCTCGCGACTGGTTGGGGATTTCTCGAGGTGAATGCAGGCGCTCCCAAATTTCCGCTTCTCATGATTTTACCCGCGTTTTATCTCTTTTTCGGATTCATCCGACTATTCCTCTGGCTACGGAACAAAGAAGCGTGAGATGAAAAATCGGATCAAAGAATTGCGTTTGGAAAAAAACCTCTCGCAAGACGCACTCGCCAAACTCTTGAACGTCTCGCGCCAATCAGTGAATGCGATAGAAACGGGACGCTACGACCCTTCTCTCCCTCTCGCTTTCAAACTAGGAAAGGTGTTTTCCCTGAAGATCGAGGAAGTATTCACTCCCGAATGATGAAGAAACAAATCCAGCGAGCTGACATTACTTGCCAGGTCAGTGAAAAATGAAGGGAACTCCCATTTCCTCGAAAGCAGCCTTCTGTTCCGCCATGTATTGATCAGCAAGTTCATTGAAGCGACCTGCTTCGCGATACTCTTTCAGGAAAGCATTAACCGCGGCGTGAAACTCCTCCTCGCCCTGCCGCATTCCGATTGCCCAGGTTTCCTCCCGGATCGGGTTCAGGATCGGACGGGTTTCGTCCTCATATTTCTTCCAGAACTGGTAGATCGAGATCTGGTCATAAATGTAGGCGTCCGCCTTTCCCTGAATGACCTCGAGGACACAGGCGGCCGCTTCATCGAGAGTGAGTAGATCAACCTCGGGAATCTCCTTCCGCGCCCACTGGTGGCCCGTCGTCGCAAGCTTCACCGCGAGCTGGTGCTTGCCCGGCTTCACATCGGTAATCGACTGGATCGGAGAATCTTTTCTCACAAGCATACAAAGACCGTTCGTGACATAGCCGTCTGAAAACGCAATCATACGCGCCCTCTCCGGGGTGTTCGTCATCGAGGAAATGATGGCATCAATCTTCCCGGACTTCAGTGCAGGAATAATGCCGTTCCACTCCACGTCACGGATTTCGAGTGGTCGCCCGAGATGAGCGGCGAGGTCCTCGGCCATGCGGACACTGATCCCGTCAGGCTGATTGTCAGGACCGCGCATTTCGAAAGGCGGGTAGGCAAGCTCCATTCCGATAACAAGCGGTTTGACTCCAGTTTCGTTTCCCTTTTCAGTGCATGAAGTCGAAAAAATGCATGCCAGAAGAGTAGAGAAGGCGAAGACAAAACGTTTCATGGTCACACCTTTGCGCCCTCTCGGTGAATCTCAAGGAGATTGACGAGCCGATGAATCACTCTGACCGTATGGAACCCCGTATGCGCGAAAGAATTCTCACTCTTCTCAACAAAACCGCTTCCCCCGACGCGGTTGCCTGGCTTCAGCAGACCATCGCATCTCAGGAAGCACACTTTGAAAGGCGCCCGTTCTACTATGCGTTCAGCGGAGTCTCCCGACATTTTGACAAGGCAGGCCGCCTTCCGGAGGATTCTGATGAAATTTTCGGAGACTGGGACGAATACCGGCTTGCGAGGGTTGGACTCCTTCTTCTCCTTGCCAAGCAGGACGAAGCCGAGTTCGTGGAAACTTTTCACGCGCTCCTCAACACGGCTGACCTTCGAGAACAAGTCGCGCTTTTTTCGGCACTGCCCTGGCTCCCTCACCCTGAAAAGCTCCTCGAGGCGGCCGTTGATGGATTGCGTTCCAATATTGTCGATATCTTCGATTCCATCTCACTGGACAATTCGTTTCCTGCAGAAAACTTCTCCGATGAGGCTTGGAATCAGATGGTGCTGAAAGCCATTTTTATTACCCGCCCTCTTTATCGAATCATGGGCATCGGAGATCGAAAGAATATACTGCTTGCCGAGGCCATATCCGATCTCGCTCACGAGCGCTGGGCGGCGGGGCGAATGATCACGCCGGAGGCCTGGCAAAGCTGCGAGGGATTCATCGATGACCGAATTGCAGGTGATATCGCGAAGATGGCCGAAAGTGATCAGAAAGAGGATCGCGCTGCTGCAGCGCTGGTCTTTTCGAAGGATGATTCCGGGAAACTGGAGGCACTGCGAAGTGGGCTCACGCCGGAACTGGAGCGTATTGCGAACGGCGATCTCACCTGGAAAACGCTAGGTAAAACGATGGAAGAAAAGCTCACCCGAAAATGCCTGACCTAGCCGGCTCAGTTTAGGAACAAAATCGGGAGTAAGTGCAAGATTTAGCAACGTCACCCACCCCAAGCACCTCTTACGTTTTAATTTCCCACCTTCACACGCCGCGCAGCGGCATCCTATAATGAGATTCTTCGACTCACATGTTCACATGGTCTCCCGGACCACCGATGACTACCAACGCATGGCTGCCGCCGGCGTCACCGCGATCATCGAGCCTTCCTTCTGGCAGGGCCAACCGCGCACCGAGGTTGGAACCTTTAAGGACTATTTTAACTCATTGATCGGATTCGAGCGCTTCCGCGCGAGCCAGTTCGGCATTCAACATTACTGCACAATTGGCTTGAACCCGAAAGAGGCGAACAATGAAAAGCTCGCCGAAGCAGTCCTCGAGCTGATGCCACTCTATATTTGTAAAGAAGGCGTCGTCGGCATCGGTGAAATCGGATTTGATGACCAGACGAAGGCCGAGGAGAAATATCTCATCAAACAAGCGGAACTCGCCCTCGAGGCGGACCTGCCGATTCAAATACACACACCACACCGCGACAAGAAAAAGGGCACGATCCGCACTATGGACGTGCTCGAGGATGTCGGGATTGATCCTGCCAAAGTCATCATCGACCACAACAACGAGGAAACGGTAAAAGAAGTCCTCGACCGCGGCTACTGGTCGGCGTTCACGATTTACCCCCACACCAAGCTCGGCAACGAGCGCATGGTCCAGCTCATGCTCGAATATGGAGCTGAGCAGATCGTCGTCGACAGTGCTGCCGACTGGGGGATCAGTGATCCACTCGCGGTTCCAAAAACGGCCGCACTTATGAAAGACCGCGGCATCAGCCTTGAAAAGATCGAGCAGGTCACCTACCACAATCCACTAGCCGCCTATGGCCAGAGTGGGCAGGTCAGTGAGCAGGACTGGGCTGGCAGCGAAGGAATTGATCCGACTGCGCTCTTTGAAGGGAACACGCTCCTGCGCGGTGGAATGGACGTAGAAACGGCTATGTCGCAGTATTTGATCGAATAGTAATCGCTGCCCTCAGCTTGCCGGGCCTGTCACCATCGTCCGATCATCTATAAAAACCTCACTCTCCCTAAAGTGTTACAAATAATAAATCACGATAAGGTAGGCTTGGAACTTGTGAATAGAGTCCTTTCGGGTTTCTTGTCTACGCGTCTCTGCATGGCCGAAAACTTGCTTACGACTTATGCTTTTTCCTTTCGTCGTATCTCGGAACATTATTTGCGGGGCATTAGCTGCGCTGCTTCTGGCGCCGTTCTCTTCCGTTGTCGCAGAAGATGCCACGCCACAGCCCCTCTCATATCCCAGTCCTCTTAAAACTTCAGGCCCGTGGGGAAACCTACATTACTTTGAAGTCGTGATTCACCCGCCTGCTTCGAATCTCTGGCCGGGGCTGTTTGACGAGCGAAGCATTTGGAGCTTTCCAAACCTCGGAAGGGTTCAGGTGAAAGAACTATTCGACGAACTTGGTTTCTCTCTTGCCCTGAAAACGGCGATTCACAACGAAGGGGAATGGTCGATCCAGGGAAATCATTCTGAACTGGAAGTAACCGACAACATCATCTCGATCATGCTGCCGTCGGAGCGGGCTACCCTCGCCGATTGGTGGCGGCTGCACCATCACGACTTCTTTGAACAGATTATCGGGAACTTTGAAGACAAGAATTTTATTTCAATTTCGAAGGAACTCTCGCCCGAAATGATGGATCACTTGCGCTCAGTTTGCTTTCTGCGCGGGAATGTTCTGAGCACCTTCGACCGACCCTACCTTCTCAGGAAACTGGACAAAGCGGCAGAAAAAGAAAAACTGATCCGAAACCTTCTGACAACTAACGCTCTCATTGTTCGACTGGAGGTCGACCCCGGAAGCGACCTCAGCCCGATAATCAGATATTGGGAAGCCGGAGGTCGAAATCCGAGAGTCCGCTCTGTCCTCGAAGGATTGCAATCCACCGACGGGGTGGATCAGCTCGATATACTTCATCTCCTCCCACCAGTGCCGCGGAAGTATTTAAACAGCTTCGCGACTTTACAGGATGTGAGCCCCCCCGACAACACTCCTGACTGTTTCTGGACTGCGATTCAATTTTTCAAACCTAACGCTTCACATCGCAGCCTTGATAGTATCCCTATGGAACATTTCATTATCGATGATTTCATCCAAGTCGATGCGCCGACTCAATTTGGAGACCTTGTCTGCCTCTTTGACAGAGATAATCGGAAGTTCGTCCACAGCTACATACACATCGCAGATAACCTCGTCTTCACCAAAAATGGAAAAAGCTTCGTCAGACCATGGATCCTCTCAACGTTTGATCGGATGATGTCGATTTACGAGATCGATGGTGATTTCTACAAGCTCACTTTCAGAACAAACGTCGACTCTTGATCAATGCTTCGCCGACTTCTCATTCCGGCCCTCTTGTGCCAGACACTTCCGGCGCTGGCACAAGACGCGATCAAACTATCTCCCCTGCCGAAGTTACTTGAAGAGACTTCATCTGGACCCTGGGGGACCCTGGAATACTACAAAGTGCGGCTTTCCTGCCCACCTCAATACCTGTCATTAGTTCCTGTTCCTTCTGCTCAAACTGAATGGATTTTTCCTTACGAGACTGAAGAAGAATTACTTCAGGCGCTTGCTGAAGATGGTATGAGCTTTGAGGAGATAGCCTACCTACTGAAAGATCGGCATCTCATTATCACTGAGGAATTCATGCGGATTTTTCCGTCTCCTGAAGTGATTACCGGAATGCCTGCAGCATTGCGTTCGAAGTTCTACAGGATTCTTGCCCGGTTTCCACAAAACACATTTCATCACCGTCCCGCTTTCCTGAACACAGCCAATGTATCCCTCTATTTTAAAGATTCCGATCTCTCCGTCACCATCCTGCAGAAAATCGCCCTTCTTGCCTATCCGTCACCTTCAGGGCATGGTTTTTTTCTCTCGGATATTCCCTACCTTCTCAAGGAAGCAGATGGCAGCGAAGCCGAACGGAGAATTCTAAATGCGCTGCTACGCGTTCCGGCTCTCATGGTCCGACTCAATCTCTCAAAAGTTGAATCAGTGGAAGGGGTGTCGAATTATTGGAAAAGCCGATTCAGAAACAAGCAGATCGCTCCGCTCTTTGATTCCATCATGGCGAACCCGCACATTCAGCGAATCGACATTGGGCACCTCCTCCCCCCGACGGCCAGACAGAATCTCAACAGTTTTCCCGGAATGGGAGAAGGTCTCTCCGGGAGTTCACCGGACTGGTTCTGGACCTGCTATAATTTCTTCCGTTTCACTCCGGTCAATGTCTATGCCAATTTAGAAGGTCGTGATGAACTTCTCGCCAAGGAATTCTCAAGGGGAACAGCCCCTTACGAGTTCGGTGACATGCTCCTACTCAAGTCGCAGGGGCGCACGATTCATGGGTGCATCTATATTGCAGAGGATATTGTTTACACCAAAAACGGTGCCGGATTGTTAGTCCCCACTATCCTTATGAAGCTTCAAGACATGGTCTCGTATCATGACCTCGAAGGAGATATCGCACTTGAGATCTACCGAAAAACGCCACACAACCGAAAAACATCGGTAATTTCAGGGTCAGGTTCAAAGTCGAACTGATGCTTCTTAAGCTGTTCATCGGATAGGATCGCGTCCTGCCTACCCTTATTTGGCGGACCTTTTAAAAGCGCTAATCTGTCGATCCAACAGGGTTTATTGTAATACGCAACCCTGTTGACTTTTATGGTTTTTATGTTTTATCTTATGTGATTATTAAGAATTATTAAATTTCTTAGTTACACGCGATCATGAATCCATTCACCGCTGCTATCTCAATCACTCTGTGCCTAGCGCTGACTCTTACCTCCTGTTCCAGCGCACGAAAGACGGAGAAGGACAAGCTCGCTGATAACCTTTTCGGACAACTGACTGCCGAGCCGGTTCTTTCTGAAGAAAAAATCGTGAAACTGAAAAAGATCGCGGACTCCCCCAATTCAAGCCTCAACGACGATGACGACATGGCTGACCTGGCGACGGGCGGATCAGATGAGCCTGAATCAAACAAGGCTCCCGAAACAGAAGCAGAGTTAGAATCGATAGAAAAAGAAGATATCGCCAGAGCCGATCCTACCGCAGACCTCGTTGCAAAATGGAAAAAGAACGGGCTCAATCCGCGCTCAATCAAAATTGGCGACATTTTTTCCGATCATGCCGGCCCAATTCTCAACAAGGCAGTCAGCCTCGCCGACCGCCTTGACCTCGAAGACTGGACGAAGACCGTCAATTCCATCGCCGAGCAAAAAGGTTCCCGTGTCCCCATGACTCTATCTCTCGCCGAACTTAACGCCCTGAAAGATCAGGCACCTCTCGGCACCGAGTTTCCGACCCGAAGCGTTGCTCTCGATTTCCGAACCGTCTCGCAGTCAGCGAAGAAACCTCAATTGGAGAAGCTCTACGAACTTATTCAAACAACTCCGGAAGGCCTCACCATCGAAGACGAAAAAGCACTGGCAAAACTTGCCGGAGATTTGAATAAGGTAAAATCCCGTCTCGAAAATGGAGAGCAACTCTATGTCATCACAGGAGTGACTCACTCGGACGAAATGAAAGCAACTTATCCGGGGGCTCCACTCGGGACTCGTGACGCGGACCTCATCCAAAATGCGGTCACGGCGCTTTATCCTCACCTAGACAACTTAACGGCAAGTAGCGAAGAAGCCTCGGTCAAGATCACTCGCGATCCCAGCATCTATTGGGAGTTCGAAGTTCGGGAGCTGAAGCTGGATGGTGAGAAACTGGTCATTGAAGATCAGGCTTTAGCTCAGCTCTAGACGCCTCGTCCGACAGATTCGTCAAAAGCATTAAGACTGAATCCTGCCGTTGCCCTCGTCATCATCGGCAGGCTGAGGCTCTCCTGATCCATTCTACCGGTCGGACTGAAACGCTCATCAGCGTTTCGCTGCATCCTGATCTTTCTCAGCCTTCCGACACTGAAATATCAGATTTTTTTCACAAAATGCCCCAAAACCGTTGACTTGTCGGATTCTTTCCCTATAAGAATGGCATAGTTATTCCATTTAAGCGGAATTTATGGCAAGACCAAAGAACACGACCGAGACCGTTCAGATCACTCTTTCCGCCACTCCACAGGTGAAGGAGCTGCTCGAAGAACTGTCCCGGTCGGGCTTCTACGGCAAAAATGCCGCCGACACAGCGCTGATCCTTCTCAAGGAGAAAATACGGGATTTGCAGAAAGACGGACAGGCACCCACGCCAAAATTCACAGGATAAGGGAGTAGCGCTCAATGACACTCCCGCGAGGGAGACCACACTGCCAACAAGGAACCACCACTCAACACCATGTATCTCCCCGACCAGGCACCCAACCAGAGTGAAGCCCTCGAGCTTCTTGAAACGGCTTCCCTCTCTCCCGAGGAACTTTGTCAGAACGACCCGGAAATCAAAGCTGCTTTCGAAGAGAGTCTGCGCGATCTTGCCGAAGATATTGTGAAGCACCACCCCGGCCTTGCTCATCTCCTCATCGGCATGGGAGAAACTCCCTGCCCCGTTGTTCACGGACAAAACTAGGAGTCTCTCTGGTCGTTGACCGCACCAAACCTCACGCGTACGGTGTCGGAATGAACGATGACCTCAACGTTGAACTGATCGGCGACCGTCTCAAGGGCAAAATCGTCGCCCTTTGTGTGACCGGTGGGATCGCCTCAGTTGAAGCGGTCAAACTAATCCGTCATTTCCGTCGCGAGGGCGCGGAAGTGAATGTCTACGCGACTCCGGAAGCACTCAAATTTATAGGCCAAGCCGCTCTCGAATGGGCGGCGGCCAAACCAATCGTCGTCGAACTCTCAGGCCTCGCTGAACACATCTGCACCGAGGACGTCGTCACGATTGCCCCGGCGACGATTAATACGGTTAACGCGATCGCAGCAGGTCTCGCAAGTAATGCCGTCACGACTCTCGTTGCCAGCGCCATCGGCCAGAAAACTCCCGTGCTGATTGCCGCAACTGGGCATCTCTCACTCTACGAAAATCCCATTTTCCAACGTAACCTGGAACAACTCCCTGAGATCGCTCCCTGCGTGAGATTTATCGACCCTCAAAAGGAGGAGGGAAAAGCCAAAATGGCTGACGCTCTCAATATCCTGGACGAGACTATTCAAATCGCTTAGCCGCTTCCATCACTCGATAACTCATACTAAAATCGAGTGAGTGATGAGAACCTCTAGCTAGTCACTATCAGGCACAACAACGATAGGATTCCCTTCAACGATCAAGCCAGTTCCCCCTTTGACGGATCCTTTTGGAAAGAAGCGAACGTCGCCCATGCTGAGAAGTCGATTTCCTGGAAAGTCCTCTTCAAAATTTGAGTATTTCCCAGCAAAGGCCCATGGCACCGACGCAAGAATAAGTCCGCCGCCGCCAGCGAGAAAACGGCCGACAGACGCGAGCTCAGGATCAGCTAAGGTAAGGGTGCCAATTAAGACGACAAGATCGCATCGGGAAAGCGAAGCATCCGTAAAATCTGTTGAGACGAGGACAAAATCCTCTCTCTTCAGCTTTCCTTCTAATTTGGGGGCTCCCTTGATCATCATCCTGGGATTCCTCTTTCCTGAAGCCCATTTTACGGCATTCAGAAATAGCGGCTCGGCGCCGGAATCACTTTCCACCAGCTCCTTACAGAATTGTGAATGCGAGAAAACAACCGCCCTTCCCTTTCCCGCAATGGAAGCTGCTCCCATAATAAAATCCTTGTCGCCTTCAAACACGACCAAAGGAAAAGCCCTATCGCCTGTTATCTCGAGACGCCCCGGCGCAGCAGTGCCTAAATCAATTTCACGTTCTTGAAACGGAACGATCGAAGCCTCCATTCCAAGGGAAACTAGCTCACCCAGGTTTTCAGCCAAATACTGCTGATCCTCGAGACTCAAATCAATGATTGGAATATTAAAGACCCTGCCATCGCTCTGCCGTCGAATTTCGAGCAAATTTCCCGAGCGAAGCTTGAGGACTTCTGCCTCTATCTCCTGTCCCTCTTTGTTTCGAAAAGTCCGACGCATCTCCGCCGATCCAATCGAGCAAATCAGACAGATTCCGACCATCAGTAATGAAACCTGAGGCAGGCGTGTCGTTAGATTGTTCTTTTCAGAGATGTTCAAACCGAATCAGAGTAAGATGAATATTCGGCTCAAGATCAAGCTTTGATTCAAGAGTGAAATTTGAAACCGTTTAACCACTCTGCCGGGATTCCTGTGATGAAAAACAAGCTGAGTCACAGACATGCTGCGGGAAGCGACCATAGACATTAACTTGGCGAGGCGATCTCAAACTCTCATGCCAAAAACCACCAAGCGTTCCTCTTCCTGGAATTTGGAAATCTGTCTGCTATCGGTAGTGCTAGTAGACCATCGTGCCACTAGAGAACTGATTTACTCAACATAGGAACCTAATGCTGAATGCCTATGTGAAGAAGCATCCTATCACCCAAAGACTTCCGTCACTGCGTCCCCCCCGAAAACCGTAGGAACCTCATCTCGGCCATGGTGATTGTAGGTAAGTCGGTCAGCGCGCAAACCAAGGGAGTGTAAAATCGTCGCATGGAAATCGTGCGGACTAACAGGCCTATCAACCGTGACGTAGCCAATCGGATCGGTTTGACCGATAATTTGCCCTCCTTTTACCCCACCCCCTGCCAACCAGACTGAATACCCGGCGGGCGAATGATCGCGACCATTGGCTTTGCCTTCCATGGTAGGCGTACGGCCAAACTCTCCGGCCCAAACGACGAGAGTGGAATCAAACAACCCCCGCTGCTTCAAATCGCTCAAAAGAGCCGCGATGGGGCGATCTGTAATGCCACACATTCTCTCGTGATTCCCCTTTATGTTTCCATGTGCGTCCCAACCGCCAATTCTCAATTGCACATAGCGAACACCTCTCTCGACCATACGGCGAGCAAGGAGACAACCGCGTCCGCTCTGTTTCGTAGGCGAGGTGTCCAATCCATACAACGCTCGCGTCGCTGCCGATTCGCCAGACAATTCAAACAACTCCGGAGCAGCCGTCTGAAGACGAAACGCCATCTCGTAAGAACGAATCCGGGCTTCGATTTCGGGGTGATGCCCGAGTTGAGAAAGATGACGGCGATTGAACCAATCGATCGCACCAAGCTGATCTCTGCGGCGCGACTTCGTAAATCCTTCCGGCATCGCGACATCGCGGATCCCCTCCTCCGGGTCAACCACTGTGCCTTGATACTGAGGAGGGAGAAATCCTGCTCCCCATCCTGCTGCCTGCGGAAACTGCATCCCATCGCTGTGGAGATTCATGGTCACGAAAGCTGGCAGATTCTGAGTTTCGCTCCCGAGCCCATAAATCGACCAGGCACCAATACTCGGCCGGTCGCCAGCGCCGGTTCCGGTAAGTGCGACACATTCGCCGGGGCCGTGGACAGGGTTGCGGTGCTGCATTGAACGAATAACGCAGAGGTCATCGACATGCTTTGCTGTTGCCGGAAGCAACTCCGAAACGGGAATACCGCTCTCGCCGTGCTGTTGAAATTCCCACGGAGAAGCCATCAGATTCTTCAGGCCCGCACGTTTGATCTTCGGAACGGTCGCCGCAATGGACTCAGGAACATCCTTTCCCGCGAGCTTCGCAAGCTCTGGCTTGGGATCGAACGTGTCGACCTGACTCGGGCCTCCTGACATGAACAAAAAAATGACCCGCTC
This sequence comes from Verrucomicrobiales bacterium, assembly GCA_029210205.1. Lineage (GTDB taxonomy): Bacteria > Verrucomicrobiota > Verrucomicrobiia > Verrucomicrobiales > DEV007 > Arctic95D-9. Next base: position 2,917 of record JARGOD010000037.1, on the reverse strand, counting down.
CGCCGTCGGGGCGAAATGCGAACCTCCCACAGCAAGTTTTCCTGATTGTTCTGCCAGAAGTGTCTCCAGCCCAAGTGATCCCGCTCCTATGCCAAAGCTTGCGGAGAGAAAATCACGGCGACTCGATGGATGTCTTAAGCTCATGGTCACGGCACGTATATAAACTCGTTCGTGTTTAAAATGACGGAAACGGCGTCTTCGAACGAAGACTCGCTCATCAGCGAAACGAGCCGATCAATCTCATCTTTATCTCCATCTCTCTGGTAAGCGAGACTTATCAAGCGACTGACCATTGCTTCGGCGCTATCTGAGCCCGATCCTATGCGCCTCGAAAGAATTTCTGACATCGTTTGGATGAACTCGCTATTCAGCATCCAGAGAGGCTGGAGACCTGTCGTTGATACACGACGCTTCGCGCAACTCGTGACTGCACCGGCCCCATCAAACAACATCTGTTGGTGCGGCAAGCTATCTCGCTTCTGCTGGAGATAGAGGCTGCGGCGAAGGGAATTACCGGCTTGATCAAGAGGAACACTTTCCCCACCCATTTCCAAATCAAGAACCCCAGCGACGGTGAGCACCGAATCGCGAATCGCTTCCGCTTCGAGGCGGCGAGGCTGCCACCTCCACAAACTAGCATTGGCTGGATCACGCTTCGCATGACTAGCCGAGAAGAGGGAACTCTGTCGGAAGGTATTTGAACGGAGAATAAGTCGATGAACATGTTTACTGCTCCAACCTGAATCGATCAATTCCCGAGCCAGCCAATCCAGCAGTTGCGGATGAGATGGCTCCGAACCAGCGACGCCGAAGTCACCGGACGTTTCGACCAATCCCGTCCCAAAATACCCCTGCCAAATACGATTAACCCAGACTCGTGCCGTTAGTGGATGCTGCGGATCCGTCAACCATTCGGCAAAAGCAAGCCGCGGCCGCCCTCTCAGGTCTGCGGGGGTTTCACCCAGCACTTGAAGCCACCCCGGAGTGGCAACGGGGCCGGGAGTCGAAGGCTCGCCACGGTCAAGAAATCGAACCCTCGCCTGCTCAAGAGACTCGCGCTGAAAAGGTAGCGGCCAACGAATCGCCGTTGGTGCCACCGCAAGATCGTGAGGTGAAGTGACTGGAGAATAAAACGCCCATGCTGTTGGAAGTTTCGCGAGACGGCCTTCGATTTTGTTCAAAGTCAACGCCTCGGCCTCACTCATTCCTTTCGGAACATTCTTAGGAATCACGAGAACCGGTTCCGGCACCCCCTGCTGCCGCTTCTCCTCGATCATGCGATCTCGAACCGATTCAAAAATGCCCCACCGCTGATCGACAAGTTGCCTCGCTCCGCCCTTCGGATCGAGCACGACGTCGCCCGGTTGACCTTGTGCAAAGAAGGCTTGCATCCGGTAGTAGTCCCACTGGGTAATAGGATCGAAGAAATGATCGTGGCATTGTGCGCACTCCATCGTCAGCCCTAGAAATGCCTTAGAAGTCGAATTCACGATGTCGACAAGAATTTCGTTTCGCTGAATATTTTTGTCGAGTTCGTTCCCGCTATAACGTGCCGCTGCCAGAAAACCCGTCGCGACGATGTTCTCCGCTGAAAACGGAATCAACTCATCTCCCGCAATTTGTTCACGAAGAAACGCATCGTAAGGTTTGTCTTCGTTGAACGCGTCGACAACCCAGTCTCGATAGCGCCAGGCATGAGACCTGTCTCGATTATGCTGGTGGCCATTGCTCTCTGCCCAGCGAGCAACATCGAGCCAGTGCCTCCCCCAGCGTTCTCCAAAAGCAGGAGAAGAAAGAAGGTCTTCAGCAAATGCGTCGAAATTGGTCGGCGCTTCCTCATCAATAATCGGAAGGCCAGTCACGACCAGGGCCATACGGCGCGCCAAAATCTGAGACTCAGCAACAGGTGCGGGTGAGACTCCCAGTTCTTCATGACGCTGCGCAATGAAAGCATCAATCGGAGAGCGCACCCATTCCGCATTATCCACAGCGGGAATACCTGACTGTGCTATCGGCTGAAAAGACCAGTGATCCGTGTCGAGCGTTTCAGGAATAGGGTCAACTTCCACGATCTCAGGCAAGGGTGGCGCGACATACTTCGGAGGTAGAGGAATCTCGCTTTCAGAAAGCGGCTTCACCGAAGGAAGAATAACTGTCTGCTCCGCTGGAGCACTAAACACTTCTCTCCATCCCGTCGCCACTGTCAGTTCCCTAACACGGATACGGTCCTCCGGTTCGGTCTTGCCCCCGGTTGAGAAACCGAGCCAGCGTATCTCACGCACTCTGGGATTTTTCACTGTAGAAGTCGCATCAGGACGACTGAGATCACCCTCTTCCGGGTCCACCCAGAGATCCAAGCGATCAAAGGCAGCGCTCTTACCCGCCTTTGTTTTGGTCAGCCGCCCAACTAAAACTGTCTCAAGATCGCCTACTAGCGGCGGCCCAAATGCTTCCGTTTCCGGCGAAAAACGCGCCATGAAATGATTAACATGCTCTTTCACATGGACGCCAATGTTAGGGATCCCACCGCTATGGGCCGAACCGTCGGTGCCCTCTTCAGAATCAAGCCACAACACGAAAAACTCGCCTTCGCCGCCAAATGGCGTATCGATCGTCGAGGCCTTGTATTCGATTCGGAAACGAACGAAAAGCGTATCGCCATCGTAGGCCTCCGAGAGCTCGCGACGGACAGGGTTCTGACGCTTTCCTGATCCGCGAATCTCGTAAATCGTCGACGTTACACCGCTCCCGGAAATCTTTGGGCTCCCCAACGACAAGGGCTCTGCGTTAGCAATCGAACAAACGAAAGCCATAGCAAAAGTCACCGATGAACATTGCGGCAGCATATTTGCCCGGAATTATTGTCATTTCATACTGCGATCACAATAGCAGAACCACCGCGATAGCGGCAGATGAG
>JARGOD010000036.1:43148-46540 GCA_029210205.1 Verrucomicrobiales bacterium | reverse complement strand
TTTTGAAACTCAACAGGGTTAAGTCACCGACCTAACCCTGTTCAATCAGTGATCCGATACCGCCAACTCTTCGCCCTCAGCTTCCGGCTCGCGAATGCCTTCGACCATGTCGACGACATCTTGTGGCGGCTTTTGCGTCATGCCGCTCACGATGAACGCGACGGCGAAGTTGATGAGCATCCCGAGCGTTCCGATGCCTTCGGGTGAAATGCCGAACCACCAGTTTTCGACTGAGTTGGCACTCGGATTGATGAACTTGAAGTAGACGATGTAGGCAGTCGTGAAAAGGATACCGGTGATCATCCCGGAGATCGCGCCTTCGCGGTTCATTCGCGTGCTGAAGATACCGAGGATGATGACGGGGAAGAAACTTGAGGCAGCTAAGCCAAAGGCGAAGGCAACGACTTCGGCGACAAAGCCGGGCGGATTGATCCCGAAGTAACCCGCGACAACGACGGCGAAGCCGGCGGCACATCGGGCAATGAGGAGTTCCTTTTTGTCATCGAGTCCGGGGACAAAGGTTTTCTTCACGAGATCGTGTGCGACCGAGGTAGAGATCACGAGGAGCAGTCCGGCGGCGGTGGAAAGGGCGGCAGCGAGTCCGCCAGCGGCGACGAGAGCAACAACCCAGTTGGGCAGATTGGCGATCTCCGGATTGGCGAGGACCATGATATCGCGATCCACATAGAGCTCGTTCGTTCCTTCTGTGGGAGCGTTGGTGATAAGGCGCTCTCCGTTGTCACCGCGGTTTTTCTCATCGTAGGCGAGTTTGCCCTCGAAAACTTTTCCGGGAGCATATTGGATTTTTCCGTCGTCGTTTTTGTCGAGCCAGGCAATGAGTCCGGCATCCTCCCAGGATTTGATCCAGCCGGGAGCTTCGGCGTAGGGTTTGTTCGGCACGCTCTCAAGGAGGTTGGTGCGGGCGAAGACGGCAACGGCAGGAGCGGTTGTATAGAGGATTGCGATGAAGAGGAGAGCCCAGAACGCGGAGACACGAGCGGCGCTGACTTTCTTTACGGTGTAGAAACGAATGATGACGTGAGGAAGGCCGGCGGTCCCGACCATGAGGGCCATCGTGATAAAGAAAATGTCCACCATCCCTTTCGATCCGTCGGTGTAGGGAGCAAAGCCGAGATCCTGACTGAGGCCATCGAGCTTATCGAGAAGGAAGACCCCTTCACCGGTCACTTCGGAACCAAAACCGAGCTGCGGGATTGGGTTTCCGGTCATCATCAGGGAGATGAAAATCGCGGGCACCATGAAGGCGAAAATGAGGACGCAATACTGAGCGACCTGCGTGTAGGTGATCCCTTTCATTCCACCGAGGACGGCGTAGAAAAAGACAATTGTCATGCCGATGATGACACCCAATTCGATCTCGACGCTGAGGAAGCGAGAGAACACCACGCCGACGCCGCGCATTTGGCCGCAGACATAGGTGAAGGAGATGAAAATCGCACAGATGAGGGCGACAAGACGGGCGGTCTTCGAGTAATAGCGGTCGCCGACAAAATCCGGGACGGTGAATTTCCCAAATTTCCGCAGGTAGGGCGCGAGGAGAAGCGCGAGGAGGACGTAGCCTCCGGTCCAGCCCATGAGGTAGACGGAGCCGTCGTAGCCGGTGAAGGAAATGATGCCGGCCATGGAGATGAAGGAAGCGGCCGACATCCAGTCAGCGGCGGTCGCCATGCCGTTGGCGAGCGCGGGGACACCGCCTCCGGCAACGTAGAACTCGCCGGTCGAGCCGGCGCGGGCCCAGATCGCGATGCCGATGTAGAGCGCGAAAGTGATGCCGACGAGAAGATAGGTCCAGGTTTGAACGTCCATGATGTTTGCCCCGCTGCGCGGGGCGTAAAAGGTGTGAAGGTGAAAGGTGGGAAAGTCAGGTAGCTGCGAGCGGCCCGCTCGCAGGATTTTGTGGCCGGTTTAGGACTTCTTCGCGCCGTATTTGTGATCGAGTCCGTTCATCACTTTGACGTAGACGGCGATGAGGATGACGAAGACGTAGATGCTGCCCTGCTGTGCAAACCAGAAGCCGAGCTTGAAGCCGCCGAGCTCGATTTCATTGAGCTGATTGACGAAGAGAATGCCACAGCCGTAAGAGACGATGAACCAGATCGACATGAGGATGCCGACCCATTTCAGGTTGGCGCGCCAGTAGGCGCGGTTGGAAGCAGTTTGATCGTCAGCCATAGGATTTTAAGAGGGGGTTCCGTTACCGCGGATCCTGCAAAGTAGCGAATCCGTGATTGAGCCAGTCACTTAAGGGAAAAGGGAAGTGTTTTTGAAGGGTAAAATCGCTAAACTTGTCGAATTCCGACAAAAACACGCGACAATTTTTGATCATGGCCAGACAAAGCGACAAACTTGAACTCCACGGTGAGGAAAATATTCCGGATGATGGCGTTCTTGTGATTACAAACCGGCTCTCGTTTGAAGACCTTCTTCACTTGGAGAAACTGCTCGAGGGTCGCCAGTTAGTCTATCTCATCGAGCGGGGTCTTGACTACGATCCTCTGTTACAGGCGCACCTCGACAAAGACGACGTCGCTGCGTTGGAGTTCTCTTCTGATGAAGCCTCGCGTGACATTTTCAAAAAGGAACTTCACCAGTGCCTCTCGGATGGAAGCATCGTTGTGTTTATTCCGGGACTCTCGCACGTCCGCGCAGCTCAGGTCGTGGCGGTGCCTTCGAACATTCTGCAGTTTTTGACAAGTGCGAGTGCGCCTGTCCTGCCTCTTTTTGTTGATCATCCGGAAGATTCAGCGTTAGGGGTCGAAGAACGCCAAAGTGTTGAGCGGATCATTCTCTCCTTCGGCGATCTCCTGCAGCGGGAAGCAGCCAATCTCGCGAACTTCACAGAGAATCTTCTCATCGCTGCGGAGAAAGCTTTTTCAGGAAGACCTCTTCTCAAAAGCCATCTCGCCTATGAGATCCTGAAAGGCCTCAAGAAGAACGGGACAACGAGCAAGTATCTCGATGGATTTGATGGCCAGGAGCTTCGCTTTGATAAGCTCCTCGCTGCTTCGATTGTGCTTTCGAAGCTCGTTAAGAAAGAGACCTCAAAAAAGCGGGTCGGCATTATTCTCCCTCCGGGAAAAGGCGGCATCGTCGCGAACGTGGCCGTTCTTCTCGCCGGCAAAATACCGGTGAATTTGAATTTTACGGCCGGGGACAAAGCGGTCGAGTCGAGTATTCGTCAGGCTGATCTCGACAAGTTCATCACCGCCGATCCGTTCGTGCGAAAGATGAGCTCGTTTAACTGGCCGCCGACGCGTGATCTCATTCTTCTCGATCGGGTCCTTCCCGGATTGAAGCCGAAGATTGTGCTCTGGTTAGGCCTTTCAAAGATTTTTTCGCCTGCGATATTGGCTTCGCTACTCGGTGTTCCA